>JAUSKP010000067.1 GCA_030646555.1 bacterium
TGAAAGTTATGTTCACAACATCCGCATTTGTTTTTATTTGTGCCCCACTCCCTTTGCCCGCCATAGCTTTAGCGTCGGCGGGTGCTTTCATATATTTCACCAGCACATCCAAAACAGTTTGGGCTTTATCCGAAACAGGAAAAACTCTTCCTTCCGCTTCTTCTTTAGTTTTCATTCCTCTATCATTAAAAAATTTTATAGTTTTTACCACATCAAACTGCGAAAATGCAGACATCAAAAATTGGTCGCTGTCTTTATAACTCAAAGCTAATTCGCGTATATTTTGTTTATTATTTGTAAAATTGCATCGCCCTCCGCCCGTCAAAAGCAACTTTCTACCAAGTGTTTCATTTTTTTCCAACAGCAAAACCGAACGGCCATTTTCCGCCGCTCTTCCCGCCGCCATCATTCCTGCTGGTCCGCCACCGATGACAATGACGTCCCAAATATTATTTTTCATAAATTAATTACTAATCATCTATAGTAAACGGTTTTGAGATTGTAAATCTTCTCGCCTCCATTCAATGTCTCTTTGTTCTAATCTGTTATTTCTCATTTGTTCATAATTCCAAATAGAATTTTGTAATTTAATTTGTTCTTGGGATGTTTCTACTTGATTTTCTCCCAATCTAAGAGTGGTATAAAGAGTAATAACGGAAATAGTAATGGCAATTAGTGAAAATATAAAAGCATTTTTAGAATTTTTTCTTGCTTCTTTTAATTCATCATAATCTGTAACTTTAGATACCAAATCTAGTGGTGGCACCCGACGATTATTATTTTCATCTTTAAAATAACTCCTAGAATACTTTCTGCCAGCAGGCTCACAAATTTCCTCCTGATAAAACTGGTCTAGGTAGCCATTATTAATGCCGGCACCATAAATTGATTTTATATATTTATTGAGATCATCTTGAGTAAAACCTCCTTCTGAATTTTCAACACAAAATCTTGCCGCTGCAATTTGCCAAGGCTCTTTTTTTGGGTTTTTAAAATAATTTTTCACAGCGAAAGTTATAATGAATAATCTAACTAAAAACTTGATTCGTAGCAATTCATCATTAAATCAACACCGCCACCGCCAATTGTTCCTATTGTACAACGAGTTATTTTTGGTGCTTGAGGCAATATAGGTGCCGGAGAAACATATTGAATTGCTGGTTGCGCAGTGGGGGTTGTTACTTGATCGACATATTTTTTTGCCGTATTAAGAAGTGGTGTATACAACTGAGTATTATGAGTCATTATCATATTATTAATCCTATCAATAATATTTTGTACATTAGCTCTGTCATCTTCAATCTTTTTTGTATCCAAATAAGATAATTGATAATTTATTAATTGCTCAAAACTTACCGGATTATTTGATTGTTGTAACGCAAGCATGGCGGCATCAATTTTATAAATATTATTATTAAAAATATTAAGGTACGTCACCTCGCAAATAACTCGAAATCCTTCCATTCCCCCTATCTCGTTGTCATAACTATTATAAAGCAATGTAAAAATATCGTTTAAATAAGAGTCAAAGGCCACTTTCGGAAGAAACGATACACGATCAGAAGCCGAATTTTGAATTATAGCCTTTCTTTTGATTGCCATAGATGTGCATTCACGACTAAAATTAACTAGACGAACATAATTATCTTTCGCATTATTCAAAATGGTAAACGCTTGCACCTTATAATCCGGCAATGGTGCACTAATAATTGGTTGGGCTTCAATTATAGGAGAAATCTCAACTATTTTTTCTGGCACTTTTTCAACGGTTTGAGATTTTACAGATTGAAGAGATTGTTGGGATTTCAAAATTTCAACTTCTTTTCTTAATAATTCAATTTCGGTCGACTGTTCTTCGCCACTTACTTGTCTTGATTCCACCACCTCTTTTTTTAATTGTTCAATTTCGCCTTTCAATTCAGTAATTTGTTTAGTCGCCTCTTCCTGACCCTTCTTACTTGCCTCAATTGCCCGTACAATTGCTTCCCTCGCTTCTTCGGGAACCTTAATTAAAACAGCCGATAAAACTTCTTGGTTTTTTGAAGCATTATCTGTAATTAAATTAAGTAAATTTTCCTCTTGCCCTTTATCTTTAACTTCCTTAGATTTTTCCGTTGCCAAAGCAACATTGCTTTCATAGTTAGAGATAGCCGTTTTAACTGCATCTGGATTGTTTTCTCCTGAAATAGCCTCTATCTCAGCTAACCGCTCATCTGCATATCCCAATGCTTTCTTGGCCTTATTTTCAGGATTGAATGTAAAAAATAGACCAATCTTCTCAGAAACTGTATCAAAAATATAGAAAAAATTACCAGGCTTTAATCCTGCACTTGTGGCTGCCGATGCTTGTATCGGCGCAACAAAGGTAAGTGAGATAAATAGTATTGATAATGTAATAAGTTTTTTCATATTTTTTAATTATTATTTTTAAAATTACCCATGCTTTATCTCCACAACCCACGCACCAGAACACCTCAGCACCAGAACAAGTTCGGTGCTGGACACGAGTTCGGTGCGGGGCTTCGCATCCCCATTAATTAACTTATCCATGTTTTACTTCAATCACGTCGCCATCTTGTACTGTGTACTCTTTTCCCTCTGAACGAATTTGGCCTTTTTGTTTTGCTTTTGACCAACTGCCGATTTCCAATAATTTGTTCCAACTGATAGTTTCAGCGCGGATAAAACTTTTTTCAAAATCAGTATGAATAGTGCCCGAAGCCTGCGGAGCTTTTTCGCCTTTAACAATTGTCCAAGCTCTGGTCTCGTCTTCTCCTGTAGTAAAAAAGCTTATCAGGTCCAAAACTGAATAACACTTCTGAATCAACTGATTCAGCCCTGAGCCCGTCGAAGGGTCGCCCAAATCTATCGTTGTATAGTCCGCTCCTAAAGCTTTAATTTTTTCTATCAAACCGGCCGGAACATCTTCCGGACTGCCATTTAACAAATAAACCTGAGGCTTAGCGGTCAAAAGCTGAAGTTTTTTGATGATTGGCTCGTGTCGTAGATCCACCAAAAGCTCGCCCTTCAAAAGTCTTTCGTGGGCTATCTTCGCAACTTCCAAATCTTTTTGAGCATCTTTCTTTCCGCTGCGAGCCTCCGCCTCCAAACTCTTCAAAACTTTTTCAACGGTGTCCAGATCTTTCAAAGCCAGCTCGGCATTGATAATTTCCATATCTCTGATCGGGTCAACTGAATTTTCCACGTGGATAATTTCCGCCGATTTAAAACAACGCAAAACTTCCACAATGGCATTGGTTTCCCGGATATGGCTCAAAAATTGGTTGCCCAATCCCTCGCCCTTGTTGGCGCCCCTCACCAAGCCGGCTATATCGTAAAATTCAACCACGGCAGGCACTTTCTTCTTGGATTTGGACAATTCATTAAGTTTCTCCAATCGCTCGTCAGGCACGGAAACAACGCCTATATTCGGGTCTATGGTGCAAAAAGGATAATTGGCTATGTTCACCGGATTATGAGTAATGGCCTTAAAAAGCGTCGATTTACCCACATTTGGAAGACCTACTATGCCGAGTGATAATTTATTCATCCCACACATAACAAAGACTGGAAAGCATAGCTTTCTCTGACCTCGTTATTTTTATATATATTATGTTTTTACTGGTTATGCGACTTCCCCTTAACAATAACAAATAGTGGTCTTTGTTATGTGTGGGATTCATTTCATATAGATATTAAGCCAAAAACAACAAAAAGTGAAGCGATTTTATACCAATCTTTCTTTTCTATTCTGTCATTCCGCGCTTTGCCCGTCCGTAGCTTTAGCGAAAGAGGGAAAGCGGGAATCTAGTTCCTTTTTCTGGATTCCGCATCAAGTGCGGAATGACAGATAAAAAATCTGAGTTTCTTTTTAGACCAAACAGGCCCTGCATAACCCACTCCTATACGCGCAGACTTTTTGATATCTTTTTTATTTATTTTCACACCGCGATCTTCTATCCATAACCCATTCTTAGGAATAGCTTTTTTATTATTTAAAACTTTAGTTATTTTTAATTTCTTGGTTAATTTTCCGGGACCATTCATCCCGTTAGAAGCCGCCCTGCCGAAGGCAGTGCTACAGTCACCTTGGGGCGACCTGCTTCTAACGGGACAAGTGCCTTCTAATCCCCTTATCAAAATTGCCGCCGGATAATTTTTAGGACCAGTGACAATGTTGAGCATATGATACATTCCATATATCAAATAAACATACCAATTGCCTGCCGAGCCGAACATTGGCTCGTTCCGTTTCGTTTTGCCTTTGTGGGCGTGCGAAGCTTTATCTTCCGACCCGCAATATGCCTCCGCCTCCGTGATCATATAGGAAATAGTCTTTCTTCCTATTTTTCTGATCAAAAACTTGCCCAATAAATCTTGGGCTATTTTTGCTGTATACTTAGTTTCAAAAAAATCAGATCTTAATACTCTACTCATATTTTCTCTAACATTATCATTCTTATGTTCTTGAGAACATAAGAATGATAGTTAATTTATGTTTTCCAATATATTTAAAACATCCTCCGGAATAGGAACTTCTTTTTTAGGACTCACGCCGGGATATCTCCAGACGGAAATTATGTTCAATTTTTCTCCAATCTTTTTGCTTCCTATTTTTTGATACATCACCCAGAGCTCTTCCTTTCTCTTGCCTCTGTCATTTCTTTGCATCACCGCCACGGTCTTTGGGGCAATTCCTGTTTCAATCCTGTCGTGTTTTTTAATAACGCCTCTTATCTTTGATTCCGAAATAAAATACTGGATCATTTTAGACTTAGAATGATCCGTCCACATAAAATGCCTGTCGTTTTTAGGAAATCTTAAAAGTCCGAAACTCATTTTATAAATTTATTTGCCCCGCAATCCCCTGCATTGAAACCAAACAGATCTCAACAAATTTTTCCAGCGGAATATTCAGACCATCTGCATTAGAACACATCGCCACCTCGTCCCTTCTTGTACCAGCCGCAAATCTCGGCTCTTTCAAAAATCTTTTCACAACGGAAGAAAGTTTTACGTCGCTTATTTTTTTTGACGGTAAAACAAAAGTAACCGCCGTTATTAACCCAGTCAAACTATCGGCACAAAAAATCGCCCACTGCGCTTTAGACACCGGCTGAACTCCGCTTTGTTTCGGACTATGGGCTCTGATAATTTGATTGATCTCATCGGAAATTTCCAAACCGCATTCAACCAACGCTTCTTTGGTTTTAGTCGGATGAAATTCTTTGAATGAACCCGAATAATCTATATCATGCAAAAGCCCCGCCAAAAGCCAATCTTCTTTACTAGCTTCCTGTTCATCAATTTGCCCCTGCGACTTTAAATAGTCATATATTCCGCCCATACACGCTTCAAGCGCCAAAGAATGGAAAAACATATTTTGTTCCAGTTTTGATTTAATAGCTTCCAGATATTTTTGCCTGTCGTAATTCATAATTAATAAAAGTTTATCTTAAAAAATAGTATAATTATTATATTACAACAATGATAAAGCTACAAAACCATATTCCGAAGGCAATACTTTCATTAATTATTGTTTCCGCCTTTTTATTAATGCTGGGCTCCGCCAAGCAAGACTCGGCCGTTATGGACGAGCTTGCGCATATTCCCGCCGGTTATTCATATATTAAATTTTTTGACTATAGATTAAATCCCGAACATCCGCCACTGATAAAAGCCTTGTCCGCTCTACCGCTTTTATTTCAAGGTCTTAAATTCCCAGTTGATGGCGATGCCTGGCAAAACCAAACAAATGCCCAGTGGGAAATCGGAAAAGAATTTTTATATAATTCCGGTAACGATGTCGACAAGATTATTTTTTACAGCCGTTTGGCGCCGATGCTTTTACTGCTCATCCTTATTGGTTTCACTTATTTTTGGGCAAACGAACTTACGGGAAAATGGTGGGCGCTTTTACCAGCACTTCTTATCGCCTTTTCTCCGAACTTTCTAGCGCACGGACACTATGTCGCCACTGATATTGGCGCCACCCTGGGAATTTTAGTGTCCAGTTATTATTTCTTAAGATTTATTAACAAGCCCTCTAGAAAAAATATCGTTGTCGCGGGAATTGTTTTCGGTGTCGCTGAACTCCTAAAATTTTCAGCGGTTCTCTTGGTTCCATTTTTTATATTAATAGTTTCCATATTATTATTGGAAAAAATTATTAAAGAAATAAAAAGCCCCGTTGTAGAAAATAAGCTTAAGAAAATATTCAAATTTTTTTATGTTGATTTCGGCAGGCTTCTTTTGATATTCGCCGTTGGCGGCGCGCTGATATATTTGATATACGGATTATTTACCTTAAACTATCCGGCAGAAAAACAATATTCCGATACCGCCTCAATTTTGCAATCTTTTGATAATAACTTCTTAACCGAATCGGTTCTGGCTATGTCGCAAAATACGGTTCTCCGTCCGCTTAGCGAATATTTTTTGGGCATTTTAATGGTAATAAAAAAATCTTCGGAAGGAAGCATAAATTACTTCTTAGGCGAAGTTTCAAATCAAGGAAGCCCTCTCTACTTCCCTATTATTTTTATAATGAAAGAAACTCTGCCAACTCTGATAATTGTTTTTACGGCTTTCCTTTTGGGCTTATGGGGGATTTTAAAAACGGTCGCCAAGGGCCGAAAAAATATTAAGAATAAATTCTTTGAATACTTTACGACTAATTTCTCTGAACTTTCAATGCTCATTTTCGTTGCCGGATATTGGCTATATAGCATGAACAGCAATTTAAATATCGGCTTCAGGCATATTATGCCCATGCTTCCGTTTATTTATATTCTTTCCGCGCAAGCCGTTAAAAAACTTTTTTATATCGCGCCCCCGGCTATTCCCGACACTTTGGCGCAAAAATTTATAAATATGATACGTAAGATATTAAATCTGGGAACAAAATCTGTTATTTTGGCCGGACTTTTAATATGGCTTATTACCGGCGCCATATTTGCCAATCCTTATTATTTGTCCCGATTCAATGAATTTTTCGGCGGAACTTTTGACGGATACAAATATGCCACCGACTCCAATTTTGATTGGGGCCAGGATCTAAAACGACTCAAAGAATTTTTGGATAATCCTCCGGACACCCTGACCGGCCAAGCCGAAACCATAGACAAAGTCGCCGTTGATTATTTTGGCGGAGGAAATGTGAAATATTATTTAGGCGATAAAGCCGAAGATTGGAATTCTGCTATGGGAAGCCCTCTTGAAAGCGGAATAAAATGGCTGGCAATCTCAATCCATACACTTCAAAACGCGATCGGCAAAAAAGCCGATAATTTTGACCACAATCCGCAAGACGAATATTTATGGCTAGAGAATTCTCTTTCCCCAGACTACAAAGCCGGAACGTCTATATTTATTTACAGATTAGAACAATAAAACAGCTTATTTTATATATATCTTGTTTTCATCCACCGTCAGGTCAACATATCCCGCTTTCTTAAAATCCAAATCTTTAATCAGATCAATATTTTTTGAAGAGTCAAATCTGACGCTAAAACGGAAGACCGGGCCATCTATTGTTTCAATATGAATTTCTTCAAGCTCCCTATTAAAAGTTATTTTTTTGACTTCAAATCCGGTTTTATAAAAATTTTCTAAAATAGATATTAAATTGCCGGCAAATCTATCCTCTTCAACTCTAGATCCCATAAATAGGTTTGAATCGCTTGTATCAAAAATAGTAAAAACCAAAGAACCCTCGGTCACCGGAGCATCGGCAAAAACAAAACCCTGCTTGTCTATCCAATAACAGACATTTGCCTGAGAATTGCACCAAATGGCAAATCTCTCTCTTTCATTCACCTCTATTTTTATGGTTCTGCTTAACCATTCTTTTTCAATGCCTACATTAAGAACGGCCGGATCAGATATTACAACTTCACCGCTAGGCCAAGCCAATAAATTTTCAAAGCCGGCCTGCCCTCCAAAAGAAGTGCTTAAAACTTTCTGTTTTAAACTCATTAAAACTTCTTCATTTGTTAAAAATTTATTATTTTCAATTAAAATTTCTTTTACCCTAAACAGCGGAGAATAAACGGCTAAATAAAAAATTCCCACTAGTAAGAGCGCCAGTAATAAAAATAGGAGATAAAGCTTTATTCTAAAAGCCCTTTTTCTTTTTGAAATCTTTTTTTTATCTGAATAAATATCCATAAATCATTAAGTAACTATTCTTTCAATTAAAGGATTTACCCTGGTGATAAGTTCGTAATGGCTGGTTCCAACTTGTCCGGCAACATCGCTAGCCGTAATCTCAACTTTTCCCTGTCTGCCTATAATAACCGCCTCATCGCCCACCCTACATTTTATTCCGGCGACATCCACAACGACTAGATCCATAGAAACCCTGCCTAAAACTCTGGCTAATTTCCCGCTTATCAAAACATGGCCTATAGAAGAAAGCGCGCGCGGAAAACCATGCCAATAACCAATCGGTAAAACCGCTATCTTGCTGTCCTTCGCGGCTCTTTCAACTAGATCATAGCCGATATAATCACCTTTTCTTATTTTTTTAACTTCACTCACGAAAGCGTGCCAGGAAAAGACCGGTTGCAATTTTATTTCAGAAAATTGAATATTTAATTCTTTGGACGGCCATAGACCATAAAATCCTATGCCGATACGAACAGCGTCTAAATGATATTTTTTATTTATCAATGTTCCGCCGGTGGCTGCTACATGTTTAACTAAATTATTAAAACCAGCTTTTTCTAATACGGCCAAAACTTTATTAAAATTTTTAAATTGTAATTCCGTATAGGTTGGATAGTTGATATCTTTAGCAGAACAAAAATGCGTATAAACTCCCCTAAATTTATTTTTTACTTTTTTAAGCGAAGAAATTATTTTAGGAATCTCTTCCGGATAAAAACCCTGCCTATGCATTCCTGAATCAATTTTTAAATGAAAATCGGGCTTTTTGGGGCTCTTTAAATAATCCTTTAGAGCATCCTTATTGGATACGGTAACTGTTACTTTATTGTCTTGCGCTTCTTTGTACAAAGCCGGCAAAGTCGGGCCCAAAACTAAAATAGGCTTAACAATGCCATTTTCTCTGAGTTTACTTCCCTCTTTAACGCTATCAACGCAAAATCCATCAATGCCCACGTCATCAGCAATTTTTGAAAAAGCGGTCAAGCCATGGCCGTAAGCATTGGATTTTACCACTGCCCATATTTCAGTTTTAGCGGAAACCAAAGAGCGAAATATTTTAACATTTCTAATCGCCGATTTTTTATTAATTTCAATCCAGGTTTTTAAGTGTTTAACGGACATTTTTTATAAATTAGAATTTAAATTAAAAGCTTATTATAAGCTTAACAAAAAAAAGAGGTAAAATGAAAAGCGATACTCTTTTATTTTTCATAAAACAAGCTTTGACTTTTATTTTCACAGTTCTACACTGAAAGTATAAGGTTTCTTTAAAAATCGAATAAGAGGGGGTGAATAAAATGAAAAAAAGCATTCTCTGGATGCTCTTGATCGCTTTAATTTTAAGCTACCTTGATGGAATAGCAACGTATGTTTGGATAACCAACGGCTGGGCTTACGAAGTAGGCCCCTCGAACAGTCTTATCCATAAACTGATCGGCCTTAATGATTGGCTGGTATTTCATGCGCTACTTTCAACAATAATAGCCCTGATAATCTTTTTAGGTAAATATGAGAAAGTGGTCAAATGCTGGCTTATCATCGAAATACTCATACTTTGCCTGCACCTTGTTACCTTAAAATTGTATGTGCTCTAAATAAAATCGCCTAAGGCTTTCCCCTAGGCGATTTTTCTGTGAATACTCTATTTAATAGGTTTTGTGATCTCGTCAAAACCGGTGAATTTCTGCAGGACTTGCGGTATCTTCACGGTCCCCTTTTCTGTTTGAAAAGTTTCCAAGATTGTCATAAACGGACGCGGCGATGGCATAGCGGTATTGTTTAACATATAAACATATTTCTTCTCGCCATTTTTATCAATATATTTGACATTCAGTCTTCTGGACTGCCAATCCAAAAAATTGCTGGCAGAGCCCGTTTCCGCCCACTTGTTGGAACCCGGAAGCCAAGCCTCCAGATCATACGCTTTATATTTTCCGGCACTTAAATCACCCGTGCAAATTTTGAGCTGTCTGTAATTAAAGCCAAGCTCTTCGTGCATCTCTTTTGAAACGCCAATCATTTCTTCCTGAAGTTTATTGGCCTCTTCAACATCGGCTTTGCAAATGACCACCTGTTCAACTTTCATAAATTCATGGACTCTGTACAAACCTTTTGTATCTTTTCCGTAACTGCCGATCTCGCTCCTATAGCACGGGCTAAATCCGCAAATTCTTATCGGCAAATCTTCTTCTTTCAAAGTTTCGCCGGAATAATAAGCCAAAAGCGAAGGCTCGGCTGTGCCAACTAAAAATTTCTGTTCCTTATTTTCTGAACCATCCGCTTCTTTATCCGAAGTGGCTATTTTATAAATTTCATCAACATCGCCATTGTATTCGGCGCCCTTAAAATATCCGCTGCCAAACAAAGCAAATCCTTTTACTAAAGTCGGCGGAATAAAAGGTAGGTAGCCTTTTTCTGTCATTTTATTCAAGGCATACATCATTAAAGACATCACAAGTTGAGTGCCTTTGCCCTTTAAATAATATCCCCTATATCCGGCAACTTTCGCGCCCCTTTCAAAATCAACCAAATCCAAATCTTCCGCTAACGCGATGTGATCTTTCGGCTTAAATTTAAATTCTGGTTTTTTGCCCCACTCGCCGGCAACAATGTTGTCTTCAGAGCTTTTTCCGATAGGAGTATCATCCGAAGGAATGGTTGGCGCTTTTACCATAAGCGCCATATATTTTTCTTGGACAACTTTTGATTCGGCTTCAATTTCTATAACTTTTGTTTTAAGCAGTTTGCCTTCTTCAATTTGTTCCTTGCTTGGTTTCCCTGATTTTCCGGCATCGGCCAATTTATTTTTTTTAGCTCTTATCTCATCAATTTCTATTTGCAAGGCGCGCCTCTTATCATCAACAGCCAAAAGCTCATCAATATCAAGATCGATGTTTTTATTTTTAACTGCTTCCCTAATTTTTGCGCTATTTTCTCTTATGTACTTAATATCGAGCATGTATAATAATTTAACTTTTAACTTATAACTTCTTCGACTATTCCCCCTTCTTAGGCCTCAATAATGGGAAAATTTGGCATTCCCTGGCGCTCTTGTTCATCAAAAAGCTAAATACCCGTTCGCTCATTCCAAAGCCACAGGTGGGCGGCATTCCATATTCCAAAGCTTCCACGAACTCTTCATCTTTCATCTGAGCCTCTTCATCTCCGGCATTTCTGAGCTCGGCCTGATCATTAAAACGGCTCATCTGATCAACCGGGTCATTAAGCTCGCTATATCCCTTCCCTAATTCCGAACCGGCTATAATAACCTGAAAACGCTGGACCAATTCTTTGTTGTCTTCTTTTCTTTTTGCGAGCGGCTCCATTACCACCGGCACATTTACGAGAAAACCCGGTCCGCCAATTTGCTTCCTGCAATATTTCCAAAGACTATCTATTCCGCGAGTAATATTAAACCCTTCTTTTGAATATTCCACTCTTAATCCCTTGAGTCTTTCCTTGATCTCTTCCAAGTTCGTATTCATCACATCTATTCCCGTTTGTTTTTTAACGATCTCAACGAAATCATATCTTTCCCATTTCTTGCCCAGATCAACTTCAAATTCTCCGATCGTAAATTTTAATTTTCCAAAAGTCTTTAAAGCGACATGCTTAAATAATTCTTCCACCATATTCATGCCCATTTCATAATCCGCATAAGCCCAATAAAATTCCATCTGGGTATAGTCCTGCAAGTGCTCAGCGTCCATGCCTTCATTTCTAAATTGCCTGCCTATTTCAAAAGTTTTTTCATAGCCCGCCACCATCAATTTTTTCTGCCATAATTCGCCCATGGAGATCCTGAGAAAAACATCTATGTCTAAAGCATTGTGATGAGTAATAAATGGCCTCGCCTCAGCGCCGCCGGTCTTATTTTCCAAAACCGGAGTTTCTACCTCAAGAAAATCTCGTTCTATTAAAAATTCTCTGATTGAATTCCAAAAAATAGCCCGTTTTTTGAACATATCCCTGATCTCGGGATTAAGCAAAATATCCAAATATCTTTTTCTCAATTTTTCTTCTTCGTCTTGTATCCCATACCACTGGCTCGGGATCGGCCTCAAACTTTTCGTAGCCAAAGATAAACTATTTACTTGTAAACTTTTTTGCCCGGCTTTAGTTTTAAAAACTGTTCCTTGCACGGAAATAAAGTCACCCAGGTCTAAATTTTCTTTATAGAGAGCAAAATCCTTAAAATTCTTTTTAGAAACAACGGCCTGCATGGTGCCGCTTCCATCGTATATATCTATAAAAATAATTCCTCCCTGACCTCTTAAAGCAAGAATTCTGCCGACAATGGCAACTTTCTTTTTAAGTAAAGACAAAAACAAGAAGTTTTTTAAAACTTCTTCAATTTTATGATCTCTTTTAACTTTTGCCGGATAACAATCCACTCCAGCATGCTCCAGATTTTCTTTTTTCTTTAAACGTTCTTTGATGAGATCTTCTAACATGGGTAATCAACTAATTATTCAACAGACAAAACTTTATATTCCACCTTGCCATTTGGCACCTGTATTAAAACATTATCACCAACTTTTTTGCCCAAAAAAGCCCTGCCTAGCGGAGATTCATTTGAGATATAGCCCTCGTCCGGATTTGTTTCATTTGATCCGATGATAAAAAACTTCATCTTTTTTCCGGATTTTGAAACTTCAACCGTTGAACCAACCTTAACAATTCCGCTTGCAGAACCGCCGGAATGAGATTTTTTAATAAGCTCTACGTCTCTCAATGTGCCTTCCAGTTCAAAAATTCTGCTTTCAACCCGGGACTGATCTTCTCTGGCTTCAAAATATTCCGAATTTTCTGAAAGATCGCCCAATTCTTTCGCTCTCTTTAATTTTTCACCCACCTCTACCCTCTTAGTTGTCTTTAATTCATTGAGCTCATTTTTAAGCTCCTCCAATTTTTCTTTTGTTAAATATTGTTTCATCATTTTTTAATTTTTATTTCTAATTTTTAATATGATACGCATCTCGCCACAACCACCAGCGTACTTTAACAGTTTCAAATAAAACTTGCAAATAATCCTTAAATTTGACCCGAGTGCTTGGATCATTTACCCAAAACACAGGAAGTTCCTTGATCTTATAGCCCAGAGTTTTGGCTATAGCTAAAGATTCAGCATCAAAACCCCAACTATCTATCTTGATCAAAGAGAAAATTCTTTTAGCGGAATCTTCTGAAAAACATTTAAAACCGCACTGCGAATCCCAAATACCGCGAAGCAAAAATAACTGAATAATGAGATTTCCCAATCTGCCCGTAATATCTTTGTAAAAAGGCTGCGGGGGCATTTTTCTGGAGCCCTTCACAGCGCGAGAACCAATGACCACGTCATAGCCGGATTTAAAATAAGGGATCATTTTATTAAACTCAATAACGGAAGTGGAATTATCAGCATCCATAAAAAGGCGCCACATTCCTTTGGCTTCCAGCATACCACTACGGACCGCCGTTCCCTTTCCTTTATTTTCTTCGTTATCAATAAGTCTTAAGTTGGCTATAAGCGGCACAAATCTTCTGACTATTTCAGCCGTATGATCAGTTGACCCGTCATTTACCACAATAATTTCATAAGAATACTCCTGTTCGTCCAAATGCTTATCAATATCAATCAAAGTAAGCGGTAGGCGCTTAGCTTCGTTATAAGCTGGAATTATTACCGATAAAAAGGGTTTGGGCATATATTATTAAAATTATACCATAAAAACAGCCCCAAACTGCTTAAAAATTGGTTAAAATTTCAGGATTTCTTTCGGTTATTAGCACGGTATGCTCAAAATGAGCCGATAAACTTCCATCTCTAGTGGCATAGCTCTCCTGATCAGTTTGAGATATATACGGATCGCCCGCAGAAACCATCGGTTCCAACGCTAAAACCATTCCGGGCTTTAATTGTAAGCCGGTATTTTTTTGTCCTTCATTAAAAACTGATGGCTCTTCATGAAGCTCAATGCCAACACCATGACCGCATAATCCTTTTACAACTTTAAATCCATTTCTTTGAACATAATCATTTATAGCCCAGCCAATATCTCCCAAAGTCTTTCCGGGTCGGCATTCTTTTATTCCCAGCATCAAAGAATGCTTTGTGACATCCATAAGTTTTTGGGCTTCCTTGGAAATTTCTCCTATTCCAACCGTAAATGCCGAATCAGTGATAAATCCCTGGTAGCTCACCCCAAAATCAAGTTTTAAAATATCTCCGGATTTTAATTTGTATTTATTCGGAATACCATGTACCACCACTTCATTTAAAGAAGCGCAAATAGAAGCCGGAAAGGGATGAGCCGCGCCGTGCGGCTGATAGCCCAAAAAGGCCGGCTCGGCGCCAGCTTCCCGAATTAATTTTCTTGCCAATATATCCAAATCTTTAAGTACAACTCCTTCAAAAATATTTTTCTTAAGCTCTTTCGCTACGCTCGCCAATATCTTGCCGGAAACTCTTATCTTTTTTATTTGTTCTTGAGTTTTTATCAGCACTAGGATATTTTATTTTTTACTTCTTCAAAAACTTTAAATGGAGCGGGCTCGCCATCTATCGTGTCTATTTTATATCCCCTCTTTTTCAATTCTTCCAAAATAGGATAGGTGCGATTTTTATATTCTTCCAACCTAACTTTAAGCTTCTCCGGATTATCAAAAACTCTTTTCTTCAAAGGGGCGCTACAGATCGGACAGACTGTTATTCCGCTTCCTTCCTGGAAAAGAACGGGTGTGGCGCAAACTGAACAAACCAAACGATTGCTGTTTCTAAAAATAGAAGATTCCGGCTTAATATCAATGTATAAAATTCCAAGATTTTCCCTGCCGTATAATTTTTCCAAGATCTCTATCAATCCCTTGTTTTTGTCATCTCCAAAAGCCTCAAAAAGCGTTCTCGGCGAACCGCTGAATACAATCCTAATGCCGGCCCTGGCAAACTTCTTCGTGTTTTTTATGACCACATCTTTTAATACCCACGACGGCGTATTCAGCTTGCCGGAATCAAAAATTTCTTTTTCCTTTTGAAATTTTTTATTTTTAGAATTATCCGGATCATTGATGGTTTGCTCAATATATTTACCGGTATCAAAGTGATAAAAACCCATTTTTTTTGACAACAAATCAGCCTGAGTTCCCTTGCCCGCTCCCGGTGCCCCATAAATTAAAATAACTTTTTTCATATTTTACTTTGCCTCGCCATAGCCTTGCGACGGCGGGTTTTTAATTAACTTTAATTATAACAAAAACCCCCTCACTCTGATACGAGTGAGGGGGTTAATTACTTTATTTAACTTAAATGCCTTCGTATTCCCTCATCACCAACTGGGAGTTTATCTGTTTTTTAATTTCCAAAGCAACCGATACCGCGATAAGCAAACTGGTTCCTCCCAAAGTCAAAGCTTGGATATTGGTAAATATCTGCACGATGTTCGGAAGTATCGCAACCACTCCAAGGAACAAAGCTCCGAAAAGAGTAATGCGGTTTATAACCTTGGCTAAGTATTGACCGGAGTGTTCGCCTGGCCTGATACCCGGAATAAAACCTCCGCTTTTCTGCAAATTCTTAGAGATCTCTATCGGATCAAAAGTTGCCGCGGTATAAAAATAAGTAAATATAAAAACAAGGGAGAAATAAATCGCCGAATATATCACCTGATTATTCATAAAATTATTAACAATGCCGGTCAATTTGAAAGAAAAATCTTCAGATATCAAAATTGAAGCTTGGGCTAAAAATTGGGGCAAAAGCAAAATAGAAATAGCAAAAATAATAGGAATAACTCCCGCCTGGTTTACTTTGAGCGGCAAGTAGCTGGAAACTCCCCCATACATTTTATTGCCCCTTACTCTCCTGGAATAAGAAACCGGGATCTTCCTTTCGCCTTCATTTATAAATACAACGCCGGAAATAACAACGATGCTCAAGACCAAGAATATAATATATGTCGGGATTTGGCTTGGGCTGTAATTCAGGAAAAGGGCCTTGAAAGTTTGCGGAAGGGCGCTAACAATGCCGGCAAAAATCAACAAAGACACGCCGTTGCCTATTTTTTGTTCAGTGATAAGCTCTCCAAGCCAAACCAGAAACATAGAACCGGCGGTAACGATAATAACATTTCTAACAATATCAAAAGATGAGTTCATTGTTAGGATCTGTTGAGATTTCAAAAGATTCAAAAAAGCATAGCCCTGCAAAGCGGCTAGGGGCACGGTCAAATATCTGGAAATTCTATTAAACTTGGCTCTGCCCATTTCTCCCTGCTCGTAATAAAATTCTTTAAGGCGAGGAAAGATCATGGTTAAGAGCTGCATTATGATGGTGGAAGTAATGTACGGGCCAACGCCGAGCATCACAATAGAAAGCTTTCCTAAAGCGCCACCCGAAAACATATCTAAGAAACCCAATAACTGGCTTGAATCTAAAAACATTTTTAATCTTATCAAATCAACGCTTGGAATAGGAATGGCGGAAAAAATTCTAAAAACTATCAGTAAACCAGCCACTACAAGGATTTTGTTTCTTAGGTCGCGAGTTTTAAAGATTTGGATTAATTTTTCCATAACTTATTACGGCTTATTACTTGCTTTTTACTTTACGCTTCCGCCAGCTTTTTCAATTTTTATCTTTGCTCCTTTGGAAGTTTTTACGCCTTCAACCTTAACAGCCTTCTTTATCTCTCCTTTATCTAAGATTTTAATCTCATCTCTGAAATCTTTTCCAAAATAAGCCTTCAGTGCGTCTCTATTGATAATATCAGCTTTTATTTTTGACAGCTCGGATAAATTTAAAACTATATTAAAATCAGATTTCGGCTTATTTCTATAACCTCTCAATTTTGGAATTCTGATCAAAAGATCTCTTTGGGCCGGACGAATACGATGACCGGAGCGGGATTTTTGTCCTTTAGTTCCACGGCCGGCAGTTGTACCTCTCTTGCCTCCCCTGGCAACTCTTTTTTGCTGTTTATTTTGTATTGATAAAGTATGTGTCTGCATATGTTTACCCCGCACCTTTTAAGGATTGGGTCTTATTTATTTTAATGTTTATTATATTTATTGTATATATCTAAGTTTTTTACTCAGTAAGCACAAACTTTTTTTAAGAAATATTTTATCCTTAAAAGGTGCGGGGTTTAAGCTCTTAATTGTTTCAGCGCTTCTATGGTCGCCATGGCATTGGTTAATTTATTCGGCGTTCTGCCCAAACATTTTGAAGTGGCGTCTTTAACGCCAGCCAAAGAAAGAACTACGCGCACGGCTCCGCCAGATTTTAATCCATGACCTTCATCGGCCGGCTTTATCTTGACATAAGCAGCGCTGAATTTGGCTTCAACTTCATGCATAATAGTTCTGCCGTTCAATTTTATTTTTATCAAATGCTTGCGGGCGTCAATCTTAGCCTTTTCAATGGAGGCCTGCACATCAACTCCCTTGCCGAGACCAACTCCGACAGTGCCTTTTTCATCTCCAATAATCAAAGTAGTTCTAAAACGAAATCTTTTTCCTCCGGCTACCACACGGGTAACTCTTCTAAGATCCAAAACTTTCTCCTTAAAATCATCCATTTTAGGCTTTTCTCTTCGATTAAAACGAGCGGGTGGACGTCGTCCGCCTCCTCTGTTTTGATTATTACTATTTGGACTGCTTGGAGTATTTGGGGTATTTGGATTATTCATAATATATAATTTATAGTGAGTTTACCGAACTACTAAATTTTAATTCCTGCTTCCCTGGCTCCATCAGCCAAAGCCTTTACTCTTCCATGATAAAGATAAGGACCTTTATTGAAAACTGCTTCTTTTATATCTAATTTTATAGCTTTTTCCGCCAACAATGCGCCCAATTCCTTGGCCTGATCGGTCTTTTTTCCTTTCTTAGCCTTAGCTAATTCCTTGGTAGAAGCCGAAACAATGGTCTTGCCGGCATTATCATCAATTAATTGAGCATAGGTATATAAATTGCTCCTAAAAACCGAGAGTCTCGGTTTTGTGGCGGTGCCAAAAATAGTAGCTCTATTTCTAATGCGTCGCCTTTCTTCTTTTCTGTTTTTTTCTAAAATTTTAGACATGATATTTTTAAATAATTAATTACTATGCAGCTGTTCCCGCTCCGCTAGTAGCTTTCTTTCCGGCTTTTTTCTTAACTATTTCATCTTTATATTTTATTCCTGTTCCTCTATATGGATTTGGTTTTTTGAACGCCCTAATCTTAGTTGCCACCTGGCCCACCAAATATTTATCCATTCCTGAAATTGTAATATTTCCTTTTTCAACAACGATTGTGATTCCCTCCGGGATATCAAATTTTACAGGATGAGAAAATCCAATATTCAAAACCAAGGTTTTGCCTTCAACAGTAGCCCTGAAACCTACACCTTGAAATTCTAAAACTTTTTTAAAATCAGTGGTAATTCCGGTAACGGCATTTTGGGTGAGCGCTCTCATTGTTCCCCAATTAGCTCTGGTTTGAGAATCCTCTTTGGTGGCAGTAAAAGAAATTTGATTGTTTTCCAACTTTACTTCTATATTAGACAAAACTTTAACTTTCAATACTTTCTTGCCATCTTTGGAAGAGATTGCTAAAACATCGCCCTCAACTTTAGCAAGGACGTTTTCCAGTAATACAATTAATTTTTTTCCTATTTTAGACATAATTTTGTTTTTAAATTCTTTATTAGTCGATCTACCAAATCTCAAAAAGCATCTCTCCTCCCAATTTTAATTTTTTAGCAGCCTGGCCATCCATTATTCCCTTAGAAGTGGACACAACTAAAAGACCGAATCCCTGCTTTACCGCGCGAATATCCTGATATCCAACATATAGGTGCCTGGAAGGCTTGCTTAAAATATTAACACCGTGAACAACTCCTTCTCCTTGTTTATATTTCAAATTGATCTCAAAAACTTTTTTTGGAATTCTGCCCATTACCTGGAACGCGCCAATAAAATTCTTTTTTTCTAAAACATCTAAAATGGCTTTATCCATCACTGAATAGGCAGCTTTTACGGCGTCGCCTTTTACGGCTTGAGCATTTTTAATTTTTACTAATAGATCTGTGTACATATTTTTATATTTCTATTTGAATTTATGGCAAGCTCTACCAAGAAGACTTTTTAATTCCGGGAATCTCTCCGCGACCGGATAATTCTCTGAAACAAATTCTGCAAATTCCGAACATTCTCATATAACCATGTTTTCTTCCGCACCTAAAACAACGCCTTACGATACGAGTGGAATATTTCGGTGTCTTTTTTGATCTTGCTACAACGGATGTTTTAGCCATAGTTATAATTGTTGTTATTTCTTAAAAGGAATTCCTATTTTTTTATAAAACTCAATAGCCAATTTCATATCTTTGATCGGAGTCTCTAGAACTAGGGTAAATTGCATTCCAAAATTGACTTTAGAATGTTCCGGTGAAATTTCAGGAAATACCAAATGCTCTTTAAGTCCGATGTTAAGATTGCCATTTTTATCTATAGCGCTCTGATCTATGCCTCTAAAATCACGGACACGAGGAAGGGTGATATTAACAAGTTTGCTCATTAGGGATTTCATGCGATCTCCTCTTAAAGTAGTTTTCAATCCCACAATAGTTCCCTGACGGAGCTTAAAACCGGAAATAGACTTCATGGCTGGCCTTGGAGATGGTTTCTGGCCGGTAATGATAGTGAGCTCTTTAATGATATCCGGCAAAATTTTTGCCTCAAAATTAGGCTGGGTGGAGAGCCTTCCAATTCCAATGTTTATAACAACCTTTTCTAATTTATTTTTTAAATCGTGCTTTTGCATTTTTTACAACTTCTTAATTTTTTGCCTCCTTCAAATTTATATCCAACTCTGGTCAATTGGCTGCATTTTGGACAAACCAATGAAACATTGGAACTATCCATCGGTCTGGAAATGCTGATGGTCTCACCCTTTTCTCCTTGGCGTTTAGCTCTTTTGTGCTTTTTGAACATATTCAAACCCTCCACCAGAACTCTTTCTTTTTTTGGATCAACGGCCAAAACCTTGCCGGTCTTGCCGCTGTCTTTTCCAGCCAATAATTTTACTGTGTCGCCTTTTTTGATCTTCATAATTTTATGATAATTAAATCACCTCTTCAGCCATCGTGAATATTGTTTCATAACCTTTCTCTCTAATCTCTCTTGGCAATGGGCCGAAAATACGGGTGGCTTTTGGTTCTTTTTTATCATCAATTATAACAACTGCATTGTCATCAAAACGAAAATACGATCCGTCTTTTCTGTGCTGGGTTTTTCTGGTCCTGACCACCACCGCCTTAACAATATCTTTTTTCTTAATAGCTTTTCTCGGTTCAGCTTTCTGAACGGAAGCTATTATAATGTCGCCGATTCCGGCATATCTCTTGCGGCAGCCCCCAAGCACTCTAAAACAGCGGACTATTTTAGCCCCGCTATTATCTGCAACTGTTAATATGGATCGTTCTTGAATCATAATTTATATCTTTTTTATTACTTTCCACCTTTTATCCCTGCTGATCGGTCTGGTTTCTTCAATGATTACTCTATCTCCCGGATGAAATTCATTATTCTCGTCGTGCGCCTTAAACTTTGTGGTAACTTTAAATTGTTTCTTATACTTTTTATTCAGCTTCAATCTCTCTATTGCCACCACAACAGTCTTTTTCATTTTATCTGAAACCACCACTCCTTCTAATTTTCTATGTTGAATTTCATTCATAAATAATTACTTGGCTTTGTTATTTTTCTTCTCGCTTAAAACAGTGTTTATCCTGGCGATCATTTTTTTAGTTTTTGCTATATCGCTGACATTTTTTAACTTGCCGGCTCGCAAATCAACCTGAAGTTCCCAAAGCTTATCTTTGCTCTTTTTTATCTCGTTTACAAGTTCAGCCTCCGCTTTGTTTTTTAATTGTTCTGTCTCTTTGGTTTTCATAATGTTTTCGAGCTAGTTTGAATATCTTATATTATTTCCCGTATTTTTTCAATCTATTCATCAGTGGGCTCTAGGTCAAATTAATCTTTATAGACTATTTTTGTTCTTACCGGTAATTTATATCCGGCCAATTTTAAAGCTTCGGTGGCTGTTTCTTTCGCAACTCCATCAACTTCAAAAAGAATTCTGCCCGGTTTAATAACAACTACATATTTGTCCACTTCTCCTTTGCCGCCGCCCAAAGTAGTTTCGGCTGGTTTTTTTGTAATCGGCTTATCAGGGAAAACACGTATCCAAACCTTACCTTCTCTTTTTAAGAAATTGGTTATAGTTTTTCTCGCGGATTCCAATTGTTTTCCGTCCATCCAAGCAGGAGACATTGCCTTAAGTCCATAAGAACCATAAGCAAGCGTAAGACCGCGCGTCTCTACGATCCTTTTTTTGGACCTCCCTCTCTGCCACTTCCTATGTTTTACTTTTTTGGGCATTAACATAATAGTATTTGTATAAATTAAATATGCACTTCTCCCTTATAGACCCAAACCTTTATCCCGATTGTTCCATAAGTGCAAAAAGCTGTGCCTTCGCCGTAATCAATATTGGCTCTTAAAGTCTGGAGCGGGAGCTTGCCCTTGCCAAGCCATTCTCTTCTGGCAATTTCAGAACCGTCCAATCTTCCGGAAAGCTTTATCTTCACGCCCTCTACTTCCTTGTTTTGCATAACGGATTCAATATATTTCTTTATTGTCCTTCTGAAAGGCATTCTTTTTTCAAGATCCCATGCGAGACTTTGGGCTATAAAATTTGAAGAAACTTCATTTCTTCGCAATTCTTCAATATTCAAACTGACGGAAAAATCTTCCTTTGTTTTTCTGGATTTAAAAAGTTTGATAAGGGACTCTTCGATGATCTTGCGCAGATCATCAACTCCTTTTCCGCCTCTGCCGATTACCAATCCCGGCTTGGCAACTTTTATGAATATTTTGTAATTATTATTGCTTTTTTCAACTTCAATTTTATCAATACCGGCTAATTTTATTTTTTCTTTGACAATTTTTCTAATCAAAACATCCTCTTCCAAAATATTTCTGAAATTCTTTTTAGGAAACCAACGGGAATTCCATCCCCTGGTTATGCCTATTCTATATGAATCTGGTCGTATTTTTTGTCCCATATTTTTTTATTTAAACGCTTTTTCTGCTAAAGAATCTTTTTACAAAACCTCGTTTATTCTCCTTTGTGATGGCTCCTTCTTTGCTCTCTGTGTCCTTATTTTCTTTTTTTGAAGACCTTTCGCCCTCTTTCATAATCTTTTTTGTTTCTTTTTCTTTCTTTGGCTTAACAGTGTTAAATCTGTTGTTTTTCTTTTTTCCTGAAGATTCTTTCAAAACAATTGTCACATGGCAAGTTCTTTTTAAAAGCGGAGTGGCTCTGCCCATAGATCTAGGCAAAAATCTTTTTAAACTTGGGCCCCCGTCAACTGTAATTTTTTCAATGACTAATTTTTCCGGATCCATTTTTCTGTTGTTTACCATATTGGCAACACCGGACTTTAAAAGCTTTAAAATAGGTTCAGCTGATCTTTTCGGCAAAATCATAAGCTGGGCTTCGGCCTCATTGGTTGGAAGATTTTTTATAAGATTAGCAACAAGCCTCACTTTGCGTGGAGCTATATGCAGATGATTTAATTTTACGGTTTCTCTAATCATAATATTTTGTTGCTTTGTTTAATCTTACTTTTTAGCAGCGGGGGCCGGAGTAGCCGCTGGTTTAACTGCGGCAGCTGCTTCCAAATCGCGTTGCATTTTTCCTCCATGCCTTGTGAACTTCTTCGTAGGTGAAAATTCTCCGAGCTTGTGCCCGACCATTTCTTCTTTCACAAATACTTCCACATGAACTCTTCCGTTGTGCACTCCCAAAACATAACCAACCATTTCCGGCGCGATCACAGAATCTCTGGACCATGTTTTGATAACGGTCTTGTCGCCCATTTTCATCTTAGAAAATTTCTTTAATAATTTTGGATCCACGAATGGAGATTTTTTGCTTGATCTAGACATATATTTTTATATTATTTCTTTCTTCTTTGAATAATAAACTTGCTTGACCTCTTCTTTTTATTGCGAGTTCTCTTGCCGCCGGTAATATTGCCCCAAATATCTTTAGGCCTCTTTGTTCCTCTTTGAGTTCTGCCTTCACCACCGCCATATGGATGGTCGCATGGATTCATAACTTTGCCTCTGACAGTCGGTCTGATACCCATATGCCTAGATCGTCCGGCTTTGCCGATAACAGTCAAACCATGATCAGGATTTGAAACCTGCCCGATGGAAGCCAAACATTCAGCTAAAACCTTTCTGACTTCTCCTGAAATAAGTTTTAAATTAACAAATTTGCCTTCTTGTCCCAAAATCTCGGCAAAGGCGCCGGCAGACCTTATCATCTTTCCGCCCTCGCCCGGAGCAAGCTCTATATTGTAAACCTGATAGCCGATCGGAATATTTTTGACCATCATTCTGTTTCCAGTCGTGAACGGAGCTGCTTCGGCGGAAATTATCTCATCTCCGACTTTCAAATCTTTAGGGGCTAAAATATAGCTTCTTTCTCCGTCTTTGGCCAAAACTAAAGCAATGAAAGCGCTCCTATATGGATCGTATTCAAGGGTCTCAACTTTAGCGGGAACATTGAGTTTGTTCTGTTTAAAATCAACCATCCTATAAAGCTTCTTGTTGCCGCCTCCCTGATGTCGCATCGTAATTCTGCCCTGGTTGTTTCTGCCGGCAGAGTCTTGCAATTTCTTGGTTAAAGACTTAAAAGGACCGTTCTTGGATAGAGCGCTGTAATCAACGACTGTCATATGTCTCCTTGACGGAGTTGTTGGTCTAAAACTTTTCATAAAATTTTATTGTGGTAGTATATCTAATTTTTGTCCTTTTTTCAAAGTCACTATGATCTTTTTATATCCCGGCTTCGTTGCAGTGCCTCTTCCAGTTCTTTTGGTCTTTGATTTCACGTTGATAGTATTAGTTTTTTCAACTTTAACATTGTACTGCGCCTCAACGAGTTTTTTTACTTCATTGACAGTCGCGGATTTATCAACCAAAAAAATATACTTGCCTAGGGCGCCTCCGCTGATAGCTTTCTCGGTGATTATCGGATTTTTTATTAAAAATTTATTTGCCATATTTTTCTAAAGTTTTTACATCCATTAATATATTTTTTCGGTTCATAAGCTCAAAAGCGTTCAAATTTTCCGGCATCAGGTTCTTAACATTTATTAAATTTCTGGTAGCTAAATTAGCATTTTTATTTGCCCTGTCTATTAGAAGCAATGCTGATTTTCCGCCGGTAATATTTTTGATCATTCCGCTTACAGCTTTTGTTTTTGCGGAAGCCATTTCAAAGCTGTCAACTAACTTTAATTCGCCGTCTTTGGCTTTCCTGGCCAAAACAACGATTAAAGCCTTTTTCATCATTTTCTTATTTATCTTTTTTGAAAAATCTCTCTCTTTTTTAGGCCCGAATGTGACTCCGCCGCCTTTCCAGATCGGAGACCTGATAGATCCCTGTCTGGCTCTGCCGGTGCCTTTTTGCTTCCATGGCTTCCTGCCTCCGCCGGAAACTTCGCCTCTGCCTTTAGTATTGGCAATAACCTGTCTAGAATTGGCAACTATAGAATCAACAACTTGTTTAACCAAAAGAGGGCTCCATTCAACCTGCAAAAATTTAGGAAGCTCCATCTCCCCTTTCACCTCGCCTTTTTGATTGTAAATTTTAATAGCTGTTGTCATATATTTTATTTAACGGAAATTGCTTTTCTAATTTCAACCCTGCTCCTATTATTTCCAGGAACGGAACCAAGTATCAAAATCAATCCATTTTCTTTATCCACGGAAACAACTTTAAGATTTTTAATAGTCTTTCTGACGCCGCCCATTCTTCCGGCCATTTTTCTGCCAGGCAAAACACGCTGAGGAGCAGTACTACCGATAGAACCAGGAGCTCTCAATCTGTTTTTCTGGCCATGAGTTTTAGGACCGCCGGCAAAACTATATCTTTTAACAGGGCCCTGAAAACCATGTCCTTTAGTAGTTCCTGAAATGATCAGCAATTCTTCTTCTTTAAAGTTTTCAACGTCTTCTTTTTTATCAAGCTTAATAATTGAAACCGGGTATACGATATCATTCTTGAAAACCTGACTCATTTTAATTTTTATTCCTTTTGTTTTTTCCATGCGAAAATTTATTCTATGAATTTGAGCACCCTGTTAAATGCCATCCCTGTGGCAATTTCGCTGAAAGCGAAATTATTTAACAGGGTGAAAGTCCATTATTGACTTTCAAAAAAATAATTCGAGACAATCTCGAATTATTCTTCAAACAGTGAGTATATACTACACCATTTTAATTTCTATTTCAACTCCCGATGGCAAGTTGAGGTTAGAAAGCGATTCGATAATTGCTTGGTTAGGATTCAATATGTCTAACAGTCTCTTATGAACCCTCAGCTCGAATTGCTCTCTTGAATTTTTATCAATAAAAGTTGAGCGATTAACGGTATACTTCTTGATCTCCGTTGGCAGAGGGATTGGCCCCACAATCTCGGCATCTTGCCTCTTGGCAGTCTCTATGATCTGCCTGCAAGTGTTATCGATCAACTTGTGGTCGTAAGCTTGAATCCTTAACCTTAGTTTTTCTTTTTCAATGTCTTTTTTTATCATACGTTTTTTAAGTGCGGGTAATCGGGACCAATCTTACTTACAAAGTAATCTTAGTGACAACTCCAGCGCCAACTGTCTTGCCTCCTTCACGGATAGCAAAACGCTGTTTTTCTTCTAGGGCTACAGGAGCGATCAATTTAACTTTAAACTTAACTGTATCACCAGGCATAACCATTTCCATGCCTTCAGGCAAAGTCACTTCGCCGGTAACGTCCGTGGTTCTGATATAAAATTGCGGCTTATATCCTTTAAAGAAAGGGGTATGTCTTCCACCCTCTTCTTTACTTAAAATATAAACTTCAGCGTCAAATTCGGTGTGCGGAGTGACGCTTCCTGGTTTGGCCAAGACTTGCCCTCTCTCAACATCTTCTTTCTTAAGACCCCTCAAAAGAATACCCACGTTATCTCCGGCAGTGCCTTCGTCCAAAACTTTTTGGAACATTTCAATACCGGTCACAACTGTTTTTTGGGTTGGCTTAAGACCAATGACTTCAATTTCTTCGTTGACCTTCACGATTCCCCTTTCAATTCTACCCGTAACTACAGTTCCTCTTCCTTCAATAGAGAAAATATCTTCAACTGGCATTAAAAACGGCTTGCCAGTTTCTCTTACTGGAGTAGGAATGTATTCATCTAAAGCCTTCATAAGATCTAAAATTGGTTTGGCATCCGGCTCATCGGCAGATTTAACAGCCAAAGCTTTTACGGCAGAACCGCGGATAATTGGAGTATTGGCTCCATCAAAATGATATTTGGTAAGAAGTTCCCTGACTTCTGATTCAACTAAATCAATAAGTTCCGGGTCATCCACCATATCGGTCTTGTTAAGAAAAACAACGAGAGTCGGAACACCTACTTGATAGGCCAGCAAAATATGCTCTCTGGTTTGAGGCATCGGACCGTCAGCGGCAGAAACTACGAGAACAGCTCCGTCCATCTGAGCGGCGCCGGTAATCATGTTCTTAATATAGTCAGCGTGTCCAGGGGCATCAATGTGAGCATAATGTCTCTTTTCAGATTCATACTCAGAATGGTGCAAAGCAATTGTAATACCGCGAGCCTTTTCTTCAGGAGCGTTATCAATTTGGTCTACGCCTTCTTCTTTCTTGGCCCAGCCCTTCAAAAAGAGAACGTGAGTAATAGCCGCGGTTAAAGTTGTCTTGCCGTGGTCAACGTGTCCAATGGTGCCGACGTTAACGTGTGGTTTAGTTCTTAAGAATTTTTCTTTTTCTGCCATATTTTTACTTTGTCCGCCGTAGCTTTAGCGAAGGCGGATTTTTTGTTTAATTTTAATTATTCGACAAATATAAATTATAAATTTAATACTCTT
>JAUSKP010000068.1 GCA_030646555.1 bacterium
CCGGACAACCTGCCCGCCAGACACAAAAAGCCATTCACCATCATAATGCCTCCGCCGAATGCCAACGGCTCGCTTCACATCGGCCACGCCCTCTTTGTGACCCTTGAAGATATAATGATCCGCTACCAAAGGATGCAGGGCAAAAAAGCGCTTTGGCTTCCGGGCGCGGACCATGCCGGATTTGAAACTCAGGTTGTTTATCATAAAAAAGTAGAAAAAGAAGGACGTTCTTTTTGGGAAATCCCACGCGAACAGCTTTATAAAGAAATAATGGATTTCACGCTGGCCAATAAAAAATATATGGAGGGCCAGCTTAAAAAGCTCGGTGCCAGCTGTGATTGGTCCAGAGAAAAATTCGCTTTAGATGAAGATATTATAAAAATCGTTAATGAAACCTTTGAAAAACTTTACAATGACGGCTTAGTCTATCGCGCCGAAAAGCCGGTCAATTGGTGCACTAAACATCAAACCACCCTTTCCGATTTGGAAATAAAACACGAAGAAAGAGCGGATAAACTTTATTACATAAAATATAAGCTTGCCGACTCAGATGAATATATCGAGGTGGCCACTACCCGCCCGGAAACCATCCCTGCCGATATCGCTGTCGCCGTTCATCCAAAATCCAAATGGGCAAAATATATCGGTAAGAAACTGATCAATCCGCTCACCAAAAAAGAAATTCCGGTTTTATCCGATATGATAGTAGATCTCACTTTCGGAACCGGCGCTTTAAAGATCACTCCATTCCACGACCCGGTAGATTTTTTGGTCTGGATAAATCATAAGAATGAGATAAACATGCAGCCATTCTCAGTGATCAATCAATATGGAAAAATGACAGCAGAAGCCGGGCCGGAACTCGCCGGGCTCAAAGTAAAAGAAGCCCGCGAAAAATCTGTTGAACTTTTGCGCGACAATCTCGTCAAAGAACCTGAGGATTACAAACATCAGGTTTCCATTTGTTATAAATGCAGCACTGCTATTGAACCCAGAGTAATGATGCAGTGGTTCGTGAAAATGACAGAAAAACCTCTTACGGGTAAAAAATCTCTGCGCGACTTGGCCGTAGATGCAGTAAAATCTAAAAAAATAAAATTTGTCCCGGCAAGATTTGAAAAGATATATATGCACTGGATGAAAAATATTCACGATTGGAATGTTTCCCGCCAAATTGTTTGGGGAATTCAAATTCCAGCTTGGTACTGCCAGGATATGGCAAGTGAAATCTGCAAAAAAAATAACGGTGTAATTGTCAGCGCTAAAAATCCGGAAAAATGCCCACATTGCGGAACGAACAATTTAAAACAGGAAACTGATGTATTTGATACCTGGTTCTCCTCTGGACAATGGCCTTATGCCACCTTGATGACCACGAAGCCGGATGATTTTAAAACATATTATCCGACCGATGTTATGGAAACCGGCTGGGATATTATTTTCTTTTGGGTAGCCAGAATGATAATGTTCGGACTTTATCGCACGGGAAAAATTCCGTTTAAAGATATTTATCTTCACGGTTTGGTTCGCGACCAAGAAAGACAGAAAATGTCCAAATCCAAAAACAATGTTATCAATCCCCTGGAAGTGGCCGATGTGTATGGAACCGATGCCGTACGAATGGCTCTTATCATCGGCTCAACTGCCGGAAACGATCCAATCATCTCGGAAGATAAGATCCGCGGATACAGGAATTTTGCCACCAAAATATGGAACGCTTCCCGTTTCGTTCTGATGAATTATCCCGATTGCAAAGCAATCGAGGATCCTCGACAAAGTCGGGATAAAAAACCAAAAATTAAACCAAAATTTACTACTGCCGACAAAAAAAATATCAAAGATCTGGAAACCGCCAAGAAAAAAATAACTAAATATCTGGACAAATATGATTTTAATCACGCCGGCGAAACTGCCTATCATTATTTCTGGCACACTTTTGCCGACAAAGTCATTGAAGAGTCTAAATCAAGGATAAATTCGGAAAATTTAGCAGATGCCGCAGCAGCTCAAGAAACTTTAATAAAAATACTAAGCGAATCCATGAAGTTCCTGCATCCTTTTATGCCTTTTATCACCGAGCAGATCTTTCAAATGCTTCCCACAACTAAAGAAGGCTCTCTTTTGATGATAGAAAAGTGGTAGAAAAACACCCCTCTGTCATTCCGGGCTTGACCCGGAATCTAGATCGAGAAGACTGGATTCCCGCTTTCGCGGGAATGACAAATAAAGCTGGAGTATAATTAGATATATGAAATACTGGCCGCTTATATTAGGACTTTTGCCGTCTATCGCTTGGCTCATTTTTTATTTGAGCGAGGATAAAAAACCCGAACCTAAAAAAACATTATTCATCACTTTTTTAGCCGGAGGCATCACGACCTTTATAGTTTTAGCCGGGCAAATGTTCGTAAACAATATAGCCATCGGAGTCGGAATCCAGGAACACAGCCCGCTTTCATTTTTAATTTTGGGCGGATTGGAAGAAATCTTTAAATTCCTAGCCGTATACTTGGTAATCAGCAAAAGACCGGAATTTGATGAGCCGATAGACGCCATGATCTATATGATCACTGCCGCCCTTGGTTTCGCCGCCGTAGAAAATATAGCCGCGACCTACACTTCTTCAATCCAAAATATTTTAGAAACAACCACCCTTAGATTCTTTGGCGCAACGCTTCTGCACACGCTAAGTTCGGGATTAATTGGTTATTATTGGGCGAAATCAATACTTACTAATAATAGTAAAAAAATCTTAGTATTTGGTTTACTGCTCGGAACTTCTTTGCACGCCGTGTTCAACTATCTTATAATTAAATATGAGCCGGTCATAGTGCCGACCATCTTCCTAATAATTTTCGCGCTTTTCATTCTTCACGATTTTGAGAAGCTTAAAAAAATAAAATAATTAACCCGCCTTCGCCAAAGCTACGGCGAGGCACAGTAAAAAATACTATGGATCAAGATTCTAAAAAATTCTTTGAGGAATTAGCCGGGGCTTCTTCTGAAGAGCCCAAGACTTTAAAGATATCTACAGACGATGAAAATAACGACAAACCCGCCGACGCTAAAGCTATGGCGGGCAAAGGAAAAAAAGTTAAACCGAATGAAGATAAAGAAAATGAGCCGGGGGATATTTTTGAAGAAGGCGAGGGCCAGCTCACAATAGACGTATATCAAACTCCAGAAGAGGTGGTTGTAGAGTCAACGATTGCGGGCGTTAAACCGGAAGATTTGGATATATCCATAACCAATGAGGCTGTGACCATCCGCGGAAAAAGAGAAAAGACAGAAACCATCAAAGACGAGGATTATTTTTACCAAGAATGTTATTGGGGCAAGTTTTCCAGATCTATTATTCTGCCCCAAGAAATAGACGCGGATAAAGCTGTCGCCGCTCTTAAAAACGGCATCTTGCTTATCAGGCTTCCTAAATTGAATAGACAGAAGTCTAAAAAACTTAAAATAAAATTTGATTAATAAAAAATCCCCGCAATACGGGGATTTTTTATTTTTCTAAATCCAGAGTTTCATCAATCCTTATTTGTTTTACAAATTCAGGAGTGTGGCTTACCAAGATCATCGCCCCCGCGAATTTGTTCAAAGCCGCGGCAATGACCGGCAAATGGCGGAAATTAATGTGGTTGGTAGGCTCGTCTAGTATCAACAATCCCGGCCTTTGGAGCACAAGCTGGGCAAAAGCGACCAAGCCCTTCTGCCCTTCTGATAAACTGCCTATTTTAGCCTTCATCATTTCGCCGTTTATTAAAAATCCGGCCGCAACTGAACGAACCGAATCTTCATCTTTCCTGTCTAAAGCATTGATCAATGTTCCATAAACAGTTTCTTCAAAATCAAGCGTTGAAAAATCTTGCCTGTAATAGCCAACCTTAATTCCCGGAACTATTTTATTCCCCTTCACTTTTCCCAAAACCAAAGCCTCAAGCAAGGTGCTTTTTCCAATTCCATTCGGACCGGCAACCAGCCAATGCTCGCCTTTTTTTATAGAAATAACTTTTTTGCGCGCGGACTTTTTATGATCTTTAAAAGTGTCGTATGAAGATAGGCAGGCAACTTCTCCTATCAGATCCGGCTGCGCAGGAATAATAAAATCTCTAATCGCCTTATCTTCTTTTCGGACATCTACCATCGCCTCTTCAAGCTCTTCAACTTTATCCCTCATTTTTCTTGCAACAAGTCTCATTTGTCCGCCTTTGTGAGCGAAAAAGTTAGCCTTATCTTTATTTGCCTGAATAACCGCAGCTAATCTGGAATTTTTTACATTTTCTCTTTCAATACGAACCGCAATTTCCGCCACCACATCAAGATAGGTTCCCCAATACTGCTCAACCTTATGCGTGAAAACATCCAAATATAAAACTCCGTGAGTGAACGCGTTAAGAAAATCAGCGTCGTGAGAAATGACCACACAAGTTTTTTTATAATCAATAAGGAATTTTGTAAGATGAGCTATGCCTACCTTGTCCAAATTATTGGTCGGTTCATCCAACAAAAGAATATCCGGATTTTGAATTAAGGCTGAGGCCAAAAGAAGGCGGGCCTGTTGTCCTCCGGAAAACGATTTTATAATTCTGTCATGCGGAGCGTTTAAATTTACCACTTCGCAAACTGCATCAATACGGGGATCAATATCATATACTTTTTTTGAGAATCTTTTTTCAAAAAATTCACGCACCGTCAGACCCATTTCATCTCTTGGAATTACTTGTTGCGCCGTGGCAATAGTAACGCCGGGATTAGCACTGATCTTTCCCAATTCCGGATGCAAAATACCGGTAATAAGTTTAAAAATCGTACTTTTTCCGGATCCATTCTGGCCCATGATAGTTATTTTGGAATGCGCGCGAATAGAAAAACTGACCTCCTTTAATATCGGATGTCCATATTTATATTCAAATGAAACTTCATCAAATCTTAATATTACTTGGTCTTGCATATAATCAACTAATAACTAATTATTACGAATTTACGAATAGCTGTCATTGCGAGATCAAATCCCCCTTCATCCCCCTTTTTAAAGGGGGAAAGAGGGGGATTGGCCCGTGGCAATCTTTTTATTTTAAACAGAATACTAATACTAGCCTATATAGAGCTGTTTATGCAATATTTTTTAGGCTAAACCCCGCCCCGCTAAGCGGGGCGGGGTCGCCCGAACATTTTACTTTGTAAAATGTTTTAGGGAGGGCTTGACGAGATTTTACTAAAGTAGTTAAGTGAAGATATAAGAAGTTCTTTAAAAAATCTATATAGGTCCGCCTTCGCATAAAGCTATGGCGGACAAAGGGAGGGATTATGAATCTTGGAAAAGTAGGGATTATTTTCACGGGTGGCGGCTTCACGGGCTCCTTCAGTGTTGGCGTTTTTGAAGCCTTATGGAAGGCTGGTATACGTCCAGCGCATGTCCAGGGAATTTCCGTAGGCACGCTGAATGCGGCAGAAGTGGTGGAGACGTGGTCGGCAGAAAAATTAAAAAAATTATGGCTGGACATAGAAAGGGCAAGGGCACCGTCCGTCTTCAACTGGAAAGACATTCCCATCAACGTGCTTAAAAAATCCAATGCGCTATTTAGCAATAAGGGCCTGCTCGACATCGTCAAGAGAATAGATGTCCACAAGATCATTCAGTCGCCAGTTGAACTGCAAATTGTGACTTGCAACGAATCAGCAGGAAAAGTTCTGACAACCTTTTCCAGTCACGACCCGCAATTCAAAGAAAACCCGGAACTTCTACGGAGCGTGATATTGGCATCAGCATCCATACCGGGAATTCTGCCTCCAGTCACGATAAAAGGCGAAGTTCATTCCGACGGGATCTGCTTCTGCCTGGAACCGATGATCCAAACCGGATGCGATACGATCTTTCTAATCCTCAACGACCAGTTAACCAATGAGCATGGCCGCTGGGACGAAAGGTTATTCAATATGAAACACTTCCTCTACGAGGAAGTAGTATCTTATAAAATAAAGGAGTTCCTGAAAGAGTATCCGGACTTTGAACTTGTGAATGACGATGATTCAAGTTCGCCAAATCCTTTCTTGCCGCCAATTGTCAAAAAGATAAAGGTAATCGGCCAGCAGATAAGGAGTATGGCGTCGTCTGTTGTTCATGGCAATGACATCAACTTCGTCCCGCGCAGACTCGTGGTAGTAAACCCCAGAACGCCTATCTCAACACTTCATGTAACGGGGTTCGAAATAGGCGATATCAAAGCCTTCATAGAACAAGGTTGCGACCAAGGGTCGGTTATCCTCAAAAAGCTGTAAAAACAATCCCCTCACTCTACAAGAGTGAGGGGATTTCTTTTAATAAAAATATTTATTTATAACCTTTCGCCTGAATATTAAATGCCTTATAATATTTTCCTTTCAATTTCATAAGCTCGGCGTGACTGCCGCTTTCAACAAATTCGCCTTTGTCTAAAACGTATATCTTATCGGCGTTTCTAACGGTGGAAAATCGGTGTGAAATAATTATAACTGTTTTGCCGGTAAAGAAATCATAGATCTTTCCAAATATCTCCGCTTCAGAAACAGCATCAATGGAGGCAGTCGGCTCATCAAACACAACTACTGGAGAATTGCGGTAAAAAAACCTGGCAATGGCTATTTTTTGCCACTGTCCGGTGCTGGGGCGCGTTCCGCCCTTAAATTTCTCACTCAAAATCTGATCATAGCCATTTTTATAATCTCCAACAAAAGAATTAACATTGGCATGCTGTGCCGCCTCCTGAATTTTAGCCATATCCAATGGCTCATCCGATTTTCCAAGATAAATATTTTCTTTAAGAGTTAAATATGAATAAGTATTAAAATCTTGAAATAATACTCCCAAATTTTTATGCCAACTCTCCAACTCAATATCTTTTAGATTTGTATCATTCAATGAAATACTGCCTTCGTCTAATTTATAAAATTTACTCAAAAGTTTAACTAGTGTTGTTTTGCCGGCACCATTTTCTCCGACTATGGCAATTTTTTCGCCACGTTCAA
>JAUSKP010000003.1 GCA_030646555.1 bacterium
GGTGTACAATCTGTCGAGTGGTTCCGCGCAGGCGAGTTGGATAAAGTGGCTGAATACTGCAAAGTGGATGTGGATATCACGCGGCGTGTGTATGAATTCGGGCGCGATAACGGTCATATATTTTATAGATCAAAAATGGGCAGTAGATTAAAAGTGGATGTAAAGTGGAAGAGATGGAGTAAATAAGTAAACACGTAAACACGTAGACAAGGTTGAAGTGTATGAAATATGTATTGGTCAATGATGTAACGATTGCTTACGAGCGTCGTGGTAAAGGGACTCCGCTTGTGCTTTTGCACGGTTTTCCTTTGGACCATGCCTCGTGGAATGAAACCGCTCCTTTCCTGGAAAATGAATTTGACATCATCCTGCCAGACCTGCGCGGATTTGGTCAATCCACTACTGTGGAAACGCCGTATACCATGTCTGATATGGCTGATGATCTTGCTGGTTTATTGGATCATTTGGGAATTGAGAAGACGGCAATGGCAGGCCATTCAATGGGCGGATATGTTGTATTGGCATTCGCCAAGAAATATCCGCAGCGGGTGAGTGGGTTGGGCTTGGTCTCATCGCAGGCTGCAAGTGATTCGCCTGAGCGAAAAGAAGGAAGATATAAGACCGCGGCGGACGTAGCTGAAAAAGGTGTGGCTGTGGTTGTTGAAGCGATGACCCCGAAACTATCTGCTAACGAGCGCGTGCAGGCATTTGTGCGTAGTGTGATCGAAAGACAAAGCAAAAATGGGGTGATCGGCGCACTCAAGGCTATGGCCGAGCGTGAAGATTTAATGTCAATTCTTTCATCGCTCACCCTTCCATTCGTATTGATTCACGGTGACGTAGATGCGTTGATTCCAATTGACCGTGCAAAAGAAATTAAAGCCGCCATCCCTTCTGCAAAGTTTGTTGAGTTGATGGGCGCCGGTCATATGCCAATGATGGAGTTTGCGTTGGAAACTGCCGAAGCCTTGAAAATGTTGAAGTGAAATAATAATGCCCATCACACGCTTTGCGAAAGTGACGGGCATTATTGCTAATCAGAAACAGGCTTGTCCTCCCGAAAAAATATCGGGACTACGTAAGAGGTCGAAAAGCTAAATCTGGGATCGAAGCGGCTGTGTGTCAATATTTTTTAGCTTGGATGTATCCAGCGCGCCCGTCCGCCTGACCATCTTTCGGATATGTGCGACAATCACGCTGCTGGGCACGGGTTTGACAAGAAAATCATCCGCGCCCGCATCCAAAACACTGGCAACCGCGCATGGATCGTTGATGGCTGAAAGAATAAGGATAGGAACGTTGCTGAATTTGCGGACAACTTTGCAAACCTGCCATCCATCCATATCCGGCATCATCAGATCAAGGAGCACAACCCCGGGATTATTTTCCCTGACAAGATCAATACCCTTTGAACCGCTGTTGGCGGTGATCACATCAAAGCCATGCGTCTTAAGCAGCATGCTCATTATTTCTGTGATGGCAGGATCATCGTCTATTACTAGGATTTTTATAAACATATTATTCTTCATCTATTATCACTTATTTAGCCCCTATTGAACTTTGCAATGAGTTTACAGTTTGACTTGTATAAAGCAGTGGATTGAAATCCGCTGATCTGGTGATTTTAGTCATATGGAATTTAGACCGTTTTTGGTAAAATATTTCACAATCAATCTGGGAAAATAGTTTAATCCTTGCAGGAGGCAGCATGAAGAAATGGGTCTATTTATTCAATGAAGTCAAAGAGGTTGAGAAAGTTACCCTGAGTTCGTGGGATGCGGTGAAAGCCCTTGTGGGTGGCAAAGGTTCGGGTTTGTTGGATATGACGCGCGCGGGCGTGCCCGTTCCACCGTTTTTTACAGTGACGACTGAAGCATGTAACGCCTATCAAAAATTGGGGAAATTTCCTGCGGGACTATGGAAACAGGAACTTAAAGCATTGAAGGAAGTGGAAAAGAAAACCGGCAGGAAATTTGGCGACCCAAAGAATCCGTTGTTGGTATCCTGCCGTTCCGGCGCGAAGTTTTCCATGCCGGGCATGATGGATACAGTATTGAATCTCGGTTTGACAGATATGACCGCCGCCGGCATGGTTAAGTTGACAGGCAACGCGCGTTTTGTGTACGACTCATATCGCCGCCTGGTGGAGATGTTTGGTTCGGTGGTATTGGGGATTCCAGATGAAGCTTTTGAACATCCCTTAAAGGAATATAAAAATAAGAAGGGCTATAAGTTCGATACGGATATGACTGCCGACGACTGGATGCACATTGTTGATGAGTTCAAAGCGGTTATCAGAAATGTACAGGGTGTGGATTTTCCGCAAGATCCGTATAAACAATTGGAACTGGCAACAGAGGCGGTTTTCAAATCCTGGAATGGAAAACGTGCAATTGATTATCGTAATGCGACCGGCATTTCCCATGCTCTGGGAACAGCGGTCAATATTCAAACAATGGCTTTTGGAAACATGGGC
>JAUSKP010000005.1 GCA_030646555.1 bacterium
GATTTTATTGACTTCTTTGTTGAACACGGACACACTGCCGTACCCTCGATGTCCATCGTCCCAGGCGGGGATGCTACTTTGCTGTTCACCAACTCGGGCATGGTGCAATTCAAGGACGTGTTCATCGGCACGGATAAGAAGCCCTACACGCGCGCCGTCGACTCGCAGAAGTGCATGCGTGTAGCAGGCAAGCACAACGATCTCGAAGATGTGGGGCGCGACGACACGCATCACACCTTCTTTGAAATGCTCGGCAACTGGTCGTTTGGCGATTACTACAAAAAAGAAGCGATTGCGTGGTCGTGGCAGTTGCTGACCGATGTGTGGGGTTTGCCGAAGGATAAAATTTACGCCACTTGTTTTGAAGATGACATGGGCGACATTCCGCGCGACGATGAAGCCGCCGACATTTGGAAGGCGCAGCCTGGTTTCAACCCTGAGCATGTTCTCTTCTTCGGACGCAAGGAAAACCTCTGGCAAATGGCAGAGTTCGGTCCGTGCGGACCATGTTCCGAGATCCACCTCGACCTCGGCGAAGAGCGCGACAATTTGCGCGGCACAGATCATGTCTGCGGCGTGAACGGTGAATGCACGCGCTTCCTCGAATTGTGGAACAACGTTTTCATTCAATACAATCTTTTCGAAGATGGCCGCCTCGAACCTTTGCCCGCCAAGCACGTCGACACGGGCATGGGCTTCGAGCGCATCGTCTCCGTTTTGCAAGGGGTCGACTCCAACTACAAGACCGACCTCTTCACCGGCTCGCTCGATGTTCTGCGCTCGCTCACGGGACATTCAGTTTCCGAGATGGAAGCAAACTTCACGCCCTACCGCGTCATCTGCGACCACGCCCGTTCCGCCGCCTTCCTCATCGCTGACGGCGTCGTGCCAGGCAACGGCGGACGCAACTATGTCACGCGCATGATCATCCGCCGCGCCGCACGCTTCGGCACCAAGATCGGACTCAATCAACCGTTCCTCGCCAAAGTTGCCGAGGCTGTGATCAACTATTACGGCGACTTTTATCCCGAACTGGAAAAGAACAAGGCGACCATTCTCGACAATTTGACACGGGAAGAAATCCGCTTCGCGCGCACCGTTGAAGCTGGTACTGTTCAACTCGAAAATCTACTATCAGATCTCCGCGCCAATTCTCCAATCACTAATTCTCCGCTCGTACTCG
>JAUSKP010000014.1 GCA_030646555.1 bacterium
ATGAAACACTTTTTATTAGCTTTTTGGGAGGTGGCGGAAGTAATTTTAATTGCCGTGGTTACTGTTTTTTTTGTCAGGACTTTTTTAATGCAGCCCTTTTTGGTGAGCGGAGCCAGTATGGAACCAAATTTTTCCACGGGAAATTATCTTTTGATAGATGAGGTGACCTATCGCTTAAGAACCCCGGAAAGAGGAGAGGTGGTGGTTTTTAAATATCCGAACGATCCGTCGGTCTATTATATTAAAAGAATTATCGGGCTTCCTGGAGAGAAGGTTGTTGTAAGAGATGGCGGTGTAGAAATAATTAATAAAGAGCATCCGGAGGGATTCAAAGTAGATGAGGCTTATTTAGACACAAGCCCAAAAACATTTGGCAATATAGATTCTGTTTTGGGTGAAAATGAATATTTTGTGATGGGCGACAATAGAAGCTTCAGTTATGATTCAAGGAGTTGGGGTTCGCTTCCAAAAGATAATATTATCGGCATTGTCCGATTAAGACTTTTTCCCATAAACTCCATTGAGGCTTTTAATTAAATATTTCTGAATATTTAACCCTGTTAAATAATTTTACCCAGCTAAATAATTTTGCCTAAATGGCAAAATTGATATAAAATGTCATTTAATAGGGTAAAATTAAGATTTGAGGAGCATCAAATCTTATTTAACGGGGTGCTCAAATTAATTACATAAATTTTCGCATGTCTAAGAAAAATATAAACTTATCTTCGGTAAAAGGAACTCACGATATTTTGCCGCACGAACAATTTGTTTGGGAAAAATTAAGAAAGGGGATAAGGCACGTGGCTGAAATTTATTCATTTTCCAGGATAGATACTCCTATTTTGGAAAATTTAGACCTATTTCAACGGGGAGTCGGGGAAGCTACGGATATAGTGGAAAAACAGATGTATACCCTGACCACAAAAGGCGGAGATAAATTAGTTTTAAGACCGGAGGGCACTTCTGCCATTGCCAGGGCGTATATCCAGCATGGACTTTCGCATATGAGCCAGCCCCTTAAGGTTTATTATGACGGTCCGTTTTTTAGATATGAACAGCCGCAAGCCGGAAGATATAGGCAATTCAATCAGGTTGGTTTTGAGATAATTGGAGGAGAAAATGATCCTATATATGATGTCCAGGTTATGATCACCGCTCTCAGATTACTGGAGAGTTTGAAATTTAAAAATATTTCAATCCATCTTAATAGCATCGGCTGTAAGGCTTGCCGCGCAATTTATAAAAAGAAACTTTTAAATTATTACAAAAATAATAAAAAAGAAATTTGCAAAGACTGCAATAGGAGAATGTTGGACAATCCGTTGCGTCTATTAGATTGTAAGGATGAGCATTGTGAGGCCGTTAAAAAAGAAGCGCCAAGTATAATTGATGATCTTTGCACTCCCTGCAGAAAGCACTTCAAAGAAGTTTTGGAGTATGCCGAAGAATTAAAACTACCCTATCAAATTGATCCATTTATAGTTAGGGGATTGGATTATTATAACCGCACTGTTTTTGAGTTTTTTGTGGAAATAGAATCCGCCGACGGAGAAAAAACAACGAGTTTGGCATTGGGGGGAGGCGGAAGGTATGATTATTTGTTTGAAATTTTGGGCCATAGAAATACTCCGGCTATTGGTATGGCTTTTGGCATGGAAAGAATTGTTGAGGCCATAAAAGCTTGTAATATAAATTTGTTGCCAAGACAGAAGAATAAGATCTTCTTGATAGCTATTGGCATTGAAGCGAAAAAGAAAGGATTATCTTTGATAGAAGAATTCGCGGGGTCGGGGATCAATGTGAGCGAATCAATCGGCAAAAATTCTCTCGGAGCTCAATTAAAAGCATCGGACAAAGAAGGCGCTTCGTGGGCATTGATATTGGGTCAAAAAGAAGTGTTCAAGGAATCTGTGATCATCAGAGATCTTAAAACCGGAGTTCAGGAAACTGTTCTTCTGAAAAAGGTTGTAGCTGAAATAAAAAAGAGGTTATAATAGCCAAGTCTTGATAAATAATCCCTTTTTGGCTATAATCTTATAACATTAAAATTTGTAATCAATTTAAAGAATTATGTTAATAAAAAGAAAAGAAGGCGAGTCCGTAAGTTCTCTCTTGTTTCGTTTTTCCAAAAGGGTAAAACAGAGCGGAATTTTGCGTGAAGCCAAAAAGAGACAGCGCCATGACAGGCCGGTTTCTCGCATTAAAAGAAAACTTTCCGCTATTCACAGAGTGAATAAAAAGAAGGAAACAGAGAGAAACAGAAAGCTAGGACTTCTCTAAAATTTACATACAATGACTTTGCAAGAAAAATTGAACCAAGACATAAAAGAATCCATGAAGGGTGGAGATAGTTTTCGTTTGGGAGTTTTGAGAATGGTTAATTCCGCCTTGCAGAATAAGAAGATTGAAAAAGGAAAGGACGGCGTTTTAACCGAAGAAGAAGTCTTGCAGGTATTAACCAAGGAGGCCAAAAAAAGAAAGGAATCAGTTTTGGCTTTTGAAGCTGGCGGCCGTCCGGAGCTTGCGGAAAATGAAAAGAAAGAGCTTGCTATTATAGAGGCTTATTTGCCGGCTCAAATGAGCAGAGAAGACGTGGCGAAAGAAGTTGAAAGAATTTTGTCCGGAATAACTGATAAAAGCAAGTTTGGTTTGGTTATGAAAGAAGTTATGAAGGAGCTTAAAGGCAAGGCGGACGCCGGAATGGTTACCGAGCTAATAAAAGAAAAATTGGCATAAGTTTTAGCAGATATGACAATAAAGGTTTGGGTTATAGATAAAAAGGCTGAAAAGCATAAAAAAATTATTTTAAAAAAAGCTCGCTTAGTGGCGAGTTTTTTGGCTCTAGACGGCTATTTAGAAATATTTTTAGTGGGCAATAGGCAAATGAAGAAGAATGTTTTATCTTATGTCGGCAAAGAAGCGAGGGGCGAGTTCATAAGACCGGATATTAAAGAGAAAATTTTGGGTGAAATATGCCTCAATCCCTTTTATATTAAAAAGAATAAAGAGAGTCTTTTATTTATGTTGTGCCATGGACTTTTGCACATCGCGGGCTATGACCATAAACAGAAAAATGATAGAATAAAGATGGAGCGAAAGGAGAAAATTATTTTTTCAAAATTTGTGCGCGATGTCAGATAATTACATTACCGGTTTAGATATTGGAGCCAGCAATATTAAGGCAGTGGTCGGCCAAGTCAATGAAGACGGCCGAATTTCTGTTTTAAAGGTGTTTAAATCTCCATCCGCGGGAATGCGCAAGGGCGTGATTGATGATTTTTCCGAAATGACTAAGAGCGTTAATCAGATCTTTGGAGAAATTAAAAATTTTTCCAGGCAAGCTTTAAAAAATATTTATGTAAATATAGAGGGCAGCGATATTCATACGCAGTTTTCACGCGGAATAGTCGCTGTTTCCAGGGCTGATTTTGAAATACATAAAGATGATGTTGATAGGGCCGTTCAAGCTTCCCAATCAGTAAAACTCGCTTCAAATCGCACCGTTCTTCACGCAATCATTAAGGAATATATCGTAGATGGCATAAATGACATACGAGATCCGCTGGGCATGATCGGCAACAGGCTTGAAGTTGATAGCCTTATTATAGATGTTTTTGACCCGGCCATTAAAAATCTTAATAAATGCGTAGAGGCGGCTGGCGGTAATGTGAGCGGATTGATTTTTAGCCCTTTGGCCAGCGCTCGTTCAGTTTTATCAAAAAATCAGAAAGATTTGGGTGTGGTGTTGGTTGATATCGGTTCCAGCACAACGGGCATATGTGTTTATGAGGAAAATAAACTTATTCATGCCGCCGTTCTTCCTGTGGGTTCCGGCAACGTGACTAATGATCTGGCGATAGTTTTAAAAACATCGATTGTGGCCGCGGAAGCGATCAAACTTTCTTTCGGAACCGCTTTAGCGAAAGAAGTTTCCGGAAAGGAAACAATTGATCTTAGAAAAATAGATTCTAATGCCAAAAATACGACAACTAAGAAACGCGTGGCTGAAATTGTTGAAACGAGGCTGGCTGAAATATTTGAGTTTGTAAATAATGAATTAAAATCCATCGGCAAGGCGGGACAGCTGCCAGGAGGAGTAATGTTGGTTGGGGGTGGCTCCAAAATTGCCGGGATCGTTGATCTGGCAAAACAAGAATTAAAGCTTCCGGCTCAGATAGGCATTCCGGAAACATCATCTTTAGAGATTGCCAGCGGAGAGCTGAATCTGCAGGTTGAAGATCCCGAATTTGCCTGTTCTGTCGGCTTGATGATATGGGGAAGTGATAGATATTCCGGAGGCGGAGGCAGTTTTAAGGGCTGGTTCGGACGCTTAATTAATTCATTAAAACCATGATAAAGGATAATAAAAAAAGAATAGGCGATGAGAGATCAATTGCTCATGGTCAAGCCAATATAAAAGTAGTTGGCATCGGCGGAGGAGGAGGTAATGCTGTCCATAGGATGAAGAAATATTTTGAAAAGGGTATTGATTTTATCGCTATCAACACCGATTCGCAGGATTTGGAATATTGCGATGTAAAAAATAAAATTCATATCGGCAAGAATTTGACTCGCGGGCTTGGCGCCGGAATGAATCCCGATCTGGGCAAACAGGCCGCGGAGGAAACTCGAGCGGAAATTATTGAGTCAATAAAAGGAGCTGATCTGGTTTTTATTACTGCCGGTTTGGGAGGCGGTACCGGCACGGGCGCTTCGCCGGTAATAGCTGAGATGGCTAAAGAGGCTGGAGCCTTAACCATTGCTGTAATCACCAAGCCATTTTCATTTGAAGGCGCCCAGCGCGGAAGAATAGCTGATGAAGGATTGCAAAAGCTTAGGGAGAAAGTTGACACAATGATTGTTATTCCGAATGACAGGATTTTTTCCGTGATAGATAAAGATACCCCGCTGATAAAAGCATTTGAAATTGTTGATGAAATTTTGCGTTATGCCGTGCAGGGCATAGCTGATTTGATAGCTATGCCGGGAATAGTAAATGTTGATTTTGCCGATGTTAAGGCGATTATGCAGGATGCGGGACCGGCTATTGTCGGCATAGGAATGAGTTCTGGCGAGGGAAGAGCTATGAAAGCGGTATCTCAAGCGCTCCATTCCCCGATGCTGGAAGTTTCTATTGAGGGAGCCAAGGGTGTTTTGTTTGGAATTTCTGGCGGGAAAGATTTAAAAATGAGCGAAGTAAATGATATTGCCAAGACTATTTCGGAATCCGTTGACTCAAGCGCTAAAATAATTTTTGGAGCCTATTGCGATAAGCATATGCGACCAGGATTTTTAAAAGTGACTCTTATTGCGACCGGATTTTCCGGAAATTCTATTTCTAAGTTAAATATTTCTTCGTCTGCCGATCTGTTTAATTCTGTTTCCCGGGAATCAAGAGTTTCGCCGGCAATAAAAGAAAGCAAAACTTTAGACGAAGAAAAGAGCGGGCTTGAAAAAGAAAGATCTCAATCAACAAAAAAGAAAAGTTCCGAATGGGACATCCCGGCATTTTTAAGAAAAGGAAAGAGATAAATAATTTACAATTTATAATTTTTAATTTACAAATAAATTCTCCGTCATTCCGGCCTCCGAGAGCCGGAATCCAGTCTTTTTCTCTGGATTCCCGCTTTCGCGGGAATGACAAAAGATGCTTTATAAAACATGATAAAATTCATTAAAAAAAGAGATGGAAATACAGTCCCATTTGATAAAACTCACATTACAGAAGCTATTTTAAAGGCAATGGCTGTTTCCTGCGAAGGCTCTGAAAAAGACGCGGAAAAAGTTACGGATCAGGTTGTTAAAGATTTGGTTAAAAAATATGATAAAGATGGTTTTCCCGGCGTTGAAAATATCCAGGATATCGTTGAAACAAATTTAATTTTGATGGATTATGCCAAGGCCGCCAAGGCCTACATTCTTTATAGGCAAGAAAGGGCCAGATTAAGAGAGCAAAGAAGAGAAGTTCCTGAAAATATTAAAAAGCTGGCAATGGAAAGCAAGAAATATTTTAGCAATTCTTTGTCAGAATTTGTTTACTACCGCAGTTATTCAAAATGGATAGAGGAGGAGGGCAGGCGTGAAACTTGGATAGAGACAGTCGGGCGTTATATGAAATTTATGAAAGAAGAGCTTGGCAAAAAATTATCCGAAAGAGAATATGAAGAAATTCATCAGGCCATTCTAAAACAGGAAGTTATGCCTTCAATGCGTCTGATGTGGAGCGCCGGAAGCGCTGTGAAAAAAACGAATGTTTCGGCTTATAATTGTTCTTATATAGCTATTTCAAAGTTGAAAGATTTTTCCGAGGTTATGTATCTTTTAATGTGTGGCGCCGGAGTAGGTTTTTCTGTTGAACAGCAGACTGTTCAAAAACTGCCGCAAATTAAAAGACAGACTAAGGGCAAGGCGCGTCTCTATGTTATTGATGACAGCAAGGAGGGTTGGGGAGATGCTTTATATTTTGGACTAAAAAATTGGTTTGATGGCAAGGATGTTTATTTTGATTATTCAAAATTAAGACCAACAGGCGCCAGATTGAAGACTATGGGCGGTAAAAGCTCCGGTCCGGATCCGTTGAAGCGAGCCTTGGAATTTGCCCGTGAAAGAATTTTAGCCAGACAAGGCAGGAGGCTCACTTCTTTGGACGTGCACGATATTTTATGCAAGATCGGCGAAGTAGTGGTAATGGGCGGCGTGCGCCGAAGCGCCCTACTTTCACTTTCAGATCTAGACGATGAAGATGTAAGGGATGCCAAAAAGGGAATGTTTTATTTGACCGATCCGCAAAGGAGCATGGCAAACAACTCTGTGGCTTATATGGAAAAGCCGACTGCCGCTCAATTTTTGGATGAATGGGTGGCGCTGGCGAAAAGCGGTTCCGGCGAAAGGGGGATATTCAATCGCGGCGGATTAAAGCATCAGATCCCGGAAAGGCGATGGAAAAAAATGGGAAATAAATGGCTTACGGCGGGATGCAATCCTTGCGGCGAGATAAATTTGCGTTCAAAAGGATTTTGTAATCTTTCAGAAGTTGTAGCTAGACCGAATGATACTGAAAAAACTTTATCCAGAAAAATACGTTTAGCGACTATATTGGGAACCTTCCAGTCTACGCTTACTAATTTTCCTTATATTTCGGAGGAGTGGAAAAAGAATTGCGAAGAGGAAAGATTACTTGGAGTTTCCATTACCGGCCAGTGGGATTGTCCGGTGGTTGGGAATAAAAATGTTCTGAAAAAACTCAGAGATGAGGCCATTGCAGTCAATAAAGCTTATGCTAAAAAGTTTGGTGTTAGTCAATCTTTGGCAGTTACCTGCGTTAAACCTTCCGGCACAGTGTCTCAATTAGTAGATGCGGCCTCCGGGCTTCATCCGCGTTATTCGCCATATTATATCCGCCGTGTAAGAATATCGGCAACGGACAGTCTTTTTAAGATGTTGAAGGATCAAAAAATGCCGTACTATCCGGAGGTCGGCCAAAGTTATAATGATGCTACCAGTTATATTTTTGAGTTTCCGATCAAGGCCCCAAAGAGCTCTGTTTACAGCAAAGATCTGACCGCTATTGAGCAGCTGGAACGCTGGAAAATGGTCAAAGAAAATTATACAGAGCACAATCCTTCAGTTACTATTTCTGTCGGCGCTAATGAATGGATAGATGTGGCGGATTGGGTCTACAACAATTGGGACATAGTAGGGGGGCTTTCTTTCCTTCCGCGCGAAGATTATGTTTATGCCATGGCTCCATACGAAGAGATTACTAAAGAAATTTATGAGATGACGGTGGCGAAAATGCCGGAAATAGATTTTTCACAGATACTGCTTTATGAAAAAGATGATGAAACTCAGGGTTCAAAAGAGTTGGCTTGTATGGGAGGGAAGTGTGAGATCTAGAAATAAAAAAAACAGGGTGCCGCAGGCACCCTGTTTTAAAATAAAAATATACTCAGTTTAAAACTTTTATCAATATTGACCCCGTTAGAAATAAGCCACCCCAAGGTGGCTATCGCCACTCCGAATTCGGAGGGCGGATTTCTAACGGGGTTGACAGCAAGTTCATACTTGCTAACATAGACCTATACCCATGGTGAAGGTATAAATAATTAATTTTAAAAAAATATGCTCAATAAAAAAGAAAATATTCTCATTAATCTTAAAAAGGCCCAAAGTTTAACTTTGAAAATTATTAAAATGGTTGAGGCCGGCGAGTACTGCATATGTACGATGCAGCAAAATTCGGCAGTAATAGGGCTTTTGAAATCAGTTCATCAAATGCTTATGGAGAATCATCTGAATACTTGTTTTAAAAGCGCTATGGAAACAAAAAATGAAAAAAAGAAACAAGAAATGATAGATGAGATTTTAAAGGTTACAAAACTGTCCAATAAATAAAATTTTCAGCCAGAGGCTGATCCAGCCCCGCTAAGCGGGGCGGAGAAGATAAATTAACAAAATACATGCTTAAAAAAATAAATATTCAAATCGAAAATATACGATCGGAGAATGATAAGGCATTAATTGAAACTGAAATAAATATTTTGGGGGGAGTCAAAAATGTTGATGTCAATGAAAAAAGCGGAGAAGTTTTGATAGAGTTTGATGACAGTAAAATCTCTCAGGGCCGATTATTTGAGTCTATTCAAAGTCTTGGGTTCAGGGTGATGGAGAAAACAAAAGAAGAAATTCATTTGCATGGGGAACACACTTACTTTGTCAGGGGAATGCACTGCGCTTCCTGTGAAATTTTAATAGAAAAAAAACTATCTGTTTTAAAAGAAATAAAATCCGTTGAGGCTTCAGCCGACAAAGGGAAGGTTTCCGTTGTTTATGAAGGGCAAAGACCGAGCGCCGGCAAATTAAATGAAATGTTTAAAAGAGAAAATTATCTCTTCTCTGATCAGCCGGTAAGAATCACGGAGAAGAATGAAGGGGATGGCTTTTTTGTAATTGCTGGCACGGCCTTATTTATTATTGCCGGTTTTTTAATTTTAAAAAATAGCGGTCTTGCCGGTTTAATAAATGTTAATTCGGCTTCATCTTTGCCGATGTTTTTTTTATTTGGATTATTGGCGGGAGTTTCCAGCTGCGCGGCCTTAGTCGGCGGTTTGATTCTTTCAATGTCAAAACAATGGATGGGAATGTATTCCGAAAGAAATTCAACCCTGGAAAAACTTCGGCCCCATTTGATGTTTAATGCCGGAAGAATTATTTCTTATGCTTTTCTGGGGGGAGTTATTGGCGCAATTGGCAGCAAATTTCAAATATCTTTAACTTTTAATTCGGTTTTAATTATTATTGTTTCTGTAATAATGTTCTTTTTAGCATTGCAAATGCTGGGAGTAAAAACTTTTAGAAAACTTCAGTTTGCTATGCCTAAATTTATAACCAGACGTATTGCCGATGAAACTAAATTTCAAGGGAAGCATATGCCATTTCTAATGGGGGCGCTGACCTTTTTTCTGCCCTGTGGTTTCACTATTACCGCTCAGGGCTTAGCCCTGCTTTCCGGCAATGCATTACAAGGCGCTTTGATTATGCTTTTCTTTGCCCTGGGAACAACCCCGGCGCTTTTAATGATAGGATTGTCAGCGGTTAAATTTTCTCAAAAACCGCATATAGCAGATAAGTTTTTAAAAGTTGCTGGCGTCTTAGTTTTGTTTTTTGCCTTATTTAATTTTAATACCCAATTAAATGTTTTGGGATTTTCTAGTTTAAGCGATATAAAATTAAATTCCGGCCAGCAGACCGTTAATAATAGAGAAGAGGGATTCCCGCCAATCGTTGACGGAAAACAGGTAATCAAAATGGATGCTTCAAGCTATGGTTATGCGCCTAATTATTTTAAGGTTAAAGCGGGGATTCCCGTGAGATGGGAGATCGCCGACAAGGGAACAAGCGGTTGTACCAACGCCGTTATTTCTAAGGGTTTATTTGATGGACAAATTTCGCTTACTCCGGGCAAAATAAGCGTTAAGGAATTTACGCCAATAAAGCCGGGAAAATATAAGTTTTCTTGTTGGATGGGAATGGTGTCGGGTATTATAGAAGTAATTGATGAAAAAAATGAAGCAGTAAATTCCGACGCCCCTGTTTTGGCAAAAAACATTGCCAATGCAGATGGCGCCGATGTTATACCTTCGGGCGCTAAAGGTTGCGGCTGCGGAGGAGGTGGCGCGGTAAGTTGCGGCGCCAGATAAAATAAATTGAGCGAGTTGCCGACCCTTTTAAGTTATTAAATATAAATTTATGGAAAAAATAATTTTAGAAATTTCAGGAATGCATTGTGCTTCCTGCTCGGCCATCATTGAGAATGCTCTTAAAGAAGAAGAAGGCATTAAATCCGCTAATGTTAATTTTGGCACAGAAAAAGCTTATTTAGAATTTGATTCAGTTGAGATAAGCATCGCCCGAATTAAAAAAATAATTGAGAAATTAGGCTATAAAGCCAGCGAGGAGAGTCTCGAAGAAGAAATGGATGACCATCACAAAGAGGCAAAGGCGCAAGAGATCCAGAAACTAAAAAAGCGGTTTGTTTTCGCTCTAATTTTTAGCTTGCCTATTATTTATATGGTGATGGGCGAAATGCTTGGTTTGCCGATGCCGATGTTTTTTGAAGATTACGGATCGACCATACAGCTTGTTTTGGTTACGGGGGTAATCATTTCCTGTTTTAATATCTGGACTTCCGGCTTTAAAAATTTATTACGGCTAGCGCCAAATATGGATTCACTCATTTTTATCGGCACGGCGGTCGCTTATTTCTATAGCTTGATTATTTCTATTTTGATATTTTTAAGCGTAGAAGTTGAGGCGCATCTTTATTATGAAAGCGCCGCTTTGATCTTGGTTTTTATTTCTTTGGGTAAATATTTAGAAGCGATAACTAAGGGCAAAACAAGCGAAGCAATTAAAAAATTAATTGGTCTTCAGCCGAAAGAAGCGACGATTATAAAAGATAATGAAGAGATAAAAATTCCTATTTCTGAAGTAAAAGCCGGGGATATTATTTTAGTTAAGCCCGGCGAGAAAATTCCGGTAGACGGAATTGTTATTGACGGCTATTCCGGTGTTGACGAAAAAGCGATTACCGGCGAAAGTATTCCCGTGGAAAAGAAAAAAGGCGATGAAGTAATTGGCGCGACCATCAATAAAACCGGTGTTTTGAAATTTAAAGCAATGCGGGTGGGCAAAGACATGGTGTTGTCTCAAATTATAAAAATTGTTGAGGAGGCTATGGGTTCTAAGGCTCCGATCCAGCTATTGGCAGATAAGGTTTCTTTTTATTTTGTTCCATTTGTGATTGGTATTGCTATTTTGTCTTTTGCTATTTGGCTTTTGCTAGGGCAGCCTTTATCTCTTGCCTTAACAACTTTTGTGGCTATTTTAATAATCGCTTGTCCATGCGCTTTAGGATTGGCAACGCCGACAGCGGTAATGATGGGTACGGGTTTGGCGGCAAAAAATGGCATTTTAATTAAAAGCGGCAAGGCGTTAGAAATTGCGCGCGATTTAAATATTGTCATTTTTGACAAAACAGGAACTTTAACCAGGGGCGAACCTGTCGTAACTGATATTGTAGAAATTTCAAATTCAAAACTTGATGTTCTGCAAATATCCGCTTCTATAGAAAAAAATTCAGAGCATCCATTGGCTCAGGCAATTGTTAACAAGGCCAAAGAAAAAAACCTTAAGCTAGATGAGGTAAAAGATTTCCAAGCTATTCCCGGATATGGCATTTCAGCCAGATTAGAAAACAAAAAAATACTTTTCGGAACAAGAAAGCTGATGGCTAATAATCAAATTAATTCAAATATAGTGGAAGAAAAGATGATTGTTTTGGAAGATCAAGGAAAAACAGCAATGATCTTGGCCGTAGAAAAAGATATTATAGGCATTATTGCGGTGGCTGATACCCTCAAGGATTATTCAAAAGAGGCGGTTGAAATGCTTCATAAAATGGGAAAGGGAGTCGCGATGATTACGGGGGATAATAAAAGAGTTGGGCAAGCTATCGCGAAGCTCGTTGGCATAGATAGAGTTTTAGCCGAGGTATTGCCGCAGGGAAAATCGGCCGAGATCAAAAAATTGCAGAGCGAGGGAAATATCGTGGCGATGGTGGGTGATGGCATTAATGATGCGCCGGCTCTGGCTCAAGCCGATTTAGGCATTGCCCTTGGTTCAGGCACTGATGTGGCGATGGAAACAGGGGAAATAGTTTTAATAAAAGATGATTTGCGAGATGTGGTGACTGCTATTGATTTAAGCAGATATACGCTCAAAAAAATCAAACAAAATCTTTTTTGGGCTTTTGTTTATAATATTGTCGGTATTCCTGTCGCGGCGGGCGTTTTATATCCTTTTACCGGTTGGCTTTTAAATCCGGCAATTGCAGCCGCTGCCATGGCATTTTCGTCTGTAAGCGTTGTTTCAAATTCTCTTCTAATGAAAAGATACAGATCAAGAATTGGTAAAGAATCATAATATCTATACCTGGGGTGGAGGTATTGACACTGGGAGCAGTATAAGAATATAATTAAACCTAATGGATCAAATATTGTTTAAAAAAATCCCTGTCATGCTTCTCCTCTTCATAATAGTGGGAGCATTTTTCTTTTGCGCTTTTGCTGTAACAATGCCTATGAATGATGGGGCTCATAATATGCCGTTAAATCAGGAAAAACTTGCGGCTCATTTTAGCTATGTTAAAGAATTGACGCTAGCGACGATAATTAAAGCTTTTGTTGCTTCAATTAGTTTTCTTTTTTTCATGGTTTTTGTTGTGTTCGCGGTTCTACATAAGTTTAGTTATTTTTTGCAGCTTATAACGGCTAATTATTTGAAGCAAAAATGCCGTGATGTTTTTTATTTTGTTCAATCAGCAATTTATAATTGGCTTTCTTCTTTTGAGCGAAGCCCTAATTTTATAAAACCGGCATAGGAAAAACAGGTTTTTTTGGTATTTTTCTATGCTGGCAGGTTCTTGTGTCGTACAAGGACTTTTTTGTTTATTAAATAAATTAAAAAATGAAAGATAAATTAAAAAATATTATTCAAAGAATTAAATTGTTGCGTCCGCTCTATCTTGTAATGATATCGGTATTAGTTTTGTCGCTTGTTGCTGTTGGGATATTTGTTTTTTCTTTTGCGAATAAAACAGAATCAACTAAGATCGTAAGTGAAAAATTGACTGAGCGCGTTAATCTCCTTGCGGATATTAGTTCAGTTGTTGCCATTGTGGGAATTGATGATTTTGTCGGCGCCGATGGAAATAGTGTATCAAATAATTCTTGGCCTGGAGAAATTATATCTTCAGAAATATCGCAAATACAGCCGCAACGAGAAGGCGTAATTAAAAATTGGCGAGTTCGTATCGGCGATAAGGTTTTGACTGGTCAGGTTTTAGGAGAAATATCCGCGCCACCGGCCACTCCAGAACTGATCGCAATGCTCGCTGAAAAAGCCGAAGGCTTGGCTAGAGCTAAAGCGCAAGCCATTGTAGCCGATAAATTTGCGGCAAAAGAGCAATTACGTTTTAACGCGTTAAATGATTCTATTGATGGCAAAATAGTTTCGGGCACGGATCTTTCTTTGACCGCTCTTGAGGGCATGCGCAAATTGGCGGAAGTTAAGCGCGCCGCTCTACGTTCTTTTATTGAACGGGCATTATCAAGGCATATCGCCGCAATAAGCAATACTACTGATTGGCGATATTTTAGATCTACTGCTTATTTAAATCCGCAATATGGGCTTTTAAATTCAAATATTCAGAATGCTTTTAGGATGTCATTGCTTGGATTAGTTGAAAAGTTAAACGGTTCCGATGAGCTTCCTATTGAAAGCGCTCAAAATTACTTCGCGCTTGCAACGCAGCTTGCAAATAATTCTGTAGATAGCGGTGGCGATATGGCTGTAAGCGGATTTAAAATGACCGCCGCCGAAGATCAAAAAGATTTTTTAGAGATGCTCACCGATTATCGGGAAGCGCAGGCGGATCTGGCCGATAAGGAAACCGATTACAAAATTATGATAAATGAGAATAGCTCAATGGTTGAGAAAGAGAGGTCTATGGCTCATGCGGAAGTTGCAGCGATGGAGGCATCTTACAAAACAGTAGCCAATGAAATTACCGGCGGATTATATATTATCGCTCCAAATACGGGGGTTGTTTCAGCGATCTACAAGAAAGTCGGAGATTTAGTTAATCCGGGAATGTCGATCGCGGTTATTGCCGGACAAGGCAAGGGTGATCTCATTGTTCGTATAACTATTCCAAATAACGTTCGCAGGCCGTCAATCGGGGAGGTTCTTTCCGTGGTGCGTCCTGGATTTCCTATGAATATTCACAAGGTAAAAATAACCGGCATTGGCGGGTTATTAGATGAAATGGGCGCATATATGGCAGATGCTATTTTTATTGATGGCGTTGATTGGCCAGTTGGCTCATCGGTGCGTATTATTGCGTCAGAAAATTCAAACAGTCCTGTTATTAAGCTTTCTGCGGTGTGGTGGAGTGAAGATGGCGCTCCGCAAATATGGGAGGTATCGGAGGCTGGAAGAATTTTCGCGAGAAAAATAACTATTGGCCGTACGCTTGGAACAGCGGCTGGCACATCGGTTGAAATATATGAGGGAATTAAAAACGGTGATCGTTATATCATAAGCCCCACAAAGGATATTCAAGAAAATATGCTTATTGATGAAATAGTATCGAAAGAAGGAGGCGCGGATGGCTCTGCTGAGTCGGGCGAGCAGGATTCAATGGCAGGAATGGGAATGTACTAAAAATATGTTTAATAAAATAATTTCTTGGTCTCTTGGAAATAAAATTACCGTGCTGGTTTTGGCTGGATTAATGACCGTTGTGGGAGTGTGGAGTATTGCAACAATGAAGGTGGATATTCTTCCAGATATAAACAAACCAACCGTTACAGTATTTGCGGAAAGTCCGGGTATGGCGGCAGAAGACGTGGAAAGATTAATTCTTAATCCGCTTGAGTCGGCTATAGCCGGCGCTCCGGGCATTGAGAGAATAAGCGGAAACGCTTCATTCGCGCAAGCTACTATAAATATGGAGTTTGCGTGGGGAAGCGATACGCTCAGAAATAGGCAGATAGTGCAGGAGCGTTTAGCGCAAGCAGTATTGCCTCGGGGAGTGAGGCCGACTCTTGGCCCGTCCACATCTCTTTTAGGGGAAATTATGTGGGTTGGTATAACTTCTTCTGATACGAAAATAACCCCAATGGATCTTAGGACGTTAGCAGATTGGACTATTCGTCCGGTTCTGCTAAAAACTTCGGGAGTTGCTAATGTTCTTGTTATGGGCGGCGATGTTCGTGAGTGGCAGATAAATCTCAATGCTGAAAGAATGCGGCGTTATGAAATAATGATCGACGATATTCGTATGGGCGTAGAAAACGCCCTAACCAATAAAAGCGGAGGAGTAATTACCGAAGATAAAAAAGAATATCCAATTCGTATTCTTGTCGCGCCGACTGAAATTGCTGACTTGCAAAATATGGCCATTGGTATAAATAAAATAGATGGAAGACCTATTAGACTGGGCGATATTGCTTCTATTATTGAAGGCGCCAGCCCTGTTCGCGGAAGCGGCGCGATTAATGGCAATCCGGGGGTTATTTTAAGGATAATCAGGCAGCCTGATGCGCAGACTCTTGATGTGACTGACGCGATAGATAAAACTTTTATTTCGCTTAAATCCAGTCTTCCCGATGGAATTGTTTTATATCCAAATCTTTTTAGGCAAGAGAGTTTTATACGCGCCGGCTTAAAGAACGTTGAAGACGCGCTTCGCGACGGAACAATTCTTGTGATTATAATTCTTATTATTTTTTTGATGAATGTAAGAACAACAGTGATCACATTAACAGCTATACCATTGTCTATTCTTGCGACAGCGATCGTGTTTAAATTTTTTGATTTATCGGTAAATGTGATGACGCTTGGAGGCATCGCTGTTGCTACGGGCGAGCTTGTCGACGATGCGATTGTTGATGTGGAAAATATTTTTCACCGTTTACGCCTTTGGATGCTGGGCGGAAAAAAAGAACAGCGTGAAGACGTTGTTTTAATGGCATCAAAAGAAGTCAGAAACTCAATTGTTTACGCGACTATTCTTGTCGCCGTTGTATTTTTACCGATTTTCTTTATGCCGGGAATTGAAGGGAAACTTCTTATTGCTCTTGGTACCGCGTATTTAGTATCGCTTATTGCGTCAATGATTGTGTCTCTTACGGTAACGCCGGTTCTTTCGGCATTATTACTAAATGATAAGTCTCTGGTTGGACACGAGAAAGAAACTAAGATTGTGCAAAAAATAAAGCAGCGTATCACGCCGTGGATCTATTGGTGTATTTCTAATGTAAAAATTATTGGCAGCGTTACTATTGTTGCTTTATTATTTACCGCCGGAATGTATTTTTTTGCGGGCAAAGAAGGAATTCCGCCGTTCAATGAGGGGTCTATGGTAGCTATGGTATATTTGGCTCCTGGCACTGATCTTTCTACGACAAATGAATATATGAATAGGCTGGAAAAGGCGTTGCTTAAAGTTGATGGTATTAAATTCGTGAGTAATATCGCGGGACGAGCCACTGCGGATCCGCACGGAGGAAGCGCTAATACCAGTGAATTACAAATAGCGCTTAAACCTGGATTTGAAGATAAACGAGAATTAATTTTTAGCAATATCCAGGCGGTATTGGATAGATTTGGAAATGCTGATTTTAGTCTTGGTCAGCCAATTACGCACAGAGTTGAAATGTTAATTTCGGGCGTACGAGCTCCTATTGTGGTTAAAGTATTTGGCGATGATCCGGTAGGCATGGATAATGCCGCCAAGCAGGTTATCGCGGAATTAAAAAAACAAAAAGGAATTTCCAATCCTCGTATTCAGCAAAACACAGTTGTTCCAGAATTTCATATTTATGTGGATAGAAATCGTCTTGCGGAATATGGATTATCTTCGGGCGAAGTTGCCAATGATCTTGAGATGGGTCTTATGGGAGATAATCTCGGACAGGTTCGTCTTGGACCTGCGTCTGTGAATGTTATAGCTCGTTTTGATTCAGAGTCAAAGGGCACCATGGCTTCTTTAAGAGATTTAGCTCTTCCATATATGGGGGTGGTATCTTTGGGAAGCGTGGCGGATATTAGAGTTGAAGGCGGACGCAGTAGTCAGGATCATGAAGGGGCAAAGCGAGTGCTTATAGTTTCGGCAAATTATCAGGGTTCCGATGTGGTCGGAGCTGTGGATGGAGCTAAAATGGCAATTGAAGCGCAGAAACTGCCCGTGGGCGTAACTCTTTCTTTTGAAGGAAATTATAAGAGTCAAAAAGAGAGTTCGCGGCGTTTAGCGCTGATGTTTATCGCCGGTATAATAATGATCTTTGGAATATTATTTAGCGCGTTTAGGTCTGTGCCTATTGTACTTTTGGTTATGACTAATATTCCAACAGTTTTAATTGGCGGAATGATAGGTATTTGGTTAACGGGCGGTTCGGTAAGTCTTGCGCACCTTGTAGGTTTTATCTCTTTAGCTGGTATCGTTTCCAGGAATGGGATTATGTTGATGGGCCGCAGTTTAACTCTTGTAAATAAGGAGGGCCTGCCATTTACTCCGGATACGATTGTTAAGGCAACGCTTGATCGTGTAACACCGGTATTAATGACGTCTTTAGTAGCGGCCCTTGCCCTTATTCCGTTAATTATTTCAGGAGGCGAGCCGGGCAAGGAAATGCTTAATCCGCTGGCAGTCGTAATATTTGGAGGGCTTATTTCTTCTACGATAATTTCATTATTTTTGACGCCGGCATTGTTCTATCGTTTCGGTAAAAAGGCAGCATTAAAACAAACAGAAAAAGAGTCGTCCGGATTTTAATTAAATAATAATTATCAATGAAAAAAGTTAAAAATGGGCGGGAACCGCCCGATGGAAATGGTCGATATAAGTAAAAAGATAAATAAAATAATTAAAAAAATAAAATAAAAAATATGAAAACAACAATTATTGGTATATTAGTCGCTTTAATTATTGGTGGCGGAGCGGGATATAGTTTTGGTAATGGTATGAATGACGGCGGTGTTGATGCTAAGAAATTACAGGATGCAACCACAATGATGAAAGAACAATCTTCAAGCATACAAAAGATGGGGGAGATGATGAAGTCTAGTGGGCTAGCCATACAAGAAATGGGAATGAAGTATAAAGATGAAGCATTGGTGTCTATGGCAAAAGATCTAGAAGCAGTTGGTAATAAGTATATTGAAGAAAATGCCAAAGCGACAGAAAAAGACGCGACTATGAAAAAGAGCATGAATTAAAGAGGTATTTAAAATTCTGCAAAAAATATTAGCGGGGTTTTAAACAAAAAAACAGTCGCATCGGCGACTGTTTTTTTGTGGTTTAAAATTATTTATTAATATATTTCCACAGAGCAATAATGCCAAGGACTAGCAAAGTGACTACCAATGTATAAGTGATCCAAGAGAAAAACATCATACTGCTTCCGCCGCCGCCAAGCATATAGTTATAATTCATCATATTTTTATATTAAATTATTATTGGGATAGGTTCTTGCGACCTTTTTATTTTTCATTTAATGACGGTTCAATTCTTTTTAATAGGACAGCGTTGGTAGCGACAATAATAGAAGAAGCGGACATCAAGAGAGCTGAAATTTCCGGGCGTAAATAGATTCCGAAAGCCGGATAAAATACGCCGGCCGCCACTGGAATGGCAAGAACGTTGTATATCGCTGCCCAGAAAAGATTTTGTTTCATTTTTCTGACAGTTGCCTTACTTAGTTTAATCGCATTTACAATGTCATATGGTTCGGATTTCATAAGCACGATATTCCCGGTTTCTATCGCCACGTCTGTTCCTGCGCCAATGGCAATGCCGATATCGGCCAATGCCAGAGCCGGAGCGTCGTTGACGCCATCTCCCACCATAGCGACAAATTTCCCTTCGTCTTGGAGCTTTTTAATGTAATTGGCCTTATCTTGAGGCAATACTTCGGAGAATACCCGATCAATGCCAAGCTCTTTTCCTATTGATTCAGCTATTTTTTTATGGTCGCCGGTAATCATTGCCACTTCTATTCCAAGACCTTGAAGCGCTGACACGGTCTTTTTGGCATTTATTCTGACAGTGTCCGCGATTCCTGTTATTCCGGCAATGCGTCCGTCAATTGAAAGCAAGCTAAAAGTTTTACCTTCGTTTGAAAGGCGATCAATGGCTTCGCGAGCCGATTCCAACGGTATTTTATTCGCAATCATTATTTTTTCATTTCCGGTAAGAATAGTTTTTCCATTGACTATTGCTCGCAGGCCTTGGCCGGCAAAGGATTCAAATTGAGACGGCTCTGCGGGGGATATTCCGCGCTTAGTTGCTTCGGTAATAATTGCTTTTGCAATTGGGTGGCTAGATCTGCTTTCTATCGAGGCTTCGTATTTTAAAATATCTTCAATCGTGAAATTATTTATAGATATTACATCAGTTACTTTAGGCTTGCCTTCAGTTAATGTGCCGGTTTTATCCAAGACAATCGCATTAAGCTTGGAAGTATTTTCAAGAGTTGCCGCATCCTTAATAAGGATATTATGTTTCGCTCCAATGCCTGTGCCGACCGCTACGGCGGTTGGAGTCGCAAGGCCTAAGGCGTCGGGGCAGGCGATAACTATTGTAGAAACGGCAAAGGTAAGGGCCGTGATAAGACTAACGCCGGCGATAAAATACCAGCTGACAAAAGTTATGATGCCGGATCCGATAGCTACAATAATTAGAATGGCGGCTGCTTTGTCGGCGATGCGTTGTCCGGGCGCTTTGGAATTTTGAGCGGTTTCAACCAGCTTGATAATTTGAGCCAAAACCGTATCCTGCCCGACCTTAATCGCTTTAAATTTAATTGAACCTTGTTGGTTGATCGATCCGCCGACCACTTTATCGTTGATTTTTTTATGAATGGGAAGTGATTCACCCGTAACAAGGGACTCATCTATATACGTTTCGCCCTCAATGACTTCGCCATCAACGGGAATTTTATTTCCCGGTTTTATTAAAACTATATCGTTTTTTATAATTTCGGCGCTAGGAATAGTTAATTCCTTCCCGTTTCTAATTACAATCGCTTGCGGCGGCACAAGATCAAAAAGCGCGCGCAATGCCTCGGAGGTGCCAAGTCTGGAGCGCATTTCCATCCAATGGCCGAAAAGTACAAAGGTGACTAAAAGCGCCGCGGCTTCGTAAAAAGTTTCTCCACCTATTGTAAAAGTCAGTAAAACGCTGAAAATATACGCCGCTAAAACGCCAGTGGCAATCAAGACGGACATATTTAATTTTCGTGATTTGAGAGAATAATATGTGCCGGTAATAAAAATTGAACCGGTCCAAAAAACTATCGGCGTGGTGAGTATAAGCAGAATCCAATTGACCGGAATAGGGGTTGGCAAGCTTAATTTGAAAAAGTTGATGCCTACTGGAGAGTAAAGAAAAATCGGAATAGAAAGAATAAATGAGATCCAAAATCGGCGGCGCATATCCGTTTCCATCGCTTTGGCCATCTGCGGATCAGTCATTGCGG
>JAUSKP010000021.1 GCA_030646555.1 bacterium
AACTAATCGCCGCACTGAAAACGGGATTTCTTTTTTTCATGGAATACATAACGGCAACCGGCCAACCGTGTCCCGGCTCCAAGCCATGCAATAACCCAATCATTATTACGCCAATATATGCCGGATTCAATACTTTACCTCCTCAGCTAAATAAGCCACTACCCCTGAGAGGGCGTTTCCAGGTGGCAGATAAGAGCTATCTCATCGCAGTCGGGGAACTTGGGACAACGGTAACACTCGTTCCAGACTTTATGGGGTAGTTCCATTTTGTCGACTTGAGTAAAGTTAAGCGTCTCAAAGAAGGCTGGCTTATAGGTCAGGCAAAAAACAGTGGGGATACCAATCTCCTTAGCCTCTTCGATACAGGCAGTGACAAGCTGGTCACCAATGCCCTGCCTCTGGCTATCCGCCGACACCGCCACCGACTTTATTTCAGCCAGGTCGGCCCAGTTGACATGTAGTGCGGCACAGGCAATCACCCGCTCGCCCTCTCTAACCACGAAGAAGTCGCGGATATTCTCATATATCTCGCTCAAGGGGCGAGCCAGCATCTCACCCTTATCCGCAAAGTAATTAATTAGCTGATGCATCTGGGGAGCGTCACCGATTTTAGCTTTCTCTACGTGAATCAATCCACTACTTTCCTTTCAATTTTTGTTCCAGGGAGCTATAGAAGGCTGTCTCAGGGTGAACTCTCAAAAACAGAACCGTATTAGCGCTGTGCTTTACCGTGATAGTGACACCACCGGCTAGGGGCCGATTGATATGTCCATCGATACTCAGCATCACCGGCTGAGGGGAGTTATGGCGTAATTTAACGGTGGCAGTAGACGGTAGTACCATCGGGTAAGACAAACCCAGGTGAGGCAATATGGGCAGGAGCAGAATTTCCCTGGACTGGGGATGGAGAATAGGGCCACCGGCAGCCAGTGCATAACCGGTGCTACCCGTAGCCGTGGCTACAATCACCCCATCTGCCTTATAGGTAGTCAGCGGCTCATCATCGATACTGGTTTCGATATAGACTATTTGGGCTATCCCCCGCGCCACGACCACATCATTCAAAGCGTAAAATACACCGGGTAGCCCTTGTCCCTCCCCTGCCGGGTAAATTTTCGCCTCGAGCATAGACCTTTCATCAATCCGGCCCTCTCCGGCTAACAAAGCCAATATCTTGCTTTCGGCTTCGGCAACATTAAGTTCGGTCATAAAGCCCAGTTGACCCAGATTTATCCCGACAATAGGGGTTGGTCCGGGCACGACTGCCTCGGCGGCGCGCAGAATAGTGCCATCGCCACCAACGCTGAGAATTAAATCGGTACCATTTACCTGCGCCCTGGCTGTCTCTACCTCCCAGGCTGAGCATGACCACACAACAAGTCCCCTGGCGCCTAAAAACTCTGCCAGTTTCTTCGCCAGAGCACAAGCCGCCGGTTTCATCGGGTGGTAAAGAATGCCAACTCTTGTCATAACCATACCAGCCCAATTATAACGCTTGGTATCGCCGTTAGTAAAGTCAGATGCAATCCGGCTACCACAGGGCACCACAGTCTGGAAATCCTGCTGTGATTAAGCTATAATGGAAAGAATGGCTGCAAAAGGAATTGCCGCCAGGGAGGGTGGTTGACCAGTTTGCCGATAGAAGAATTAAAAACACTAGTCAACAGTGCGGTAGATGCTCAGGGCCAACAGCTCAGGGAGATAGCCTTAAAAATTCATGCCAACCCCGAGCTAGGTTTTCAGGAAGTCAAAGCCGCCGGGTGGTTGAGCCAATACCTGGAGGAGAATGGTTTCTCCCTGGAAAGGGGCGTCGGCGAAATACCCACGGCTTTTAAGGCGAGATACGGGCAGGGCGAACCAGCTATCGCCCTGCTGGCTGAATATGATGCTCTGCCTGAACTGGGCCATGCCTGCGGGCATAATCTAATCGCTACCTGCGCCATCGGCGCCGGAGTCGCCGTTAAGTCCGTCATTGACCAGCTCGGCGGCAGTATTATTATCATGGGCACACCGGCTGAGGAGCTATACGGGGGCAAGATAATAATGGCCGAGAGGGGAGTCTTCAACGACGTCGATATCGCCATGATAGTGCACCCGGGGACAGATAATACCGCGACAACTGAGGCCCTTGCCTGTAACACCCTGGAGGTTGAATTCTGGGGCAAAGCGGCTCACGCCGCGGCTCGCCCTGAAGCCGGCATCAACGCCCTGGAAGCCATGCTCCTATCCTTCGCCGCCATTAATGCCCTGCGTCAACATATTAAAAGCACCGCCCGCATCCATGGTATTATTACCGATGGTGGCAAGGCAGCTAATATTGTCCCCGCCCATAGTGCCGGACTATTTATGGTGAGGGCTAAAGAGAACGGCTATCTCGATGAGCTGAAGCAGAAGGTGCTCAACTGCTTTACCGGAGCGGCCACCGCCACCGGTGCCCGGTTGGAATATAAGTGGGATAATGTGTGCTATGCCCCCATGCG
>JAUSKP010000022.1 GCA_030646555.1 bacterium
GACTGACGACATATTAGCACCCACCACAGAGCCAGCGCAAACGAAAAACGGATTATGTTATAATTCACATAGTGGAATGTGGCTGACACCTTATGCTGGCAACCAGTGAAGGAGAGTGGCTAAGTTGCAACCTGCGGACAAGACTCAGATTCTAAAGAGTTCATCCATTTTCTCCAGCCTCAATGATGACGAGCTGAGCGAGCTGGCTAATCTGGCTACCGAGCGTAATTTTACGGTCAACGAGTTCATCTTCTGGGACGGAGATGGCCCGGAATGGTTCAACATTATCGACCAGGGACAGGTGAAGGTGTTTAAACACTCCTCTCAGGGCAAAGAGTTTATTATCGCTTTTTTCGGCACTGGTGAAATGCTGGGCGAAGTGGCTATCTTTGAAGATAAGCCCTACCCGGCTTCAGCCCAGGCCGTAACCGAAACCAGGATAGTAGGCATTAAAAGGATAGACCTCCTGTCTTTTCTGGCCCGGCATCCCCAGGTAGCCCTGAAAATCATTAATGTCCTGGGGGGACGCCTCAGGGACGCCCACAGACGCCTCAGCGACCTGGCCGGAGAGAGAGTGGAACAGCGCCTGGCAGGTATCCTGCTTATGCTTTCTGCCAAGCTCGGGCTCACCCTCCCCTTTACCAGACAGGAAATCGCGGATATGGCTGGCACCACCATTGAGACGGCGATTCGGGTTATGAGCCAGCTAAGGCAGAGGAAGATTATTCGTTCGGTGCGCGGCAAAGTGATTATCCTCGATGCAGAGAAACTCAGGCTACTGAGTGAAGGCCCGCCACAAGTATAACCCCGGCAGACGATCTAATATCCCGCTTTATCTCGCTAAAGTAACCATCAGTAAAAATCTCTACCCAATATGATTCAAATCATACTCAACGCTGTTGACAAGGTGTAGGATTGATGTAGGGGTTAAAAACCAATCGCACACTACTTGAGGAGGTGAGAGAAATGACCAGCAAATGCCCCGGACAGGATACCAGAAACCTGCGGGTAGAACTATACAAATGCCCCAAGTGTAGCGCTGAGGTTGAAATCTTCTCCGACGAAACCAGAATAAAGTGCCAGAAATGCGGTGAGATAGTCTATAGGGAGAAGTTACCTTCCTGCATCGAGTGGTGTGCTTCAGCACGCCAGTGCCTGGGAGAAGAGAGATGGAAGGC
>JAUSKP010000024.1 GCA_030646555.1 bacterium
ATAAAATCTGTCATTCCGGCCTAAGAGCCGGAATCTAGGTTGGGGACTGGATTCCAAATCAAGTTTGGAATGACAGATAAATAATTCGGAATGACAGAAAATACATTATGAATTTATACGATGAACTAAAAGAAAGAGGCCTTATTTTTCAGACTTCCAACGAAGAAGCCGTGAAAGAATATTTATCCAAGAAAGGCGGAAGATTTTATATTGGTTTTGATCCGACTGCGGAAAGTTTGCATGCCGGCAGTTTGCTACCGATAATTTTTATGAAAAGGCTTGAAAAAGCCGGATTAAGACCGATTGTGCTTGTGGGCGGAGCAACCGGGCTTATCGGTGATCCCAGTGGAAAATCTCAGGAAAGAAATCTTTTGGATTTGAAAACCGTTAAACGAAATGTCTGCGGACTAAAGAAACAACTTTCTAGTTTTTTTCCGCCAGCTGGCGGATTTGGCCGTTTTTTTGGTAAAAGCAGTGTTATGTTCGTAAATAATTATGACTGGATAAAAAATATATCTCTAGTTGATATTCTTCGTGATATAGGAAAACACTTCACTATAAACGAAATGATCAGTAAGGAGTCCGTGCAAAAAAGAATGGCAACGGGCATTTCTTTTACGGAATTTACTTATATGATTTTGCAGGCCATTGATTTTTTGAATTTATTTAAAAAATATAATTGTGTTTTGCAGGTGGGCGGAAGTGATCAGTGGGGCAATATGATTGCCGGAGTGGAACTCATCAGAAAAAAGATTAGCAAAGAAGGATTAGTTTTGAGCATGCCCTTGGTCATAAAAGCAGATGGCACAAAATTTGGAAAAAGCGAAAGTGGAGCGGTGTGGCTGGATGCCACGATGACTTCGCCATACCATTTTTATCAATTTTGGATAAATACAGACGATGCAAGTGTTGGTAAATTCTTGAAATATTTTACCTTTTTGTCTTTGGAAGAAATTAAAAAATTGGAAGTATTAGTGGCAACGGAGCCGGAAAAAAGAGAAGCCCAGAAAGTTTTGGCGAGAGAAGTGACTAAATTCGTGCATGGTGAAAGCGCGGCAGATTCTGCTGAAAAAATTTCAACACTTTTATTTTCAGGAAAAGTTAGGGATCTGAGCAGTAGAGAATTATCAGAAGTTTTTTCCGGAAGCGCGGTCAAAGAAATGGCAAAATTTGAAGAAATGCCGATCGCGGACTTTTTGGTTGGCGCCAAAGTGGTGGATTCCAAAAGGCAGGCGAGAGAAGACGTGGAAAACAAAGCTATTGAAATAAACGGGGAGAAAGTTTTGGAACTGGAATATAAAGTTAGCAAGAAAGATACGTTGCAAGGAAAATATATTTTGATAAAAAGAGGGAAGAAGGATTATCACTTTATTAAGTTAACGAGTTAAAAAGTTAAAGGGTTAACGAATTATGAGCGAACAACTTCTAGGACAGATCTACCAGGTAATTGTTTTAATTTTTTTAGTAATTATCCACGAGGTCTCTCATGGTTTGATGGCATATAGATTGGGCGATAACACCGCCAAAGAAATGGGAAGGCTGACTTTGAATCCAATAAAACACTTAGAATTTTTTGGTTCATTTTTAGTGCCGTTCCTTTTTATTATCACCGGCAGTTCTTTTATTTTGGGCTGGGCTAAGCCGGTGCCGTTCAATCCCTACAATTTAAAAAATCCAAAAAGAGATGGGGCATTGATCGCTCTCGCGGGACCGGTTTCAAATTTTTTGATAGCTATAATATTTGGATTATTTGTCAGGCTGATGGTTGCTTTTACGCCAATTGCCGCAAATCCGGTTTTATACAATATATACGGTCTTTTTAATATTGTTATTTTCGTGAGCGTGTTTTTAGCCTTTTTTAACCTAATACCAATTCCGCCATTTGACGGATCAAGAATCGTTTTGGCTTTTTTGCATGGAGAAGCGGAAAAATTTTGGCTGAGAATGGAACATTACGGGACACTTTTAATAATCATTCTTTTGTTCGGAGGAATGCTAAATTTTTTGTTTCCGTTCGTTGTTTCTGTGTATAGCTTGATAGTCGGACCGGCTGCGATTTTGTAGTATTTGAAATAAAAAGTAATCAACGAATAACGCCTGCCTGCCGGCAGGCAGGAATTAGTACGAATTTACGAATAAATCTGTCATTGCGAGTGCCGCCGAAGTCATCGCTACGCGAGATCTGGCGAAGACATGACAATCTCGTAAATAAAATAGATTGCCGCGTCGCAGACTCCTCGCAATGACAGAAAAATAAATAGTAAATATAAATTAAGTCGAGAATATATAATAATTATTGAATTTCTACTGACCCGGTATGCAAATTAAAAATCCAAAGATTGCCATATTTGATCTTGATAATACGCTTTCTGAAAGCCGGTCCCGCATAGATGCGGAAATGGCTGAATTGATTTGCGCTCTTTTGGATAAAATGTCCGTTGCCGTGATCTCCGGCGCATCATTTTCTTATTTTGATAAACAATTATTATCTCAACTTTCCTGTATGGAAAAATTTGACCGGCTTTTTATTTTACCGACAAGCGGAGCGGAACTTTGGGCTCATAAGGAAAATAGATGGAATATGATCTATAAAGATTCCATGCCCGATGATCTTAAGAAAAAGGCGACTGACGCAGTGGCTTCTGTGGCGGGCATTAAGGCGGAGGACAGGAAAAAATATATAGACGATAGGGGAACCCAGATCACTTATGCCGGACTCGGCGCGGACGCATCAATGGAAGAAAAGAAAAAATATGATCCCGACCAGCTAAAAAGAAGGAAATTTATTTCCGAGATCAAAGATCTTTTGCCCGAATTTTCTTTGCGTATAGGGGGGACTTCGTCTATAGATATAACCGTAAAAGGCGTTGATAAATCTTTTGGAATAAAGAGGCTGTTTTCATTTGTCGGAATAAATTCACAAGACGCAGTTTTTATCGGGGATGCCTTATATGAAGGTGGAAACGATGAATCCGTAAAGAATATAGAAGGCGTGAGAATAATTGAAACCAGCGGCCCGGAACATACCAAAAATATAATAAGAGAGCTTGTGAAAATCTAGCTTTTTATCCCGCACCTTTCGAGAATATCATTTATTTGTTGCATGATATTTTTTTATTATATATATATCCTAAACACCATATAGAGCGGGATTATGCTTTCTAAAGTTCATTTTCTAATAATTCTTGAAAGGTGCGGGATTTATTTTAGGAACGGAAGAATAATTTGGATTTTTTTGAAAGGCTGTTTTGCCATTTTTTTCTATAACATAATATCCTGCGCCGTGAAGTTTTTTGAATGGTTTGTAATCAGCGTGTCCCGGCATTGAGACCGATTTTTTACCCTTAAAATTTACCGGACTATTATCAGAAGCTACGAGCCAAGTTTTTCCGGTATTTACCAAAAGATGCCCCCATCCGCTCGGAATGAAAACTTTATCGCCGGTTTTTACTTTTATTGCTTTGAAATTTTTTATCTCCGCATCGATCGGCTTGCCGTTCCTATCTTTTTTCCTTTCTTGCATTATTACAAAGCCATTTCCTTGCAGGATTGTGTAAGTTTCTTCCAATTTTCCAATATGATAATGTCCGTATGTTTTTATATATTCTTTGCCGATCTTTCCCGGCTCCAGCACGGTTATGTTTGTTTTATTTTTTCCGCCTCTTATCATAAAGTAATGAATTTTGGGTCCGGAGCTTTTAGGCGATAAAAGCACCTCCTTCATTTTTACATGTGATCTTTCAGCGTATGTATTTGATTTCATACCGGGTCAGTAGAAATTCGATCAATTATATAGTACGACTTTTTAATATTTATCCTCTCACCTACACATAGGTGCGGGGATGTACTTAACTATTTTTATTTCCGGAAAGTGATTATTTACAGATTGCGCCCCGCTAAGCGGGGCCAATCGAATTTTCACTGCCCGGCATAAAATAATTATAAAGCATTTTTTATTTTTAGGCTAAAACATTTTGCTCTGCAAAATGTTCGCCCGATTAAATTTATTTTAACAAATTTAATTTAGGGCACTTGCATTATTTTTTACAGGAGGTCTAATTAAGGTATATAGAACATTGATAATGTATCTCGCATAGGGTGAGATAAATATTGGTTAGAGGGGTGATAGTCATGAAAAAGTTGATAGCAGTAGCGGTGCTTATTATGCCGTTTCTATTTTCCGGTTGCGCTTCAATCGGCAGACAGAAAGCGGTGGCTACTCAGCCGCAGTCAGTTTTGGCGGCGTTTCGGTCGCGCGAGTTTAAAAATGACTCGGTTAATGTGGTTTATCTGCAGAAATCTACAGCGACAGCGGACGTGGTTGCCGTGATTTCAATTTCCGGAGAAATAGGCGAAGAAGAGGACTCAAGCATGATCGGGAATCTAAAAATGATGCTCCGGGTTGCGCGCGAAGATTATCGCGTAAAAGCGGTCATCTTGAAAGTTCAAAGTCCGGGCGGCTCGGTGAATGCCTCTGATCTTATGTGGAATGAGGTGATGAAGTTCAAAAAGTCCGGCAAGCCCGTCGTGGCATTTTTTAACGGCATGGCGGCTTCGGGCGGGTATTATATTTCCGTTCCCGCGGATAAGATCGTCGCCACCCCCGAAACTGAAACCGGAAGCATCGGCGTGATTATGTATGTGTCCGACATTTCCGGCAAGCTAAAAAAGGAAGGCGTGAAATATACGGTTATCAAATCAGGCGCCAACAAAGATATGCTCTCGCCCTTAGGGCCGCCCACGAAAGAAGCCATGGAAATTATGAAGAAAATTATTGATAGTTCATATGAACGCTTTGTCCAAAAAGTGGCTCAAGGCAGGCATATGGATTCGTCAATAGTCCGCATTTTGGCTGACGGCAGGATCTATGATGCCGAGCAAGCTTTGAAACATAAGCTTATTGATCAGATCGGCTACATTGAAGATTCTTTCGATGTTGCAAAGACGCTTGCTTCTGTAAATGACGCCTCATTGATTGAACTCAAAAGCAAAAAAAGCGCTGTACCTGACTTTTTTGCGATGCTTAATGGCAAGTCGTCAATGGATATTGACAGGCAGTGCTTTCCGTTAAGGAATGGCTTATATTTCCTGTGGAAAGTCAGCGACTGCAATCTAAAGTAGTTTTTTTAAAACAAGCGCCTCAGACACACCGTGTGTCGTGGCGCTTTTTATTCCCCACATAAATTTATGTGGGGGATTTATTTTTATTATAAAAATACCCATGTGCGGGGTTGACTAAAAAGCGATTTATTTGGTATATTATAGAAACTTAATGTTAAATATTATTTTATGCCGACAATAAGACAACTAGTCAGAAAAGGAAGAAGTCCGAAAATTACAAAGACAAAGTCTCCGGCGCTTTTGCGTTATTTTAATACGATTCAAAACAGGCCTAAAAAAACAGCGTCTCCATTTAAGAGGGGCGTTTGTTTGAAAGTTTTTACGACTACTCCGAAAAAACCAAACTCAGCTTTAAGAAAAGTTGCCCGTGTCCGTTTAACTAACGGCATGGAAGTGACCGCTTATATTCCGGGTGAAGGACACAATTTGCAAGAACACTCTGTGGTAATGATCAGGGGCGGAAAAGTGAAAGATTTGCCTGGTGTTCGTTATCATATAGTAAGAGGAGTGCTGGATACCGGCGGAGTAGACAGACACCAACAGAGATCAAAATATGGCGCCAAAAGGCCAAAAAGTAAATAAATAATTTATTCAGATGAGAAAAAAGAGAAATTACACAAGAGAACATTTGCCGGATTATAAATTCAATAGCGTTGTTATTGGACGTTTTATTAATTATTTAATGGAAGATGGCAAGAAAGTTGTTGCCGAAAAATTGATGTATGACGCTTTAGATATTGTAAAAGAAAAAACCAAGGGCGATCCTATGGTCACTTTTGATAAAGCTTTTGAAAATGTTTCTCCTTTAGTTGAAGTAGGCACCAAGAGAATTGGAGGCGCTAACTATCAAATTCCAAAAGAAGTGAGGCCGGAAAGAAAATTCACTTTGGCCAGCCGATGGATCATTGAAGTGGCGAGAAATAAAAAGGGCAAATCTATGTCAGAAAAATTAGCTGAAGAATTTTTAGCCGCGGCCAATAACGAAGGCGCTGCCGTTAAAAAGAAACAGGATACCCACAGAATGGCCGAAGCAAACAGGGCGTTCGCTCATTTTTCTAGATAAATTTTATGTTTGAAAGCCAAGAAAAAAAATCAGAGCCTTCTCCCGAGCCTTCTATTTTAGAAACAACTAAAAAAATCTTTTCTCAATTTTTAGAACGATCTGATGAGCCGGGAGAATTTCTTTCTGGCATTCAAAAAGATAAATTGTCAGAAGCAAGCAGATTTGATCTCGAAGCGCTTAAAAAATGGGAAAAAGATAGAAACAGCAAATATAGAATTAATTCGCTTTTTGCTCCTCTTGGAATAGCAAAATTTTTTTTGACCGATCCTGAATCAAAAAAAATTCCTAAAGAAGAAAAAGAAAATTTACTGAAGAGGGTGCAAAAGAGCTTAGCCGATCTTGATGGGGCCAGAGGAAGCAAGATATCTGAAGAATTAGTCGGAGAGGTCGTGGATATAGTTAAAGAAATAGAGAAATATTTTAAATAAATGGCTATTCAATATTCATTAGAAAGAACAAGAAATTTCGGAGTCGTTGCCCACATTGACGCGGGCAAGACTACAACCTCGGAAAGAATTCTTTTTTATACAGGCGTTTCCCATAAAATCGGCGAGGTGCACGAGGGTGAAGCGGTCATGGACTGGATGGACCAGGAAAGAGAACGCGGCATTACCATCACTTCCGCCGCCACCACTTGTTTTTGGACTCCGAGCTATAGATTTGGAGATAAAGCTTTTGAACATCGCTTTAACGTTATTGATACTCCGGGACATATTGATTTTACTGTTGAGGTAAAAAGATCTTTACGCGTTTTAGACGGCGCCGTTGTTGTATTTGATGGAGTTTCTGGTGTAGAGCCACAATCCGAAACTAACTGGAGATATGCCGATGAATATGGTGTGCCAAGAATTTGTTTTATTAATAAAATGGACCGCTTGGGCGCCAGCTTTGAAAACAGTTTTAAATCTATCAGGGAAAGATTGAATCCGAATGCGGTGGCTATTCAGCTTCCAATAGGATCAGAAAGTAATTTTGAGGGAGTGATAGATCTGCTCCGCATGAAAGCATATAGATTTGAAGGGGATAAGGGAGAAAAAATTGTTGAATCCGAAATTCCGGAAAATATGAAGGAAGAGTCTGCCAAGTGGAGGCATGAACTTATTGAGAAGATTGTTGAGCAAGATGATAAAGCGATGGCCGATTATTTAGAGGGCAAAGAACCGGCGCTTGAAGATTTGAAAAGAATTTTAAGAAAAGCATCTCTTGAAGTTAAAATTATTCCTGTATTAACTGGTTCAGCTTTAAAAAATAAAGGCACCCAATTAATGCTTGACGCGGTAGTTGATTATTTGCCGTCCCCGTTAGATCTGCCTCCGACTAAAGGAGTTGATCTTAATACGGGTGAGCCTATTACAAGAAAACCAGACGATAATGAGCCTTTGGCGGCTTTGGCTTTTAAAATTGCTGCCGATCCATTCGTGGGCAGTTTAACTTATTTCAGGGTTTATTCCGGTGTTATGAAAAAGGGCAGTTATGTTTTGAATTCCACTAAAAATAATAAAGAAAGAATCAGCCGTATCGTGAGAATGCACGCCAATCACCGGGAAGAAGTGGATGAAATTACCGCAGGAAATTTGGGCGCTTTAGTCGGTCTTAAAAATACCACTACCGGCGACACTCTCTGCGATGAAAATAATCCTATAATTTTGGAAAAAATTATATTTCCTGAACCGGTTATTTCTATTAAAATTGAGCCGAAAACAAAAGTTGACCAGGAAAAAATCGGCATTGCCCTTAGAAGACTTTCAGAAGAAGATCCTACTTTCCGCGTGAGCGGCGATCCCGATACTGGCGAGACAATTATTTCAGGCATGGGTGAACTGCACTTGGACGTTTTAGTTGAAAGAATGAAAAGAGAATTCGGCGTGGAGTCCAATGTCGGCAGACCGCAAGTTGCCTATAAAGAAACTGTTAAGAAAGAAGCTGAAGCCGAGGGAAAATATATCAAACAATCCGGAGGCCGCGGACAATACGGGCATTGCCGTCTTAGAGTTGAACCGAACGAAAAAGGAAAAGGATACGAATTTATCAATGATATTAAAGGAGGCGTTATTCCAAAAGAATTCATTGCTCCTATTGAAAAAGGCGTTGTGGAAGCTATGACCAAAGGCGTTGTGGCAGGTTTTCCAATGGTAGATATAAAAGTTACTTTATATGACGGATCTTATCACGATGTAGATTCTTCCGAAGCTGCTTTCAAAATTGCAGGATCTATGGCTTTCAAGACTGCTGCTTCAAACGCTAAACCAATTCTTTTGGAACCAATTATGAAAGTTCAGAGTCTGGCTCCGATTGAATATATGGGCGACATTACCGGAGACTTTAATTCAAAGAGAGGCAAGATAGAATCAATGAGCGACAGGATAAATATTAAAGTAATTGACGCTATGATCCCGCTTTCTGAAATGTTTGGCTATGCCACTAAGCTTCGTTCTATGACGCAGGGGAGAGGAAATTTTACGATGGAATTTGATCATTATGCCGAAGTTTCTCCTAACATCGCCGAGCTGATCAAAGAAGGCAAGAAATAATATTTCTGTCATTCCGCACTTGATGCGGAATCCAGAGAACTAGATTCCCGTTCCCCGATGTAGCTCGAGGACAAGTTTCGCGGGAATGACAGAAAGGTGTAGAGTTTAGAACCGCTCGGAAAAAATCTGGGCGGTTTTTTTATATCCCTTATTTGCCCGAACATTCGCCCCAAGCAAATGTTCTAGGGGGAGGTGTGGGTAAAGTCCTAGAGAATAAATCCACAAAATATTATATAATAAAATATAGGCGAAAGAATTTTCAGTAAAATTTTACTTAGAGTTTATAACTTTAAAAATCAATGATTAAACGATTAACAAAAATATCAAAATTTCTCTTGATAATATTTTTTATTTCCGGCTGGATTTATTCCGGCTGGCCGCAGATTTTAAATTTTCCGCCGAAAATCCAACTAGCTCAAGCAACAGATTCAACACCCACGATTGCCGGCACGGGAGCTGATGATGCAACGGTAGGCACTCAGGCGTGGACAACGCCAGAGGAAATCACTGTAACCGGCGGGGGTAATGATGGGGTGTATGCGGATATCGGCGTTTTGGCAAAGAGCGAAGTGAGTGATTATCTAAAAGCAACCAATTTTGGATTTACTATTCCAGATGGTTCAACTATTCTTGGGATTAAAGTTGAAATAGACAGAAAGGAAGGAAATACTCAAGCTGCTGGAGGCATAAAAGACAGCGAAGTTAAGATGGTTGATGAGGCAGGTGCGATTCGTTCAACCAGCAAAGCGGATACAACTAATTTTTGGCCGACCGCTGAAGCAGTGGCGACTTACGGTGGCACAGCCGATACTTGGGGAGAAGCTGGGGGCTTTTGGACAACCACAAAAATTAACGACATTGATTTCGGAGTTGTTCTCTCGGCGATTAATACGAAAGTTTCAGGAGGGGGTGCGACTGAAAGCGCGCAGGTTGATTTTGTTCGTATTACCGTAACTTATGGCCCGGCGTCTATTACAGTGGGGACAACCGGTACCCAGACCGCCACGATGAATATTCCATCAACCAACCAGTATGTCGGCGGAGCGTTTACTTTTGTCAGAAGCGGTGGCACGGCAAATGTTACCTCAATAACTATTAGCGAGACAGATGCCACTTTAAGCGCCCAAACCTACCTTGCTAATTTAGATTTATATTATGAAACTGCCGGAGCTTGCACCTATGACGGCACAGAAACTTTGTTTGGCACGGATACGGCATTTGACGCTTCAGAAGATGCGGTAATTACGGGTACAATGGCGGTCGGAACTTCGCAGGTATGCGTATATGCGGTTTTGGATGTTGTTTCTGGCGCGCCCAATGCCGATACTTTTGATCTTGAAATTACAAACCCCTCTACTGAAGTGGCAGTTTCTGCTGGAGATGTTGCTCCCGCCACGGCCGTCGCTATTTCCGGCGCGACGACCATCAACCTGGTGCCAGTACTCAACCAAGACCACTTCCGCTGGAGAGATGATGACGGGGCAGAAGGGCCGGTTCCTTCGACGCTCTACTTCAATCCTACGGGAAACGGATTTGGGACGCCAGAATTTACTATTAATGCGGGCTGTACGGCAGGTAGTGAGTGGGATTGTGTAGACGATGGAACCGCCGATACTCAATCTTCGGCGCCAACTAGCGACACAACAACATCAGAACTGCAATTAGCTGTTGCGACGGATTATTACACGTTGGCGGATGGCGCCCTGCCTTCAAATGCTACTATCACTCAGCTTAATATTACAGCGGCCGGATTACGTGACACCGGCAACCCGAATGCTGCTATTACGCTTGGGTATTGTATTGTCGGCGGAAGTAATGACTGCGGTACTAGCGACACAATGGGCTCTCAGCAAGCCTTTGCCACAACCCTGACTCAGCAATTCACCAGCTTGAGTCTGGCTCCCGCTGATATGAATAATATGCAGCTGGTTGTCAACTCAAGTAAGGCTACCGCCGCTATCTCCACTGTTTATGTATTAGTCACCTATACAGTTCCTGGAGCGACGTGGGCGCAAAATGAAGATACGGTACACACGGGACTCGCAAAAAATACAAACGTCCGCCTCCGCTTCCAGATGGATAACACCGGCGGCAGTGCGAGCAATTATAATTATCGCTTGGAATGGGCGGCGCAGTCCGGCGGAAGTTGTGAGTATTCAGGAGGAGGGGAGAGTTATACCGCTGTTCCAGACACGGCTACTACGGAGCACTTCGACATGACGACCAGTGGCAATTCACTTTTTGTTGACGGGGATCCAACCACTGCCCAGCTTTCCAATGCCGAGGCGTATACTTTTATAGCTGGCGACCAAGTGGAAAGTACTTCCAATCAGTCAGGAGCTATTACGCTGGCACAGAATCAATATACAGAACTGGAATATGTCTTTCAAGCCAATGCCAATGCTACAGATAGTGGAGTTTATTGTTTCCGTGTTACAAATGCAGGAACAACAACGTACTTTACGGCTGATGTGGTGGCGCAGGTTACTTTGGCTGGCGCGGCGGGTGTTTCCATTACTCTTGACAGGTCAAGTTTTGAATATGGCAATATGGCTAATAATACCTCTTCAACCACATTGACGCTATGGAACGGAGCGGGGATTATTGCCACCAATGGCACTGCTATTGCGGATTTTTTCATCTACGGCGCGAATACTGCCAATTGGACATTGGCCACTGCAACATCCACATCAAATATTTACGCGCACAGATTCTGTAATGATACCGATAATGTTTGCACTGCGCCCTGGACCAACTACACTCCTATGACGACCTCTCAAACAACTGTGTTGAAAAGTTCAGTAGGAGCAGGAGCAACGGTCGCATTCCAATTACAAATGCATACTCCGAACCCAAGCTCTGTTTATACTTCGCAAAGCGCGGAGGTTACTGTTTTGGCGGCGGCGCCGTAAAATCACAAGACACCCTGTTGATAACTTTTTTTAAAATGTGTTATAATTAAAGTAATTAAAATATTATAGAAATTATGAATTCGTCTCTCTCTCTCTCTCTCTCTCTCTCTACACACACTCTAATATCAGTAATTTTGAAAGGTCTTCCAACCGCTTATTAAATGAGGGCGGTTTTTTATTTTTACAACAAAAGGTCTAAAATAACAATTAACTAAATAACAAATATCCGTCATTGCGAGGCAACCGAAGCAATCTGACTACAATGAGATTGCCACGTCGCGGACTCCTCGCAATGACAGAAAAAAATAAATAAATTAAAAATTATGAAAAAAATCTTTATGACAGTTGGAGTTCTTGTATTAGTGGGTATGACAGTCGGTGTTTTGTCGCGGGCGGCTACCACGGGCGTGGTTAACGCGACAGTAACAGTAACGAATATTGCCATGTCTATTACAGGAGGAGAGGAAAGTTTTAATTATGGAAATATGGCCAATAATACAGCTTCAAGCACCAAAAACCTCTATCCAGGAGAGACAGGCATTACCGCCGTCAATGGCGGCAGTATTGCCGACTTTGATATTTACGGCGCGGATACTGCCTCTTGGACATTAGCCACTGCAACATCCACATCGGATATATACGCGCACAGGTTCTGTAACGAGACCGATGGCGCTTGCCTTACTTTGACAGATTTTACTCCAATGACGACTAGTCCGCAGGTGCTCAAAAATGCCGTGGCAGTAAGCGGAACAGTTGATTTCCAATTACAAATGCATACTCCGAACCCAAGCACAGTTTACACCGAACAAACCGCCGCAACGACCGTTCAAGCAAGCGCTCCTAACTAAATTCGGAATAGGCACTTAGTGTATGAAAAAAATTATTATTTTGACTTTAGGTCTTGCATTGTTTTTGCCTGTTTTGGCATCAGCTACAATTGGCGTGGGAATAGGAACAGGAAAAATTGTTATGGGTCAGCCATTAATGGCCGGGCAGATTCACACGCTTCCGGTGCTTGTGGTTTTAAATACTGGGGACGAGTCTTCTAAATATGGGGTCTCAACTATATCTCGCGAAGACCAGCCGGAATTTAAGCCGTCAAAGGAATGGTTTGGTTTTGAGCCGTCAGAATTTAATTTGGAGCCGGGGCAATCGCAAATTGTTCAGATTAAATTAACTTTACCGATAAAAGGCGCTAAGCCGGGAGACTATTTCGTTTTTTTACAGGCTCGTCCTGTGAGCGCAGTTGTTAGCAAAGGAACTTCTATTGGCGTTGCCGCGGCTGCCAAGCTTTATTTTACGGTAGCGCCCGCCAATATCTTTCAGGGAATTTATTACAGATTCATTGATCTTTATTCCAATTATCATCCGTGGGACACGATAGTTTTGGCAATTATTTTCAGCGCGATCATTCTTCGTTCTCTTGGAAAGAGGTTTAAGTTTCAGATTGCAAAAAGATAGAATTTACGGCATCCGAGTTCTTTCTTCGTCATTGCGATCCGTCCCGCATTGTGGGGCGGAGAAGCAATCTGGATTTAATGAGATTGCCGCGTCGCAGACTCCTCGCAATGACGGATCCCAAAATGAATGTTCCAATCATCACGCAAATACCTAATTTTATTTGTAGTTCCTCTAATTTTATTTAGTTGGAGTAATTTTGTTTTTGCGGCTCAAACGGGATTAGTTCAGGCAACAATCACAATAACGGTTTGTGGTAACGGCGTTATTGAAACCGGAGAGCAATGCGACTCTTTTGGTCCTGTTTTGGGCGGAGCAACTTGTATATCGCGAGGTTTTATCAGTGGTACGATTTCCTGTCAGGCGTCTTGCGATTTTAATACTTCGGCCTGTGTTTCCGCGCCTACTTGTGGAAATGGTTCTTGCGCCGGCGGCGAAACTTGCAGTTCCTGTTCGGCTGATTGCGGAAGTTGTCCGTCTTCCGGAGGCGGGGGTGGTGGCGGAGGAGGCGGAGGGGGCAGTTATGTCGCACCAGTAACGAGTGTTTCTTTTGTCGGCCGCGCCTATCCCAAAAGCACGGTAACACTTCTTAAAGACGCTCAAGTTGCAGCTACTACTATTGCCGGCGCCGATGCTAATTTCTCAATGAACATTTCCGGTCTTTCGGGCGGAAATTATATTTTTTCCGTCTACAGCGAAGACAATAAAGGCATTCGTTCATCTCTTTTGACTTTTCCGGTAAGCGTAACTTCAGGCACCGCTACTAATGTAGGCGGTATTTTTATAACTCCAACTATTGCGGTGGATAAAAGCGAGGTGAAGCGCGGTGAAAATATTGTTATTTTTGGACAGTCAGTTCCCAACAGTGAAATGACTATTTCCATCAATTCCGATGAGGAATTTTTTAATAAAATCAAGGCGGATGCGGGCGGAGCATATTTGCTTAACTTTGACACCTCTGTTCTTGAAACAGGACAACACAATACAAGATCAAAGTCCTCATTAAATGGCGAAATCACTTCTTTCAGTAAAACCGTAGGCTTTCTTGTCGGCACAAAAACAGTGTTTGCCCAATTGCCGGTAAAAGCTCCAGCCAAAGGAGATTCAAATAGCGATAGTCGCGTTAATATTGTTGATTTTTCTATTGCGGCTTATTGGTATAAGCGCCCATCTCCGCCGGCATCAATTGACCTTAACGGCGATAAAAAAGTTGATTTGGTTGATTTCAGTATTATGGCGTATTACTGGACCGGGTAGCCGCTTCGCTTATTTTTTAATTTACAATTTAGAATTTACAAACAAAAAAATCTGTCATTGCGAGCGTAGCGAAGCAATCTATCGGTCATTCCCGCGAAAACGGGAATCCAGAGAAAAAGACTGGATTCCGTGTCAAGCACGGAATGACAGGAGAAAAAGATTGCCGCGTCGCGGACTCCTCGCAATGACTTTAAAAGAATCCAAATGATCAAAATCCAAAAATTAAAAATTTTATTTCTACTTCCTATTTTTTATTTTCTATTTACTTTTTCTGCAAAAGCGGCTGAATTAAATTTAACATCGCAAACTCAAACGATCGGTGTCGGGCAGCAATTCCAAGTTGATCTCGCTTTAGATACTAAAGGTGAAGATATAAACGCGGTTGAAGGCAAAATTATATTCCCCGCTGATTTGTTGGAAATAAAAAAGATAAACGACGGCAACTCAATAATTAATTTCTGGATAGACCCCGTTAAAAACTGCGTTTCTAACGGGGTAAAGAAACCTGATGAAATTTGTTTTTCCGGAATTGTTCCGGGCGGATACAACGACAGCAAGGGGCTGATTTTCTCAATCACCTTTTTGGCCAAGAAAGAAGGCAGTGGCGCAATTAAATTTAGCGGCGTAAAAGTGTTGCGCAATGACGGCAAGGGAACTCCCGTTGATGTGAAAATTTCTAATTTCCAATTTGCTATTAAGGAAGTCGGACTTCCTAAGGAACTCCCAGAAATTAAAGATACCGAGCCGCCTGAAGATTTTAAACCAGAAATTGCTCAAAGTCCTGAAATTTTTGACGGGAAATATTTTTTAGTTTTTGCTACGCAGGATAAAATGTCCGGTATTGCTAATTATAAAATGCGAGAGGGAGAGTGGGGCTGGTTTAGGATTGCCGAAAGTCCATACCTTTTAAAAGACCAAGATTTAAAAAGTTTTATTTATGTAAAAGCGATTGATAAGTCTGGAAATGAAAGAATTGCGGCGGTCAAGCCGAAGTATCCGATAAAATGGTACGAGTCTATGTGGATTTGGAGTATAATTATAGCAATAGGGATGATTGTTGCTTATTTAGGCAGAAAAATTTTATGGTTAAAAAAAAGTAAATAATTAAAGCAATTGTCATTCCGGCCCACGAGCCGGAATCCAGTCCGTCATTGCGAGTGCCGCCGAAGCAATCTATTTTAATCACGAGATTGCCGCGTCGCAGACTCCTCGCAACGACGAAGCGGTTTGGAATGACAAAAAAAATTTTATGATTGAAAAAAAGAAAGAATTTAGAATTTTATTTCCAATAGTTTTATTTTCTATTTTCTATTTTCTATTTTCCGGCTCCGTTGCGCAGGCCGCAACTTTATATTTTTCTCCATCTTCTGGTTCGTATGCTGTTGGTAGCGTCCTGCCGATAAACATATATGTTTCCAGCGCGGACCAGGCAATGAATGCTGTTTCCGGGGCAATTTCTTTTCCTTCAGATATGTTGGAATTAGTTTCTCTTTCAAAAACCTCTTCAATTATTACTTTGTGGGTTCAAGAGCCGTCATTTTCAAATGCGGCGGGAACTGCTAATTTTGAAGGCATAGTTCTCAATCCCGGTTTCATCGGTTCTTCCGGAAAAGTTATTACATTAAATTTTAAAGTAAAAGCGGCCGGTTCGGCGCCCCTTAGTTTTTCTTCCGGTTCGGTTTTGGCTAACGATGGCAAGGGAACTAATATTTTAACTTCTTTGGGAAGCGGTCAATTTAGTTTTGGCGGAGCTGTTTTGGCCGGTGAAGAGCCGGCAGCGGCTTCATCTTTGCCCGCCGGAACTCCCTCGGCTCCCGAAACATCTTCGCTAACGCATCCGGATTCCGACAAATGGTATTCCTTGAATGAAGCCAAATTTATTTGGAAGATTCCCAGCGATGTAACGGGCGTAAGATTGTCTGTTGATGCGGTTCCATATGGTACGCCCACTGTAATTTATTCGCCGGTAATTAGCGAAAAGGATCTGAAAAATTTAGATGATGGAATTTCATATTTTCACGCGCAATTTCGCAATTCAAGCGGATGGGGTAAGATTTCGCATTTTAAATTTAAGATTGACACTCAAAAACCAAATAAGTTTGATGTAATAAAGATTGAACAAAAAGATCCCACTGAACCGACAGTTAGATTTATTTTTGATGCCGAAGATGGAGGTTCGGGCATTGATTACTATGAAATTCAAATTGACGACAGAAAAATAGAAGAGTGGAGAGATGACGGAGCCCATCGTTATAAAACGCCCGTCCTTATTCCCGGTGAATATACTTTAACCGTTAAAGCAACAGACAAAGCCGGCAATACTCTTACAAATTCAGCGAAGTTCATAATTAAGGCATTAGAATCGCCAAAAATTACTGAATATCAAAAGGAATTGCAGAGCGGCGAGCCATTAATTGTTCGTGGCTTAACTTTCGCTGATAGTAAGGTGATAATTTCAATTCAAGAAGAAAGTAATGATTCAAAAAGTTTTACAGTTGAGAGCGATCAGGATGGAAAATTCACTTTCGTAGCGGATGAGAAATTAGGTGATGGCATTTATAAGGTATGGGCAGAAGTGATTGACGGACGCGATGCCAGAAGTTTGCCAACCGAGAAAGTAACTATTGCAGTGGTAAAGTCGGCGACTCTTCGTATCGGAAGTTGGGCGATTAATTTTCTTGCCGTGATGATTCCACTCGTTGCGCTTATTGCTTTTTTCTTTTTTATGCTTTGGTATGGCTGGCATAGATTTTCACTCTTGAGGAAGCGACTTCGAAAAGAAGTCAGCGAAGTCGAACAAGCCGTACATAAAGCTTTTGATTTATTGAAAGAAGATATTCGCGAACAAATAAAAACGCTTGAAAAGACCAGAACCAAGCGAGAGCTCACCGACGAAGAGGAGAAAGTTATCAAACTATTTAAGAGCCATTTAGACGGCGCCGAGAAATTTATAAAGAAAGAAATAGAGGACATTAAAAGAGAAGTGAAATAAAATTAAAAACTGCCCGGATTTTTCCTGGGCGGTTTTTTGCAGTTGACAAATAAGGCATTTTTCGTATAAAATGAAGAGTATTAAATTTATAATTTATATTTGTCGAATAATTAAAATTAAACAAAAAATCCGCCTTCGCTAAAGCTACGGCGGACAAAGTAAAAATATGGCAGAAAAAGAAAAATTCTTAAGAACTAAACCACACGTTAACGTC
>JAUSKP010000027.1 GCA_030646555.1 bacterium
TTCTTTCTGATAATCCTTTAAAAACATTGTCCACATCAATACAAAGCCAACCAAAAATACTAATAAAGCCGCTATCAAATGCTTCCATTTTATTCCGCTTATTAAAAGATAGCCAAACCAAATAGCAAAAAGTATCAAGACCGTTCCCATATCTGGCTGAATGAGGATCAACAGGGCTGGAATAGACAAATATATCAGCGATTTAAATAAATTTTTGATATGCCCGATACTGATATGCGCCCTTGCCCAAAAAAATGAAAATAAAATAATTAGGGCAAGCTTAGCAAGTTCCGATGTCTGAAATTTAATACCGCCGCCCAAAGAAACCCAGCCGCGCACGCCTCTCACCGGAGACGCTATGAAATATGTGATAAGCAACAAGGCCATAACTATAAAATAGAAACCAAAAATCGCCTTTGGATGATTTTCAAAAGGCCTAAAATCCATCTGAGAGATAAACAAAATAAGAATAATGCTAAAAATAAAAAACACGATCTGTTTATAAAAAAGATCAGTGGCGCTGCTTGATAAAGAGACTAGCCCCGCAAGTCCGATAAAAAAAACTGAAATATTTAGGACCCAGTCTAAATTCTTAAGACGGACAATAAAATCACTTAGCATGGCAATAATTTAAAGTTTTCCGCCGAAGGCGGATCCGCCTCTGGCGGAAAAACCCAATCTAAATTTTTTAGACGAATTACAAGATCATTAAGCATACCGGGTCAGTAGAAATTCGATCAATTATATATGCGACTTTTTTATACTGCTTAAATATTTTCATTTCCGGATAGTAATTATTTACAGATTATGTCCGTCAGACGGACCAATCGAATTTTCACTGCCCGGCATAAATTTAATAAATTGGGTAAATGGAAGCTGTTGAGGACGCGAAATTAACATCGGGCTCAAAACCCTTATCAATTTGTATATAAACTTTGTATCCCCTCTCTTCAAATGGCAGTAATTGGCTAAGTTCGGTCTTGCTAACACCCAATACCTCTCCGGAAGCGCTCCTTAAAAAAGTATTGATTACCGCTTGAGGAATAGTGAAATTAACCAAATTTTTTATTGTGCCGCTTATCACAAAGAAATCCCCGTCTTTGCCGGTTTTCATATTTTGATTTTCCAGCTTTATGGAACGGAATTCAGATGATGACCTCCAATCAATATTAGAAAAAGATACTTTAACTGATTTAACATCTCCTATAATCCTCAATCCGGCCTCAACTATTTTCTTGCTTCCGCCCTCGCTGTCTTTATTTTGTCCGGGATAAATAAAAGATTCTCCCTCAACTGATTTTAAAAGCTTATCAGCAAAACCATAAAAATCTAATTTGTATTTAAAATTCTTCAACCCAAAATTTTCATTAAAATTATCCAGATCAAAATAAACAGAAACAAAATCGCTAAACTTATAAATAATAGGAGTTGAATAGGAAAGCTCTTTGAGATATTTTTGCTCACAAGAAATACTACAGACGGTTCCACAATCAATTCCTTCCTCTCCCTGATTTTGTATGCCATCGAAACAAGTTGGAGTAGTAAAAATAGAGCCCCTATAAATCCAAACAGTGACGGCAGCAATAATCAAGATCAGTACACCTCCAAATAAAAATTGTTTTAAAAATCTCATACATATATTATAAACAAAAATAGCATTTTCTGGAAATAAAAAACCCCACAAGTTCTTCTTACCCTCCTTCGCGAAGACGCTACGGACGGGCAAGTAGCGGATAAAAAATCACCTGGTAATAAAAAACAACCGTCTAAACGGTTGTTTTTTATTTTTCTCCAGTGAATTCCAGGCGAAACCTACTTTCTCACCCAACAAATTAGGGCAATATCATCGGTGCTCAATGCTTTCACTTCTCTGTTCGGAATGGGAAGAGGTGGGTCACATTGAGCTAAATCACCAAGAAATCACTGGAGAAAAAATGTTTTTTCTCAAGATCGAGCTTTCGCTCGAGATAAATTCTAACTTAAGAGGTCAGTATCTCTTATACAAAACTTCAATAAATTGAGGCCTTGTATAAAAGAAAATCGGTCTATTAGTATCACTCGACTGAATGCCTTACGGCACTTACATCTGTGACCTATCGACGTAGTAGTCTTCTACGGACCTAACACATTGTCTTAGGGTAGGCTTCGTGCTTAGATGCTTTCAGCGCTTATCCCTTCCGAGCGATAGCTACTCAGCATTTCAATTGGTATCAAAGCTGATAGACCAGTGGCTCGTTCAATCCGGTCCTCTCGTCACATATTTCCACTATCACTAGTGGTGCAGACTATATCTTTACCCTTTCGCCAGCTGGCGAATTCGGGTATTGGCGTATTAATAGAAAAATAAACGTCGCATTTTTCCATTCCGAGTTCGATACTTATCGAACTTCAAGTCGTTACGGGGTCAAATCTAAAATTTTATACAGCTCATTTTTTGTTTTCTTCTTTTTAGTGACATAATTTTTATTTTGTATCACCAAAATAAGATCAACTAATTTTTTAAGTTGTACTTTATTTAACTTACTCAAAACTTTTTCGGATAAAATACCAGCGGCTTCATATAAAGCCCTTGCCTGATACTTTTTGAATCGGATATACGGCAATAGATCTTTTATTATATTTCTAATCCGAAGAAATCCATTAACTCTTAATTCCGTCATACCATCATTTCTTCTGGAAATATAACCTATGCCCAATACATCACGAATCCAATATAAAGTTTTCTCATGCCTAGTGTCCTGATAGAAACAAATGGTCAGCATAAATCTTATTTTAGACTTTCCATCTTTGCGCTTTTTGATTTGAATCATTAAGCTGCCGTCTCCATCTAGAAAACCAGCAATATAAGCTAGATCAATTTTAGATCGACTTCCCACGGTATTGTCTTAATTAATTTTTGGTCCTCAAGTAAATTGTACCATAAATGCTGGACCACAGCATATTATAGTTATCAACGGACCAATTGAGATTAAGATTCCACCGTTATTAGCCAAATTGTCATCACAAATTACTTTGTGAAGTAGCAATGGGCCTACGCGGCCCTACTAGGATCGACTCCCTTCAAGTGTTTATAAGTCTTGTTCAGACTAACGCCTACAGCAGGTAGAGACCAACCTGTCTCACGACGGTTTGAACCCAGCTCACGTATCCTTTTAAATGGCGAACAGCCATACGCTTGGGACCTTCTCCAGCCCCGCGCTAGGATGAGCCGACATCGAGGTGCCGAGCTTCGTCGTCGATAGGGACTCTCGGACGAAACTAGCCTGTTATCCCCAGGGTAACTTTTAGCCGTTGTCTCCAACCTTTCTATAAAGAATTGTCGGGTCGCTAAGTTCTGCTTTCGCACCTGCGCGACTTGTAAGTCTTGCAGTCAAGCTGGTTTTTGCCTTTACGCGTCCAGCCCGATTTCCATCCGGGCTAAACCAACCTTGATAAACTCCTCCATTACTCTTTAGGAGGATAATGCCCCATTAAAACTGTCCAGCATGCACTGTCTCAATCAGGCTTACCAGATAAATCTGGAGTCCTGACCGGTTAGGCTTTAAAGAATTAAAAATGGCTGTTTCATCGTCGGATCCATCTGCCCCGAAAGACAGACTTCAAATCCTCACCACTACGCTACGTATTAAACCTTTAAAGTCAATGCAAACACACAGTAAAGCTCCTGGGGTCTTTTCGTCTTGCTGCAGGTATCCAGCGTCTTCACTGGAATCGCATTTTCATCGAGCTCTTCGTTGAGACAGTTCTCCGATCATTACACCTTTCATGCGCTTCAGAACTTACCTGAAAAGGAATTGCGCTACCTTTGGACGGTTATAGTTACCGCCGACATTGACGAGGGCTTCGGGCGGTGAGCAATACGCCTTGCGGCGCACCACCCCCACCGTTAACCTTCTCGCATCGGTCAGGTGTCACCCCCTATACATCCACTTACGTGTTGGCAGGGAGTTGTGTTTTTGGTAAACAGTTGCCAGAGATACTTTAGCTGCGGCCCCAACTTACGCGTAGCGCGCAAGTCATAAGTTAAAAGTTCCGGCCGTTGGCCTGGAAGTTCATAAGTCAGAAAACTTACAAACTTAAAACTTAAAACTTACAAACTGTGTGCTACGCACAAGAGAGGGCAGTCCTTATTGCGAACTTACGGACGCTTTTTTGCCGAGTTCCTTAACGAAGACTCACTCGTTCCCCTGAGGCTTCTCGCCTCACCCACCTGTGTCGGTTTACGGTACGATGTCTAATATATTTAGTGATTTCTCACCCTTAGAAGATTTTCTCGGAAGGCTCTTCATTCACATTAGTAAAATAAAATTTTACCTTACCTCAATTCACGAAGCTCGCCATTAAAGGCAGATACCCGGATTTGCCTGGATATCGAATCTCAGAATCAACGACGCCAAACCATTAAGGCGCGTGAATTTATTTCCTTCGTCCCTCCATCGAATATATCAGACGGGCCGGAATATTAACCGGCTTACCCATCGGCTGCGGCTTTCGCCATGACCTTAGGATCGCCTAACCCGTGGTTGATTGTCATTGCCACGGAAACCTAGGATTTGCGGGGATTATGTTTCTCACATAATTTGGGATTACTTATACCAACATTCTCTCTTCCTAACGCTCCATCGCCCCTCACGGGTGCGACTTCACAGCAGATAGAAATGCTCTCCTACCAGATACTATCATCATAATAGTAAATTCGCGCCTTCGGTATTTTGCTTTAGCCCCGATACATTTTTGGCGCAACTAACCATTGAATAGTGAGTTGTTACACACTCTTTAAAGGATGGCTACCTCTAAGCCAACCTACTATCTGTCTATGGTTGATTACCACCTTTTACACTTAGCAAAAATTTAGGGACCTTAGACGGCGATCTGGGCTCTTCCCCTCGCGACTGTGAAGCTTTGCCCCCACAGTCTAACTAGCAACCGCGATATATGGTATTCGGAGTTTGATTGGTCAGCCGATCTTTCGACCTGTGCAAACCATCCAGTGCTCTACCCCCATATAATTTAGGGTTGCCGCCAGTCCGAAAACTGTTTCGGAGAGAACCAGCTATCACTAAGCTCGATTAGCTTTTCACTACTTACCTCAACTCATCCAAGGGTGTTGCACAACCCACTAGTTCGGACCTCCCCCCAATGTTTAGTTGGGGTTCATCCTGGTCAAGGCAAGCTCGCTTAGCTTCGGGTCTTACATAAACAACTTATTGTCGCGCTATTAACACTCGGTTTCCCTACGGCTGCCCCGTTCTATCGGGTTAGCCTTGCTGTGTCCAGAAAGTCGTTGGCTCATTCTTCAATAGGCACCACGTTAGCCACAGTGCACAGCACGCAAACAATTGACAATTAACAATCAACAATTGACCACTCGGTCACATGTCAAATGTCATATGTCAACAATCTGTGTGCTATGCACTTTTAGCCTTCGAGTCCTTGTAAGCATATGGTTTCAGGTACTATTTCATCGCCCTCACCGGGCTGCTTTTCACCTTTCCCTCACGGTACTTGTTCACTATCGGTCATCAAATGTATTTAGCCTCACGAGATTAGTACTCGTTGCTTCCTGCAAGGTTAAATGGCCTCGCAGTACTCAAGATAGATATTCATAAATGAATAACTCTGGATTTGCACCAGTAAAAACTAGAAAGATTGAATTTTTTTATTTACGGGACTATCACCCTCTATGGTTCCTCTTTCCAGAGGATTTAATTAAAGCTCAATTTTGTAACTTTCCTTTCAATATCAACGAACAAAGCACTAATAAAAGCGCTCTATTCGATGATTTGAAAAAGTTTCTATCTTACAACCCTCAAAATGCCACTACCAAATTTACCGAACAACTTCATCGAATTTAATTTCAAATCAGACATTCGGATTTCAATAATTTTATTCTAAGTTTGGGCTGTTCCCTTTTCGCTCGCCGCTACTTGGGGAATCACTGTTGTTTTCTATTCTCCCGCTTACTGAGATGTTTCACTTCAGCGGATTTACTCTTTACTTCTTACGAAGCAAAGCAATTGCGGTTTACGCAATTAGGTTACCCCATTCGGAAATCTCCGGATCAAAGGTTGCTAAGCACCTCCCCGAAGCTTATCGCAGCTACGCCACGTCCTTCATCGCCATTTGATGCCAAGGCATCCACCATACGCCCTTAATTTTACGTCACGTTACATGACGCTGACCTCTTAAGTCAGAATTTATCTTGCGTACTTATAAAAACGCAAAACGATTTCGCTCCCATGCGAAATCTATTGTTGAACAATGCGTTTGCGAAAAGACCATGTCTTAAAACGCAATTGTTCAGTTAAATTTATCTAGAAATATTTAGCTTATCCGTTTCCGGATTCGCGTTATCAAGTTGCTGTCCTTTTCAGCCACTTCTGTTAGTCGTTCCCGGATCTTTCAAAATTATTTTTGGAAGATTCGGTAAAAACCAACATTTTTTGATAAAAAAACCGCTGTTGCGCGGTTGCTATATACACCAAAAAAATCTCGTTTAGCCGCGCGATGTTTTGATATGTAAATAAATATTCATCCCTCACATAACAAGGAATTGTCATTACAACAAACCTTGAAAATATATTTTTATTAATTATATTACCCCGCCACACAAAATCAAATATCTTAGTTATGTGCGGGATTCATTAGGTATTGGTAATAATAGGCAATTACTTAAAAAATGTCAACAGTAAAAACTCCTAAAAATAACAATCTGTGAATTAAATAAAAAGCACCCCGCTTAAGCGGGGTGCTTATTTTTACAAAACTATCAAATAACTTCCTCGTTTCCTTTGTACATGGCCATAAACAAGGCATAGGCCACCCAGGAAATTTGAGAAATGTATTTTTCATTATTTTTTTGCCCGAAAACACGCCATGCATGTTCCAAGAAAAAGCGACGAGCCGTTTTAAGTTCTTCGGAAGCGCCGCTACTCAGACTGCCAAGGAAAATAATTTCCTTTTCATGGATAAGCTGAACCATCCCAATTTCTTTGAGCCGTTCAATAAAACATTCTGCTATTGAAGCTCTTTTTGTGATCATGCCCGGCATGTCTGTTTCCGACCAGGCGCCACGGAAAATACGGACCGGATAGAAAAGTCCGTTTTCATTGTAGATCTTTTCCAGATAACGCATCGTGTCGTTAGCGCTCATAAGCTCTTGAACGCCGACTTTTTCCATAAGAAATAAAACGCACATCATGAACTCGGAAAAGTTCGGTTCGACAGGAACAGAAAGATAGTTCCATTTTTCCAACCTTGATATTTCTTTCAGCAAAAGACCTTTGGCTTTCGCCCAATCTTCTTGTGTCGGCAGCTTCCCTATCGCCACGTGATTTTCAGTTTGCATTCATTCCTCCCTTGCCCGCCATAGCTTTAGCGACGGAGGGCCTTTGCCCGCCATAGCTATCCTACGCAATTCCATAGCTACGGAGTAGCGACGGATTGCTTTATGCGAAGGCGGATTTTTTAAATTCAAACAACTGCTGAGAATATTATGGGAAAAATGAATTAGTGTCAATTAAAAATCCCGCCATCCGCCGGTTGGCGGAGACGGGATTTTTAATTTCTTTTTCATTACTAGGAATATGCGACGTGGCAATCTCATAATTCAAATAGATTGCTTCGGCGGCACTCGCAATGACAATTCGTAAATTCGTACTAATTCGTTATTCGTTGATTACTTATTTCTCCATTCCATCTTTCATCTTCTGCAAAAGATGCGCGGCAAAGTCCTTGCCCCCCAAGCCAAAAGCTAATCCGCCAGCCAGAGCCATCATAGCGATTAATCCGGTAATAACCGTGGTGATTATCGCTACCGCAACACCGAGCTGATTTAAAGCGATTAAAAGTCCGAAAGTTACAATGACCCACCAAGAGGCGGAAGAAAGAAATTTTTCTCCGCTGAGCTTAGCGCTCATCACTGAAGCCCTAACAACTTTCTTGATTATATTGGCGGCAACTAAAGCAACAACCATCACCAAAACCGCAACCATCAAATTAGGAAGATATATTAAAATATCTTTAATAAAATTGGACAGCACATAGAACTTCAATATATCGGCGGCCGCGGAAAAGAAAACCAAAATAAAAAACCAATAAACAATTTCACCTAATAAATGACCGGAATTCAATTCTAAATTAGCCCTCCTCGTATATTCCTCAAGACCGATCTTTTTTAAAAAATTATCAAGCCTTGTGGCAGAAACTAATTTTTCAACCAAAGAAGCCAAGCCCGAAGCGACCGCTAAACCAATAATGAAAATAAGCAACGCCCCGATCAGGGAAGGAACAAAAGAAATTATCTGGATCCACAGATTTTGAAGCGAACTCATTAAAACATCAGTCCAAGTTTGTATTAACATTTTTACTTTGCCCGCCATAGCTTTCTTCGTCCGCCATAGCCTTGGCGAAGGAGGAAGCGAAGGAGGGTGATTATTTTTTTATTTAATTCGACCTCCTTATTATAACAAAAAAGACGGGAGCGGTCCCGTCTTTATTTAATAGAATTGTGGACCTGGGGAGAATCGCCCGGCACCAGAGCCGAGCTCGGTGCTGGATTAGTCCCGCACTCAACTGCGTTGTAGTGCGGGAAACCCCTAACCCAACGCAATGCGCCCCGCACTAAATTTTCGCCAAATTGTGGACCTAACCGGAATCGGACCGGTGTCCCGGCAATGCGAATGCCGTGTTCTACCACTGAACCATAGGCCCGATGATTTTATTTCTACATCAGAACTATGGCGAAAATTTAGTGCGGGGTAAAAATGCGCGCTACGTCCCGCACTCAGCTTCTTGCCCAGTACCGAATTTATTCTGGTGCTGTAGTGCTGGGATAATACCCCCGCCTGCCGGCAGGCAGGACTTTACTACAGGCCCAATCACTTCATATATAATATGAAAAAATACCATAAAACAAAAGCCCCCACTCTTTAAAATAGGGGCTTTTGACCAAAATTATTTTATATAAGAAGTAAATTCAAAATAAAGAAGGGGTATCCAGCCGATCTGTAAAATAATAAAACCTATAATCTCAATTCTTTCCAAAAGTTTTGTTCTGGACATACCGAGATTTTCACTGGCAATGGAATATATATCTTCAAGTGAATCCAATTTTTCTTTGATAGTATTGTGCCAATCATCAAATTTGAATTTTTTTGAAAGAAGGCTGTAAACCCTTGCAGAATACCAATCTCCAATGAGCTTGATGTCTCTGTCTAGAGCTTCAAATTGAGCAATGGATTGGGTGCGGATATGAATCACCTCTTTAAATGCCTGAGTCATCTCTCTGGTTTTGAGCCTTGACCACCAACTCTTTTTTTCCTCCGGCTGAATAAGCTTATAAACCTTTTTGAGTCTCCCATCAAGATCCTCGTCCATGGCGCGATAACGAAGCAACTGAAAATTAGCTAATTGCAGAAGATCAATTGATTCTTCAAAGTCGCCATTTGGATCAAACAAAACCGCGCCATCCCAATCCAAAATTATCAGATCATCCTTAACGTATTTGAATTGAAAGGAAAGCGTATATTCAATTTCTTTTTCATCTAATTCCAGTTTTTCAGACTTTAAAAGCGAGGCTATTTGGGCTGGATGCTTTTTCAAAAATAATTCCGGGTCGCCCGTGTATCCCGAAACTTGGTACACCGTAAATTCCTCGCTAGTTTCCATCTTGGCTCCATTTTTCTTTCCATATTCAAAACAAGCATCTAAAAGTTTATCTTTCAAATCTAATACTTCTTCAGAAAATATATCCTCAATATCAATACTGCCCTCTATCATCAAGGCATCGGAATAATAACTTTTTAATATCAATTCAACTTCGTGATTTTCCACCTTCACTTTTTCTTTGCCAATAACGATCTGCGGCGGCATGGACTTCGCAAGATAATGCGGACTGCTTTTAATGGCGGTTGGCGCCGGCAGTTCTTTTCCCTTTTTTACCTTGCTTATTTCGGCAACGATGAATGATGTGATCTTGTGCATATCGTGATTATTCTAATTAATTTCTACGACTTTATTTGAAGATGTTGCTCCGCCTAATATTTTTATTCTCCAACTGGCTATATTTAAATTTTCAGCTAAAGCTTTTATTACCGCCTCATTTGCTTTTCCTTCTATCGGCGCTTCTTTTACTTTTACAATAAAATTGCTTTCATCTAGCTTTTCAACGCCCGGTTTATTGGACCTTGTTTTAACTTTTATAAAAAGCCTCATAGTACTTATATAGTGTAAACCCCGCACCTTTTGGCGCGAATTACTACAATTATTAATGTTTGCTAATTATTGCTATAAACCATACACACCAAAAGGTGCGGGGTAAAAATCTTTATAAGCGGCATAAGATTTCAAATTTACGCCGCCTCTTAAAAATATTTACAAATTACTTCCTTGCAAACTTCATCATCGCGACCGCTACATAAACAGCGGCGGCGCCTACTAACATATAAACCAACTGAACTAAGGTAGGCCACATTCCCAATGACAGCTGAACCAGGTCATAACTTGCGTTAATACCGATCAACCCCCAATTCAAACCACCGATAATCACTAAAACTAAAGCGATTTTATCTAAAATATTTAATTCTTTAATCATTAAATTAAGTATAAAATTACCTCTCCTTCCTTATATCGACCTATTAATAAGGGTACTTTAAAAGTCTATCACATTGGGGCGACGTTAAAAAACCCTAAAAAATAGTCAACCAAATAGCGAAAAAATATTAAACTTTAATACCTTTTAAGAACTCCGGTAAATTTTCCGCTAAAACCGCGTCTTCCTTTTTAAAATCACCAACTCTTGTTCTTTCCAGGAATGAAAGATACCCGCCAACGCCCAATTTTTTGCCGATATCTCTGGCTAGCGAACGGATATAAACTCCCGGACCTGTCAGAACTTTTATTTTCAGCTTCGGCCACGCATATTCCAAAAGCTCAATATTTTTTATTTCCACTTCGCGAGGTTCCATTTTTATCTCCTGCCCTTGCCGGGCGTATTTATATGCTTCCTTTCCGGAAATTTTTATAGCGCTGTAGATCGGGGGTGTTTGTTTTATATTTCCGATAAATTCAGGGAATGTTTTCGTAATTTCTTCCTGAATTGGCTGTTTAGAAAAATTAATGGCTGTTTTTTCTCCTTCAGCATCGTCGGTAGAGCTTTCAAAACCCAAAGTTATTTCCGCAACATATTCTTTTTCCTTTTTTACTACTTCACTGATCGTTTTAGTCGCCTCTCTACCGACGGCGATCACCAAAACTCCCTGCGCTAAAGGATCAAGTGTGCCGGCATGGCCAACTTTTACGTCTCGTCCGACAATGGACCGCACTTTTTGCACGGCATCGTTGGAAGTGATCCCCTTGGGTTTATAAAATGCAAAAATGTTGTCCATTAGACTATAAGATTAACATTCCGTCTCCAAAAGAGAAAAATCTGAATTTTTTATTAATGGCTTTTTGATAAAGATTTAAAATGTTTTTTCGCCCCGCAAAAGCTGAAACCAGCATTAATAAACTGGACTTCGGAACGTGAAAATTCGTGATAAGCCCGTCAACAAATTTAAATTTGTGTCCTTCTTTTATAAATATATCCGTCCCACCCTTTAATTTGCTTATATTCCCGTTCTTATCCGAAGCCGACTCTAGTGTCCGCACAACCGTAGTGCCCACGGCAATGATCGGGAGCCTTTCTTTTTTGGCTTTATTTAAAATATTCGCTGATCGCTTGCTGATCTTGTAATATTCGGAATGGAGCCTGGATCTTTTGAACAGTTCTTCGGTAAGCGGAGAAAATGTCCCGAGATTCACGTGAAGCGTAGTAAAAACAACTTTTATACCTGACTTTTTAAGCTTTAATAAAAGCCCCTTAGTAAAATGAAGTGAGGCTGTCGGCGCGGCAACGGATCCTTTATGATTGGCAAAAATAGTTTGATATTCCTTTCTCAATTCTTTTTCTGAGAGAGGAGAATTTTTAATATACGGCGGGATCGGAGTGAGTCCATATCTTTCCAAAACCTCAAAAGTTTTATTTACCGAAAAAGACGGCTTTAAAAAATAGTGTCCGTCAACTTTTTCCTTAACAATAAAAAATATTTTGGCGTTAGTATGAATACTAACCCTAGAGCCGATATTCAAATTCCTGTCAGATAAAAATTCAAGCAAATTTCCTGCCTCGCCCGCCGAAGCTTTAGCGAAGGGGGGTCTGCCAATATATAAAATTCTCGCCAAGCCGCCGGTTTCTTTTTTAACCACTAATCTAGCCGGCAAAACCTTTGTATCGTTTAAAACCAAAACTGCCTCAGGCGGCAAATATTTACCTAAATTTACAAATTTATCAAAAAATACTTCTTTAGTTTTTCTTTTGAAAACCAAAAGTTTGGCGCTATCCCGCGGGATAGCGGGCTTCTTAGCAATCAATTCTGAAGGCAAAGAATAATCGTAAAGTTTTAAAAACTTATCAAAATCCATATTTTTTATAAATATACTGTAATCTTTTTATTTTTCTCAAAACACCTCGCTCTTTCTATATACTAAATTGCCGTGGAGAAGATTCGGAGTTCTGATGGGCTTGGCTCTGCCATCAGAACGAGACTCAGGCGCATCCGCTCGCAGGAAGCGGATGACGCCGATTCTCGTAGGCAATTTAGTATATAGAAAAATATATAAAATTATGCTGTTTCCAAAAAAATAATTATTTAGAGCACTATTTTTTCAATCCAGTTGATCCGAATCCGCCATCTCCCCTGGTCGTTTCGCTTAATTCTTCAACTTCTTCAATTTCCGCCTCCTCAACCCTGGCAATAACAGCCTGAGCTATCTTTTCTTCTTTTTTAATCTGATAATCATTTTTTGAAGAATTAAAAAGAATAACTTTCACCTCGCCCCTATATCCACAATCAATCGTACCGGGAGTATTTAAAACAGTTACCCCAAAATTCACAGCCAAACCGGACTTTGGCCTTATCTGTAATTCAAATCCCATAGGAATTTCAAATTTTAAGCCCGTTCCGATCAATTTTCTTTCTCCAGCTAATAAAACAACATCTTCTACCGAGTATAAATCCATCCCTACATCACCTTTGTGCACATAATGCGGAATCACTGCGTTATTATTTATTTTTTGTATTTTTATTTTCATATATTTTTTTTATTTTATCCCGCTGCCCGGTTTTACCTCTTTATCCGGCACGAGCACGGCAATTCCATTTTCATCACTTGCCGCCAGTATCATTCCATTGCTTTCAAGACCCATCAATTGCCTTGGCTCTAAATTTGCAACGATCACGATCTGCTTGCCAACTAAAACTTCAGGCTCGTAAGACTTTCCTATTCCAGCTATCACTTGCCTTTTTACCAAAGTCCCCGCTTCGTCTTTATCTCCTGCGTCTAAAATAAGTTTTAATAATTTTTCAGACCCCTCAATACGGCTCGCCTCCAAAACTTTGGCGGTTTTTAATTCAGTTTTTGAAAACTCATCATAATTGATCATAATTTATATATTTTAAAAACTTCCTCGCCTCTTTTATTATAAATGATTTCCTCTTCTCCTTGCATTAAAGACTTTTCCACTTCGCCCGCCGTACTATTTATCGGCCAAATAAAATAACGGGTCCCAAAACCCGACCGGTCAAAATAATCAAAGCCATTTTCCATTAAATACGAAAAATAATCATTGACTGAGAGAATCGGCCAGCCCTCATAGATATGGCGGCGTTCTAAAACCCAAAGTCTGGCTAGTCCATTCCAATCTCCTCCATAAACGATCAGCGCTGGATAACTGCCAAATTTATTGGCCAGCGCTTTATCTAGCCCTTCCTTTTTCACATCTTCTAAAAATTTGTATTTTGTCGTAAACGTCAACTCCGGCATCTTGCCCACCAACTCTTTTTCCAAATATTTATCCAATTCATTATATCCAAAATTATAACTTTCAGCGCGAATCGGAGAAGACAGCCAAAACTTTGGTCCAACCGGATAATAAGCGATCAGATTGTTATAAAAATAAAATATTTCAAAAACAACAAAAACTATCAGACCAATAGATAAAAGTTTTTGGCGTTTCGGATATGTTTCAAACATATAATTGAATATAAAACCAACTCCCAAAGCCATAAATGGACTAAGCATACTCAAAAACCTATAAGAAGGGCCAATCACCAGAATAATGAAAACAAAAAATCCCCAAAAAGCCAGCGGTAATACCGGCCTTACATATCTATCCATTTTTTTTCTTTGTTTAAAATATACACATAGAGCCGCCAGGAACAACGCCAAAAAAAGCCATGAATTGCTTGATAGCAAGCGTAAAGGCAGAGCGCTAATTCTTTCTTGCAGTCCGCCAATTTCCTTGCCCGGTTCAACCTGCCATTCAGGAGTATTTTGTTTCAATAAATAAGAAATTTGAAAATCAAAATGGCCCTTCAACTGATAAAGTTTGTAATTGTAAAAAATAACCGGACTAAATATCAAGATAGCCATAACTATTCCGAACCATAAATTTTTATCTTTAAATAAATCCCTTCTATATATAAGGAGATATATCAAAAATACCGGAACCAATATGAATGTTGTGTATTTGGTTAAAAAAGCTAGTCCCAAAACAACCCCGAGCCAAATAAAATATTTATTGCCTTCGAGCGCTTTCAAAAAAATATAAAAAGCTAAAAGCATAAAAAACACGACATATGATTCCTGGAGCCCTAAACGGGAAATATAACCAGCATTTATAGTAACGGCGTAGATTAAAGCGGAAAAAAGTCCGACTTTCTCCGAAAATAATCGCTTGCCTAACAAATAAATCAGCCAAACCGAAAATATTCCCAAAATAGCCGATGGAAAACGCATCCCGAAATTATTTACGCCAAAAACAGCCATTGAAAAATGCTGCGCCAGAAAAACCAATGGCGGATGGTCGTGGAAGGATAGTTTGGTCCAAAAAGGCACATCGGGATCCGTCCATTCTGGTGGCGTAGTCTGAAGCGGAGCTTCGTCAAAATCCATCATCCCTATTCCCCTAAAACCGTAAAACACCTCGTCATTAACAACATCTCCGCGAGACAAAAAGGACAATCTTAAAATTGCCGCTAAAAATAAAATTGCAAAAAGGATTTTTTTATTATTCAACATCTTAAGATCTATATCTTAATAGCCTCCAAAAACATAAATATCGGGATTTCTTTCCTAATCTTATCTTCGGCCTTAGCTCTTGGTCCGGGTTGGCTCTTTTTATTGGAATTCCACTCCTCTAATCTGTCCACCGCAAAACCATTTTTACCCAAAAATTTAAAATAATACTGAAGCGGCCTATGAAAAGAAATAGTTTTTTCTTCCGGTTTATCTCCTGGATGCATTTGTATCTCAATTTTAGATTCAGAAAGATATTGATCAATTCTTCTGTACTGGTCATTGGTTTTTTCATCCCACTGCCAGCTGCTTTGTTTTGGAATGCGAAAGGCCGGATGATTTAAAACTAAAAATAGTTTTCCACTTGGTTTTAACACTCTCTGGCATTCCTTAAAAACACCTGCAACATTTTCAATATTTTGAATAGCCAAAACAATAACAATTTTATCTATACTTTTTTCTTTTATAAAACTCAGGTCATCTGCCGGAGAAGTTATAAATTCCGCCTTGGCATCCGGCATTTCTTTTTTAGTGATCTCGCTAGCTAAATGAATAAGCTCGCGCGCTACGTCAACGCCCATCACTTTAGCGCCCGCTTTCAAGAACTCACGGCTAAAAAAACCCTGGCCGCAAGCCAAATCTAAAACCACATCACCTCGCTTGATATCCATTAAGCGGATAAGGTTTGGAAGAATCAGATCCTTTTGGTAAGTCCCTTCTTCTTTTTCCAATAAATCCGAATACCACCCAGCCACTTTTCCCCACGATGTTTTATTGTCTTTATTCATGTCGGTCTGCTGGGAATTGAACCCAGACCTCACCCTCCTTCGCTAAAGCTACGGATGGGCAAGGCGCACCTTCACCCCGTTAGAGATTCTCTTTTTGTCGGAGTGCTGGGAATTGAACCCAGGCCTCACGCACCCGAAGCGTGTATACTACCGCTATACGACACTCCGATTTATCTCTAACGAGACATAGCGTGTATATTTACCCCGTACAGTTTCGCGAAGCGAAACTCGTCTGGGCTACCGCTATACGACAGACCGAATTAAATCAATAGAATTATAAACAAAAACGACCAGAAGAACAAATTAAAGCCCTGGCTGAATTAATTTAATAAGAAATTTAAGAAAATAATAATACCAAGGCCGCCATACTTGCATCTCGCCGTATAATACAGCTGATTTTCGCCATTTGTCCAAAATTTCTTTAAGATCTCTAACCATATCTTTCTGCTGGAAAACAATCCCGGTTTCTAGATTAAAATCAAAGCTCCTGGCATCAATATTATTAGATCCGATCATTCCCTCTTTTCCATCAATCAATAAAACCTTGGCATGGTTCATTTCCGGTAAAAATAAAAACTTTATGCCGCCGGTTAATTCTTCCGTAAAAATCCGGTTAGCGGCATCTAAGAAAGACGAGTCGGTTTTTTGAGGTATAAGCACCTCAACTAATACTCCGCGCTTGGCAGCCTGCCTTAAAGAGCCGATCAGCCAGCGATGAGGAATAAAGTATGGGGTAACTATAACTATACTGTCTTTAGCTTCCGCTATTTTATGCTTATAATAATCGCTTAAAGTTGAACTGCGCCTAAACGGCCAGTGTTCAATTAAAAAAGTTTTGGCGTGATAAATAGCATGCCGCGGCGAACTGGCGCGCCAACGTTTTAGGTAGCGGATTACCTGCGGATCAGCGCCCCCGGCCAAAGAATATACCGTAGCAAAAGATTTGGTAATTTTTTTAATTAAAAACTTTCCATTTAATCTTACGTGGAGATCCGTCCATTTTGCGTAACTGCCATGAATATTAACTCCGCCAATAAAAGCTGTTTGGCCATCAACAACCAAAATCTTGCGATGGTTGCGGTTTAAAAGACGGCTAAAAAACAAAATTTCAATTCCATTTTTAATAAATTCATCCACCGACAGACGGCCGAACCAAAAATTTCCTACTCGATCAACTATGATCTTAACTTTGACCCCTGCAGCTGCCCTGTCCTTGATAGCTTCTAAAAGTTTTTTAGTGAGCTCGTCTTCAATTAAAATAAAGCTTTCTAAAAAAATATATTGCTTGGCTCCCTGAATCGTTTCCATCATCGCCTGCCAGGCGCTTTCCGAAGTAGTATAAAATTTGTATTTCATTTTTGTCGGTCTAAATATTCTGGAAAGTTATCAGAAATCCGGGCCAGACCAATAGCTTTAATCAATATTACGAAGAGGGCGACATGGCGAATAATAACGAATGGAATGCTGATATAAAAATAACCGGTGTCTTTTGTAAAAAACCAGGGCAATATCGCAAAAAGGGCGGCTAGATTAGAAAACTCCAAGACATAAAATGGCGCCTTTATATTCAACGGCAATACAGTCAAAAACGGCAAAAGCCATAAAACATACTGCGGAGAAAACACTTTATTAAATAATAAAAATAAGATAGTCGCGATAAAACAAAGCGCCAAAAACTGCGCCTTCCTGAATCTCCAAATAAGCCATCCAAAAGTCATAACAAAAAGAATCAAAGAAATTGTATTTATTTGATTAACTGAAAAATCAAATATAAAAAAACGTAAAACTGTCCATATAGAATCAGGGTTAGAATTCCTGATATTATTTAAAGAAAAGAAGTACGACCATCCCGTAAAGTTAGAAAGCGCGAAATATCCATTAATTGCAACGGTGGTAGTCAGAAAAACTGATATTATTTTAATCCATTCCTTTATGGTCTTTTGTTTTATCAAAAGAATCGGCAAATAGATAATGGGGAAAAACTTGCTGACAAAACCGAGCGCCAAAAAAAATGCGGCTATGGAATTTTTCTCTTTTTGAACAAAATAAAAAGCCACAATAGAGAAAAGGATCGCCATAATATCCCAATTATAGACAAAAAATATGAGCATTGACGGCGCAAAAATCCAATAAACTAAAAAAATCTTATTTTTATCCTTGTCTTCGGTGGCAATCTTGTACAAAAAATAAGTGGCTATTATGCCGAAAAAAACCAGAAAAAACGCGCTTAAAAAATAGTACCCGGCGCGCGAACCGCCAATAAAACCCATAATTTGAATAAATATCCCCGTGAGTACCGGATATTCTATTAGCTTATCAATATACGGAAATCCCGGAGCGCTGGCTTTTTCAAAAAATCCTAAAACATCGCTATAAACTATACTCCACGGCGCTGATTTTAATAAACCCAAACCATGAAAAGAGGCGGAAATAACCCCCACTGCAATTATCAGAGAAATATAAAAATACAGATGCTTATTATTTTCCGTGATCATTAGACGAAATATTTTTTCTTTATTTCTTCCTCAATATCGGTCTGCGCCTCATTGGCTGATTTTTTAGCGAATTTAGACATCTCGGCTAATTGTTTATCTTCTAAAGCATTAAGTACCCGTGCTTTTTCCAATAAAATTTCCCTACTATTGATAGCTGGGTCATCCAAAACCTCTTCGAGAAGAATCGCTAAAATAAAGCCAATCCTCGGTCCAGGAATCATATTTAGGTCCTTCATTAAATCGCTGCCGTCGAGCTGAAGCATTTTGGCGCTAATTGGATCCTTGCTCACTTTTTCAATCCTGAATTTAAGATGCCTTAAGCGATACGGCTGAGCTTTGGGCACGCCGGAACCAATTCTATCAGCCTCTCTGAGTAAAAACAGGTCTTCCATATTCTCTGTTCCAACTCTTCTTAGAAGCCGCCTGGCGCCAGCATCGGTGACAGTTTCGGGATCATAAACAAACATATGCTCACGTATAAGCCCAATGACTTTTTCAGAAATTTCTTTGGAAAAATGGAGCCTATCCAATATTCTAGCCGCTAATTTCGCTCCAATCACCTGATGACCATAAAAAGTAGCTTCGGGCCCTTCCCCTCTTTTACTTAACGGCTTACCCACGTCGTGAAGAAGCGCGGCTAATCTTATTTCTAATGAAAGTTTTTTATCCACTGCATATCCCAGGGATCTTAGATTGTGCTCAAAGACAGTAAAAATATGGTGATGATTTTGCGAAACTCCCACGCCATCCATAAGTTCCGGCACAACATATTTCAAAAGCCCTAATTCTCTCAATTTATCAATACCTTCAGTGGCGCCATCAGCCATCAAAGTTTTATAAAACTCATCACGAATCCTTTCTTTAGAAACAAATTCTAATAATCCGACATGCTTCTTAATAGCCTCTTCGGTTTCATTTTCAATAACAAAACCAAGCTGTGCCATAAAACGGACGGCCCGCATCATTCTTAGCGCGTCTTCCTGAAAACGATCTTCGGAATTACCTACCGCCTTAATAACTTTCTTACCCAGGTCCTGTATGCCGCCAAACGGATCAATAAGCTCAAATGGTTTTTCAAGATCCATTCTTAGGGCCATGGCATTTACCGTAAAATCTCTACGCGCCAAATCTTCCTCAACGGTTTTTGCAAACACCACTTCATCAGGATGTCTTTTATCGGTATATTTTCCCTCTAAGCGATAAGTGGTAACTTCCACAATTTTTAATCTTGGATCGGAAGAATTAGTTTTTATTCCTACAGTACCAAAATTATTTTCATATACGCTTTCAGGAAATAATTTTTGAATTTCTTCCGGTTTAGCATTGGTAGTAATATCCCAATCTTTTGGTTCTTTCTCCAGTAAAACATCTCGTACGCATCCACCCACCAAGCACGCCTCAAAACCAGCTTTAAGCAAAGCCTCTGAAATTTCTTTTATTTCCCTGGCCGGACAGGCTGATTTCTCTATATTGTTCATTATTATAAATATAACTCACTTATTAATACTTACCAATTCAACAGTTTTGACAAAATAATTGTTTAGTGGTATACTATACTTTAGTAGTTTAAATAGTAAAAGATTTGATGGGGTCTGTTTTCTATGCCATAAGTGTTGTAGAGAACAATAAAGCAAGCGCTGTATTATATCTGATCTTGCTTTAGAAGAGACAACAATCTCTTGCGGCAACAAACCGCCCCCGTCATTATACCGCGCATCCCTCTTGTCGAAGGGGGGTGCGCGTTTTTTTATTAATTGGAAGTTAGCAAGAAAATAATATAGACTTTATACAGACTCTGCGTTTTTGAAAATGCCCCTGTCTTTCAACGGATAGGATTCCTGGCTTTTCACCCTGTTAAATAATCCGTCAGTCGACGGATTACTGCAAGGCAGTATTTAACAGGGCGGGCCAGGCGATGGGAATGTGTCGCTATACTTTATAAATGCCCCTGTAGTGAAACGGATATCACGACTGGCTTCGAACCAGTTATTCCAGGTTCAAATCCTGGCGGGGGCACCATTCGGCAGGCTCCCTCCTTCGCCCTGCTAAACAGGGCTTCGGACGGGCAAGTATGACGAGCAATAAAAATTCCCCCAACCAATTGGTTAGGGGAATTTTTATACTATCTTAATATATCTATCACCCTTTCCGACAATCTCTCTATAAAACTACTTGACGGAGTCGGGCTGATTTAGCTATGGCTATAGTGGCAGCTGAATCCCTGTAGGTGGCATTATCTGATTGCCGGGGGAAGGCAATTGTCCTTGTGGCGGCATCTGTCCTGTTTGCCCTACCTGTCCTGATTGTCCTTGAATGAATTGTCCGGGCTGATTTGACTGACCGGGTTGCATTTGTTGATTTGGCTGGCCCTGGATCACTGGCTTATTCTGACCAGGTTGTCCTTGATATGTAGAATTTGGTCCTCCATTTCCACCGCCATTGCCGGTACCATTACTCCATCCACTTTGTCCCATACCACCACCATTATTACCGGGGCCTCCGGCTGGACCACCCTGACCCTTGTCGGGAATACCAGCGCCACCAGGCCGACCTTGTTGTGGTTTAAAATTTTTGCATACTTCCGGATTTGAAGCGCAATATTTTTGGCATTCTTCCGGTCCTTTGCAACCGCCGGGACCCGCCTGTTGCGGCATTTGTTGACCGCCAGAATTTACAGCTCCTGGTCCGGGTTGAAATTTATCCCCTTGTTGCCCTGCTTGTATAGGCAATCCTTGCTGATTTTGTTGATTTTGCTGACCCTGCTTCTGTTGACCTTGTTGAACTTGTTGATTTTGCTGTGGCTGAAAATTTTTACATTCCTCCTGATGCGATTCACAATAAACTTTACATTCTTCTGGGCCCTTACATCCGCCAGGACCTGCCTGTTGCGGCATTTGTTGACCGCCAGAATTTACAGCTCCTGGTCCGGGTTGAAATTTATCCCCTTGTTGCCCTGCTT
>JAUSKP010000048.1 GCA_030646555.1 bacterium
AACGACCGCGGGAATGCAGCAATTCAAGCCGTATTATGTCGGCAAAGCTGACGCAATGAGAGATTTTGGCAGTAAGAATGCCACTTCGGTTCAAAAATGTTTTAGGACTTCTGATGTTGAAGAAGTGGGTGATGACACGCATCTCACTTTCTTTGAAATGCTTGGTAATTTTTCTTTTGGCGGATATTTAAAGAAAGAAGCTATTCATTACGCTTATGAATTCGTCATTGAAGAATTAGGAATTGAAAGAAATAGAATATACGTGACGGTTTTTGCCGGAGATCCAACAACTCCGGAAGATAAGGAGTCTTACAAAATTTGGCATGAAGAGATCGGTTTGCCCAAAGATCAGATCAGGCGAAGCGGCAGAGCGGATAATTGGTGGGGTCCGACCGGTAATGAGGGTCCGTGCGGTCCAACCACTGAAATTTATGTGGCTAAAAGTGCTGAAGATGCCAATGCCGGAAAGGGCGTTGAAATTTGGAATATTGTCTTTAATGAATATTTCAAAGATAAGGAAGGCAACTTTAATAAATTAGAAGTCCCTGGCGTGGATACGGGCATGGGATTGGAACGTTTGGCTATTATGATGCAGGGCGCAAATAATGTTTTTGAAACAGATCTGTTTGTGCCGATCATTAATCAGATTAAAGAATTGAGCGGTAATTTAGAGCCGGTAGTATTAAGGATATTAGCTGATCATTTGAGGTCGTCTGTATTTTTAATTGCCGACGGAATAAGGCCATCAAATAAAGAAGCGGGGTATGTATTAAGAAGGCTTTTAAGGCGGGTAATGGCATATAGTTTTAAATATGACATTCACGCTGATCTATTTCCTTTGGTTCTGGAAAAAGTTAACGAGATCTTTGGAGATATTTATCCGGAAGTTAAAAATAAAGAAGAGATACTAAAAGTCTATTTTGAAGAAAGAGATAAATTTGGCAGGGCCATAGGCGAGGGACTGAAGGCATTCAATAATTTAATTTTAGCCGCCAAAGAACCAGATTCTTTTATTGCTCAGCTTCAGAAAATGATCGGCATGAAGAAACACGGATCAATTTCCGGAAAGGACGCATTTTCACTTTATGAAACATATGGTTTTCCAAAAGAATTGATGCAGGAGTTTTGCAGGGAAAAGGGGATTGTTTTTGATGAGACTGGTTTTGATGAGGAATATAAAAAACATCAGAATACTTCCAGAGCCGGAGCTGAAAAGAAATTTGGAGGACACGGATTGGTTTTGGATACAGGTGAACTGAAAGCTGGATCGAAAGAAGATATGGAAAAGGTAATCAGGCTTCACACAGCTACGCATTTGCTCCAGAAAGCTTTAAGAAATAATTTAGGAGATGAAATAAAACAGATGGGCTCGGATATCAATCCGGAAAGGGGAAGATTTGATTTTTCTTTTACTAGAAAACTTACCGAAGAAGAGGTTAAAAAAGTTGAAAGTGAGATAAATGACGTGATTAGCCAAGACTTGCCGGTATTTTTCAAGGAAATGCCTATAGAAGAAGCTAAGAAAACCGGCGCCCTGTTCTTTTTTAAAGAAAAATATCCGAATAATGTAAGGGTTTATTTCGTCGGGCCAAAAGGTGGCAGTAGTGAAAAGTCTTATAGCATAGAATTTTGCGGCGGCCCGCACGTTGAACATACTTTGCAGATAGGGAGTTTTAAGATACAGAAACAGGAGTCTGTGGGAGCCGGCACGAGAAGGATAAAATTTGTTATTAGATAAACTCGCGAGTAAAATTGCCCATTCAAGGGATTTCCTCCCATTCACAATATAGTGGTATAATTGAATGTGTTAGACCTCAACTTCTTAAAGCGAGTAATTTCCAGTCTAACGGTCAAGAACCCGAATTTTTTGGTCGTTGAGGTCATAAATCATTATTTGCAAATTACGCTTGTTAAAGCAGATTTTTCTTCTAAGAATATTTTGATATGCAAGAATTGGATAAAGGAGCTTAGCAGTTTAGAAGTTCCATATTTACTAAAAGAGGTAAAAAAGATACTTAAAAAAGCGCCTAAAAAGGCAGATTTTAATATTATTTTAAATCTGGATTCAAATTTGGCCCTCACTATATATTCTTCAGTCTCTTTAGTGAGACCAAAGCCTAAAGAATTGATAGATGAAGCCGATCTTGATAATTTAATTTCCCAAGCTATTTGGAGATTTTTTGATAAGCAAAGACCTAAGGCCGCTAAAAAAATGGACGTTGAAGAAATTGATGTTCTTTTGGCGGATGTCCGCATCAGGGGCGTAAAAGTGGATGGGCACAAAGTGGTAAATCCGCTGGGATTTAAAGCAAAATCCGTAGAAATATATTTGAGCGAAACTTTCGGTGTCAGGGATTTTATCAGGGGAGTCAGAGAATTAATGCCTTCCAATAAAATTATTTTCGTAAGCGAGGCGGGCACAACGCTGTCCCACACGCTTCTTAATTCTATAAATGAAAATAAGCCGTTGTTCCTGGTAAATTTATTTCCAAACCAAACCGCCGTCTTTCATGCTTCGGCCGGCCATCTGCGCCATATAGATAATTTTGCTTGGGGAGGCAATTCCTTGCTGCAAAATTTAAATGATAATTTTAAACTTGACGATGCCGTCTCTAAAACAATGATAGAAATTTATAATAGAAACGGCGGTTCTCCTCACCTGATTAAAAAATTGGAAAATATTTTTATGGAAGAATGCCAGCTTTTGGCTAATGGAATTGAGTTGTTGGCGCCGGAAACCGGGAAAATATTCATAAATCCATACTTCAATCTTCCTTCTTGCCTGATCTCTGAAAGATTTGAGTCAAAGTTTAATAAAAATTTTAAAGTTGAATTGTTATCCACCGATACAGTTATGAAAAAAACGGGTTTTACGATACAATTTAGTAAGTCTGTTAAAAAAATAAAGAATTTGTCAACGCTATCTTCTGTTCTGTTGGAAATATTTTTGATGCCTAAAAACGAAAAGATCAATTATCTTGCCAATAGAAGGGTAAGGTGGCTTTTATCCTAACCAATTATTTTAAATGAAAAAAATAAATATCAATAAAAGCGACGAGGCGGCTCTTATTGTTGAAAAAATTATAGAAACCGATTCAGACGAAGTTATTTTAATTATCCCAAGATTTTCTCAACTAGGGGAGTCTTTGAGCAATTTCCATCTTTTAAAAAGAGAGGCCGACGCTATAAGTAAAAAAATATTAATAGAGTCCGTAGATAACCGCGTTATTGAATTAGCCGAGCTTGCAGGCATTGAAGCCATAAATCCTTTTTTTGTAAAAAATAAAAGGCAATTTTCAGATATAATCCCTAAAAAAGAAAAAAGCGGGTCAGGTAAAAAAGATAAACCATCAGTTTCTACCAGAGAGACTTCTCGCGGAGAGGAAGATTGGAAAAAAGAAGAGGAATTTATTAAAAAAATTTCCAGCAATTTAAGCCTTGAAGAATTTGAAAACAAACAAAGTAGATTTCATAAAAAAGAAAAAGAGGAAAGAGTAGAAGAAGAAAGTAGTGAGGAAGTTGATGGATCTGAAGAAAAGGAATCTTTCATAAAAAAGATTCCCATTAAAATGGTTGTCGGAGCCGTTGTTTTAGGGTTGGTTGTTTTTGGCGCCGTCACAATACTTCCCAAAGTAGACATTAAGCTCGTTTCTAAAAAAATAGATTGGTCTTATAACGATTCAGTGATCACCCAAGTAAATGCTAAAGCTGATTACAAGACTGTCACCATTCCTAATCAAAAATCTACTTCATCTAAATCTTCCTCTCTGCCATTTCCGGCAACCGGAAAAAAACAAGTTTCCGACAAAGCTTCCGGAAAAATGACGATCTATAACAGCTATAGTTCCGATGCTCAAACCTTAGTAAAAGATACCCGTTTTCTTTCTCCCGATGGAAAGATATTTAAATTAGCCAAACAGATCATTGTGCCGGGAGCTAAAATATCCGAGGGCAAGATACTTCCATCAAGCATTGACGCGGATGTTGTTGCCGAAAAAGCCGGTGAAGAATACAACGTTGGTCCGGTGAAACTTTTCCAGATTCCAGGATTTAAAGGCACTCCAAAATACGCGGCGTTTTACGGGGAATCAAAAGGCAGTATGGCCGGCGGATTTGTTGGAGAAATTTCTTATCCAACCACATCCGATATTGCCGCTGCCAAGAAAAAAATGAAAGAAACATTGGAAAGCAGTTTGAAGACGGAGCTTTATTCTAAAATTTCCAGCGATTTTAAAATTGTGGAAGGATCCTCGGTTTTTTCAACCACAAAAGAAGAGATAAATGAAACCGTTGATAAGGACGGCAATTTTTCTATTTCATCTGAAGCGCAGATGACCGTTATTTCTTTTAAAGAATCCGATTTGATTGATGTATTAAGTCAAAAAGCGAAAGCCGAGAAAGGCGAGAATTATGCCGTTAAAAGCCATAGTTTGGAATATGGCATTGCCAGAATGGATGTAGCTTCCGGGAGATTGAGCTTCCCGATGACTTTTAAGGCTGTTTTGAGCTATAAAACAGATATTGAAAAGCTTAAAAGCGATATTGCCGATATGTCGGATATTAAACTCAGAGAAACGATCTTTTCTCTTCCCAGTATTGATATGGAAAGCCAGAACGTTGTTTCGTTTTGGCCATTTTGGGTAAAAACGGTTCCGAACAACCTAAATAAGATAAATATAACGGTTGACTAAAATATAGCGCCGTGCTATATTTTGCATACCGTTTTTATTATGAAAGATGACTCAGTAAAGCAGCTGGAAGGCATCGTTGAAGAGGCTCTTCCGGGCACTAATTTTAGAGTAGTAAGTGGAGATAAGAAAATTCTCGCGCATCTTTCTGGTAAAATGCGCATGAATTATATTAAAATATTACCAGGCGATAAGGTCCTGCTCGATGTCAGCGCTTACGATGAGACTCGGGGAAGAATAACAAGAAGACTTTAAAGTAATCAACTAATAGCGAATTAAGTACGAATTTACGAATAATACTATGAAGGTAAGAGCTTCGGTAAAAAAAATTTGCAACAGCTGTATAGTGGTCAGAAGAAAGGGCCGCGTTTGCATTGTTTGCAAAACTAAAAAACATAAACAAAGACAAGGTTAAAATTTATGAGACTATTGGGTATAAATATTCCGGACAATAAAAAAGTAGAAATTTCTCTTATGTATCTTTATGGCATAGGCCGTACTTTGTCGCGCGATATTTTGGAAAAAACTAGAATTGATATGAATAAAAGAGCGAAAGATCTGACTTCCGATGAACTTAGCAAGCTTAAAGAATATATTGAAAAAAATTATAAAATTGAAGGAGAATTAAAACAGATTATCAAGCAAAATATAATGATGCTGAAAGATTTGGGAACTTATAGGGGATCCAGGCATGCCCGCAAACTTCCAGTGCGCGGACAAAGGACAAAAACCAATTCTAGAACCGTTCGCGGCAATGTCAGAAAAACTGCCGGCAGCGGTAAGAGAAAAACTGACTTAAAATAATATATAAATTAATTTCTAAACAAAATGGGAAAAGTTAAGGTGGCAAAAAACGAAAATAAAGAGGCAGTATTGGAAGGAAAAGACAAGGTTGAAAACGCAGTTGTAAAGACTAGCGCTAAATCAAGCGCTAAAAAAGTTGATACCGGCAATGCTTATATAAAAGTTTCATATAATAATACTTTGATTTCGGTTACCGATGAAAAAGGTAATTTGTTAGCCTGGTCTTCAGCCGGCGCCCTTGGCTTTTCCGGACCTAAAAAGGCCACGCCATTCGCAGCCTCTAAAGTTGTCGCTGCGTTAGCTGAAAAATTAAAAAAGTCAGGTCCAGTCAATTTGCATGTTATGGTCAATGGTATCGGCGGGGGCAGGGATTCTTCCATCCGTTCATTTGCCAACCAGGGTTTTAATATCTTATCCGTTAGAGACATTACCCCGATCCCGCACAATGGTCCGAAACCAGTTAAAGTCAGAAGAGTTTAATTTTTTAAAATAATTATGTTTGATACTAGAGAAAAAAAGGAACGATCATTGGGCACTAAGCTTTTTTTGAAAGCCCATCGTTGTAATTCTCCAAAATGCGCCCTTGAAAGAAGGCAGGTCAAGCCGGGAGCTCATGGAGCCAGTAGGAAAGGAAAAAAATCAGAATATGGAGAGCAGCTCAATGAAAAGCAGAAAGTGCGATTTACTTATGGACTCAGGGAGTCTCAGATTCGCATTATTTTTAAAGCTGCTTCTAAAAAATCAGGAATTACGGGCAATATGATTATCCAACTCTTAGAAAGACGTCTAGACAATGTCGTTTTTAGGCTTGGATTAGCTCCATCTCGTTCCGTAGCGCGACAATTGGTAAATCATGGACATATTATGGTAAACGATAAAAAGGTGACCATTTCTTCGTTTTCCGTGAAAGTAGGAGATAAAATAAGTATTCGTCCGCAATCAAAAGATCACGTAGTTTTTAAGGATCTGTCCGTTAATTTATTGAAGTATGTCGCTCCTCTTTGGCTCAATTTAAACCCGGAAAAATTAGAAGGAAAGGTAATTTCTCTTCCGGCCGATATTGAGTTTCCTTTTGATATTAATATGGTCGTCGATTTTTACTCTAAATAATAATTAAAAAAAACTATGGAATTTACATATTTAAGCGAGTCAGTAAGCATTAAAAAAATCTCTGAAACTATTACCGATGGCGTTTTTGAAATAGAAGGTCTTTATAACGGATATGGTTTAACGTTAGGAAACGCCCTAAGAAGAACTTTGTTTTCTTCTTTGCCCGGAGCAGCCATCACGCAAGTTAAAATAAAAGGCGTTGATCATGAATTTTCTACCATTCCGCATGTCTTAGAGGATATAGTGGAAATTTGCCTTAATCTTAAGAAAATAAGATTTAAGATCCTTGTAGACGAGCCTCAAATTTTAACATTGAAAATAAAAGGCGAGAAAAAAGTTTTAGCCAGTGATATTAAAGCCGGATCTCAAATTGAGATAATCAGCCCGGATATTCACATTGCTACTTTGTCTTCAAAATCAGCCGATTTAGATATGGAATTAACAGTTGAAAAAGGCCTCGGATATGTGCCTGTTGAAGTCAGGAAATTTGAAAAACTCCCTGTCGGCACCATTGCCCTGGATTCATTTTTCTCCCCGGTTGTTAAAGTTAATTTTACGGTGGAAAATATGCGCGTAGGCGACAGGACCGATTATAATAAATTGAAAATAGAGATCAAGACAGACGGCAGTATTACGCCTTCTTCCGCTTTGCATAAAGCCGGAAATATCTTGAAAGATCATTTTGATAAGATCTCAAAAGTAGAGGTATTGGAAATTACATCGGCTGAGACTAAAAAAGAAGTTAAAATCAAAAAAACAGTCAAAAAGAAGAAATAATAAAAGCGATTAGTACTTAGCGACTAGCGACTAGTAAAGAAAAAATACTAGGAACTAGTGGCTAGTGGCTAGTCCACTATTCACAATGAGAAAGTTCCACAAGAAAAAGGGTCCGAGAAAGTTGTTTATAAAAACTTTGGCCCACAACTTAATAATGAAGGGCAAGATGGAAACCACGGAAGCTAAAGCAAAGGGAATCAGGCCCGTTGTTGAAAAGGCTATGACTTTGGCTAAGAAAAATAATTTGGCCAGCTTGAGATTGCTTTTATCGAGACTCACCAAAGATTCAGCCAATAAATTATATTACGAATTAGCCCCGAAATATAAAGATAGAACCTCCGGATATTTGCGCATCCTAAAGATCGGCGGACAAAGAAAACGTGATGCCGCTCAAAAAGCATTAATTGAATTTGTATAATGGAATATATTATTGACGCGACAAATAAAAAATTAGGCAGAATGGCTTCAGAAATAGCTTCTATTTTGCAAAATAAAAAGAGCGCCTATTATGAGCCAAGGCTCGCCGGCAGTGATAGCGTTCTTGTCAAAAATATTGATAAGCTGGATATCGCCGCTAATAAAAGAGAGCAAAAGATATATTATCGCCACACCGGCTATATGGGGCATTTAAAGGAAAAGAAATTAGGAATTGCTTATGCTGAAAATCCCGCCAAGGTCTTGAGAAGGACTGTGGAAAGGATGCTACCGAAAAACTTTTTGAAAATGAAAAGATTAAGACGTTTAATTATTGAAAAATAATATGATAAAAAAAGCTGTAAAAAAGGAAACAACTAAAAAGGAGCCCGTAGTTAAAAAAGTTGCCATAAAATCAGCGGTTGTTAAACCGGTGATTGTTAAAAAGGAAGAGAAAGCGGTTTCAAAGGGCAGATATATTGAAACGGTTGGAAGAAGAAAAACTTCCATTGCAAGAGTAAGACTCATGATTAATGAGTCCGGCATTAAGATCAATGGAAAGGACTATAAAGATTATTTGAGGTTGTTAAAACTCCAAGAGATTATAATCGCGCCTTTAGCGATTTTGGAATTAAGAGATAAGCATGGGTTTACTGTTGTTGTGAGCGGTGGCGGAATATTTTCACAAGCCGAAGCCATTAGGCACGGAATTACAAGGGCTCTGATCAAATTAAATGCTGAATTTAGAAAGAGGCTTAAAAAATACGGCTTTATTACCAGGGATTCAAGAATGGTAGAAAGAAAGAAACCGGGCCTTAAAAAGGCAAGAAAAGCTCCGCAATGGGCCAAGAGATAAGGATTTAGTAAATAAAAACTCCCTCAATCCATCGGATTGAGGGAGTTTTGTTTATTGTGCGATCTTATATAGAGATTCGTTCTTGATCAGAAATATTGAATTTTCCTGTCCGTCGTAAAAATATTTATCAATGCCGGTATCAATCGTTTGCAGATTTACTGGCTGATCATCATTGATCTCTAAAAATTTCAGGGTTGTTTCGGATTTCACAAATAGATAATAGGAATTACCACTCCAAATAAAAGGAAGACTGGTATCTAAAGAGCTTATTTCAAAAGATGAAGTTCCCATTGATTTTTTGTTGAATAATTCGTAATCATCCCCGATAAAGAATATTTTTATCGTATTATTAGAGACCGTGGCTATTTTTTTACTATCCGGAGAGAATTTAAAGAAAGTTGGGTTATCTATCAGGTTTATTAAATTGTTTTCTTTTTTAGATCTGTCTAAAAGTGTCAGCTTGTTATTTTCGGATAAAGCTACGAATTGATTATTTGGTGAAATTTCTAAAGAATTAATACCCGCTTGATTTAATAGGGTAGAGGTCTCACCATTGTTTAAATTGTAGAAATATAAAGAATTTGTATCGGTAAAAAATATTTCTTCTCCGCTAGCGCTAAAAAGAGTATATTGGCCGGGGTTAATTATTTCCAGGGAGGGCCTATAAAAATCTAAAATGTATAAATTTTTATTTGTTGCTAGGATAAGCTTGTTTTTATCAGAGGGATGAGCGATGATTTTTTTAATAGGATTTTTATCGGTAATTATTTTTTGATACTTAAGATTATCAAAAAGCAAATTGATATTTAAAGCGGAATTGTTTTGCGCGGGATTGATAATAAGATAATTTTTTGTAATCTCATCGTAAACTAAAGCAGATTTTTTGCCGGCTAGCCACGTTAAGAATTCGGTTCCCTTGATTATTTTGTCGCCCATTCTCAACTTATTATTTGTATCTTGCCATGCCAGATAGTTAGTATTTGAAAAAAAATCCCCAACTTTGTTTTTTAAAAGCGTTTCGGCGCTTTTTACGGGAATTAAAATTATTGGATAAATTTGAGTGACTAAAGATGGTTTTATAGCCAAGTTTTTATTCCATGATTGATACTCGTCTTTTTGTATGGAAATATGATAGGTTTTTGGAAATAGATTAGCTATTAATAAGCCACTTTTCATAAAACTGGATTTTATTTCAAAACTTAACTTATCTACTCGGACCGAAGCTTCGGTTGGTTCTACATTCAAATAAAGTCCGCCAAGCTTTACAAAGCTAAGATTGCCAAGATCAAAACGCCAGCCATTGGAATAGGGAATAATAAAAAAGGCGAGAATTAAGAAGATTATTATTAGGGCGTAAAATATGAGCCGTCTAATTTTTAGATTCATTTTAATTGAGTTATTATGTAAGTAATACTTATTATGAAGTTTATCATTAACGGAGGCAAGCATTTAAAAGGCGAGGTGTCCGTGAAGGGATTTAAAAATTCTGCTACCCCCATTATAGCCGCTACAATTTTAAATACTACCGGTAAAACTATCCTGGAAAACATCCCCAAAATAGGCGATGTTTTGACGATGCTTGATATATTAAAAAGCTGCGGATCCAAACAGAAATGGATAGGCGAATATTCTATTGAAATAGATAATACCGATTTTTCACCTGAGCTCATAGACCACGTTTTGGTTAAAAAAATAAGGTCATCGGTTCTTTTGGTGGGACCAATGCTTGCCAGATTTAAAAAATTCAAATTAGCCACTCCGGGCGGCTGCCATATCGGCGCCAGACCATTAGATACCCACCTTGAAGCATTTAAAGAACTTGGAGTTAAAATTAATTTTGATGAAAAAGCCGGTTTGTATGAATTGTCTTTTAATGAAATAAAGGGCAATAAAATAATCTTAAAAGAATTAAGCGTCACTGCCACGGAAAATTTATTGATGTTCGCGGCTGACAACAATTTGGAAATAAGGCTGGCCGCGACAGAGCCGCATGTTTTAGATCTTTCTATTTTTTTGAAAAAGATAGGAGTATCTATTTCCGGACTAGGCACCAATTTTTTATTCGTCAAAAAGAGAGAGAACAGCGCCAATAAAGAAATAAAACACAGAATAATCAATGATCCTATTGAGGCGGGAACTTTTGCTGTTTTGGCGGCGGCCACGAAGAGCGATATTTTAATTAAGGGGTGCAACCCCGAATTTTTAGACGCGCCCATTATGAAATTAAGGGATTTTGGAGTATCTTTTGAAATAAGCGATAATAATATCCGTGTAAATGGAAAGGCTTCGGTATTAAAGGCGGCAAAAATTCAAACGCTTCCTTATCCAGGCTTTCCAACCGACCTTCAGGCTCCATTTGGAGTTTTAGCCACACAGGCCAAGGGCAGTTCGCTTATTTTTGACATTATGTATGAAGGCAGATTAAAATATATAAATGAATTGAAAAAGATGGGGGCGGATGCAGTTATCCTAGATCCTCATCGGGCAATTATTACCGGGCCGACAGTTTTGGAAGGAGCAGAGATAGAAAGTTTAGATTTGAGAGCGGGAGCCACGCTCGTGATTGCGGCCTTACTAGCAAAAGGTAAAAGTGTGATTGGAAATATTGAACAGATAGACAGGGGATACGAAAAACTTGATGAGCGACTAGCGAAACTAGGAGCAGATATAAAAAGAACTAATTAATTTTTTAAATATAATAAAATGTTTAATCGTAAAATAGGAATAGATCTTGGGACGGCAAATACAATCGTTTTTGTTTCGGGTAAGGGCTTTATTATTAATGAGCCTACAATTGTGGCCTTGAGCAAACCAGATAACACTGTTTTGGCTGTCGGCAGGGAAGCAAAAGAAATGATTGGTAGAACACCGGCGGATTTAATGGCGTATAGGCCGTTAAAAGATGGCGTGATAGCGGATTACTATATCACTAAGGCAATGCTTAGGTATTTTATTTCCAGGGCCAATGGAAGATTTAATCTGTTTAAACCCGATGTGGTTATATCTTCTCCTGCTGGCATCACCCCGACTGAAAGGAGGGCGGTTATGAACGCCGCGCGTGAAGCGGGCGCCAAAGAGGCATATATCGTCAAAGAACCGATTCTGGCGGCATTAGGAGCAGGAATACCTATTAATGCCTATTCCGGAAGCATGATTATTAACATCGGCGGCGGAACATCCGAGGTGGCCGTTGTTTCTTTAGGGGGTATAGTTTCTTGGTCCAGTCTCCGCATTGCCGGTAATAAATTTGATCAAGTAATTACGGATTATATTAAGAAAAAATATTCTCTCGCCATTGGCGAACAGACAGCTGAACAGGTTAAGATCCAGATCGGATCGGCTTTGCCGACCAAGGATAAATTAGAATATCAGTTAAGAGGAAGGGATCTCATCTCCGGACTTCCAAAAGATATAATTGTAAATTCCAACGAAATAGCGGAAGCTTTGACACCTCATCTTATTGATATAGCCGCTTCCGTTCAAAATGTTTTCAACGAAACTCCTCCGGAACTTGTGGCGGATATTATGGAAAAAGGAATTATTGTTTCCGGCGGAGGCGCGATGCTTAGAAATATTGATGAATTTTTTAAACGAATGACTGGTGTGCAGACATATATCGCTGACGAGCCCTTGTTCTGCGTAGCAAAAGGCGCCGGAATTATCCTGACTCATTTGGATGTTTATAAGAGAACATTGCTTAATAAAAGATAAAAATTAAGCAATGCTTTGCGGACATAAAGATCTAAAAGAAAGTTTTTTTATTTTAGCTAAAAGGGGGAGTCTCTCTCACGGCTATATTTTTTTTGGAGAGCCACAAGTTGGTAAATTCAGTTTTGCTCTGTCACTGGCTAATTTTTTGGAAGCTGGCGATTTCAACTCAAAAGGAAAAATGCTTTCCGAAGTTTTAATCATAAAAGACTCCGGTATTGATTGCGTGAGAGAAATTAAGAATTTTCTGTGGCAAAAACCCCAAAATTCTCAAAAAAGGACCGTAATTATAGACAATGCGGACTTGTTAACTGCGGAAGCGCAGAGCGCCATTTTAAAAATAACCGAGGAACCCCCAGAACACGCTTTAATAATTTTGGTTGTCAGCAATCTGAATAATATTTTGCCGCCAATTCTTTCCAGACTGCAAAAAATATATTTCCCAAGAATAAGCAAAAATGAGATTAGTGAGTTTTTGATAAAAGATATAGGTGTTAAAAAAGATAAAGCCGAAGAACTAGCAGTTCTTGCTTATGGCAGGCCAGGGAGGGCTATGAACCTGATAAATAACAAAGAATTATCAGAAATAGATGAGTTGGCTCAAAAATTTTTAAGATTCACTGGTCTTAACAGATCACAATTCATTAAAAAGTTAGTTGATGATCAAAAAGAAAAACCGGAAATATTAGATCAATTTTTTGAAAGTCTGATTGTTATATTAAGAAAAGATCCTGTAAAAAATCATCAAATGATTAAGTCGATTTTAAGTAGACTATTTTTGATAAAAAGTTATAATGTTAACAAACGTTTACAAATTGAAGCAATATAAAATATAAAAAAATGGATATTACTAAAGAATTGGACGCAAAACTTAAGAACTTTTTAGAATTTCTTAAAACCGAATTCCAAACTATAAGAAGCAACAGGCCTTCAGCCAGAATGGTTGAGGACATAAAAGTTGAATATTTTGGCCAATTGACTCCAATTAAGGCATTGGGTTCTATATCTATAGTTCCGCCGAGAGAAATAAATATTTCGGTTTGGGATGCAACCGTGGCTGGTGCAGTGGCAAAAGCTATTGAAAATTCTTCTTTAAAGATTGGGGCCAGTATTACCGGCAATTTAATTAGGGTAAGTTTGCCATCTTTAACAGAAGAGAGAAGAAAAGAATTGGAAAAAGTTATCAGAAAAATAACAGAGGAAACTAAAATAAAAATTCGTGGCGCTCGAGATGATTCAAATAAGAGTATTAAAAAAATGGAGGACGAGGATGTTTTTTCAGAAGATGTGGCCTTTAAGAAAAAAGAAGAAGTGCAAAAGATTGTAGACAGATACAACGGGGAAGTAGATAAGGTGCTCGGAGCGAAAATTAAGGAGATATTTGAGTAGGGTTAAAAATAGTTTTTATGGGAATAATTGTTTTTTTAGGACTTTCTTTTGTTGTTATAGTGCACGAACTTGGGCATTTTTTAATGTCTAAGTTTTTTGGTGTTGCTGTTGAAGAATTTGGAATAGGTTTTCCGCCCAGAATTTGGAGCAAGAAAATAAAAGAAACAATTTATAGCTTCAATTGGATCTTGTGGGGAGGCTTTCTCAAAATAAACGGCTTAAGGTCCGAAGTGGAAAGAAAAGATCTTCCGCCTCACACCAGTTTTATGCGTCAGAGTTTTTGGAAAAAGGCGCTGATAATCGCCGGGGGCGTCATGATAAATTTCTTTTTAGGATGGTTCTTGCTTTTTATAGTTATGACCTTGGGAATCCCGCAGGGTATTTTTGTGGCGGATATAAAGCCCGAGAGCTTGGCTTACTATTCCGGGTTCCAAAAAGGAGATTTAATATTAAATTTTCAGAATGCCGATGAATTCAATAGTTATTTAAAGGAAAGCGCCGGAAAAGAAGCAGATTTTAAAGTAAAAAGGGATGGTTCTGAAAAGAATATATCAGTTCTTTTTCCGGAAGAAAGCTCTAAAACAGGAGAAATATTAGGAATTTATTATAGCGAGACAGGTACGCCAAAAACCGGGATAGTGGAAGGTGTCATTGAAAGTTTTAAAACTGCGTGTGGTTTAGTTATTTCCTATCTGGGTGGATATATTTCTTTAATTGGCAGATTATTTACGGATTCTTCGGCTATTCAAAGTTTAGTGGGTCCAGTCGGTCTTTTTGCCATGGGATCATTAGTTTCTAAAGCGGGACTGGTTTATTTTCTTCAGCTTCTGGCTTTTCTCTCTATAAATCTTGTAATTTTTAATTTTTTGCCATTCCCAATGCTGGATGGCGGGTGGTTTATAGTGATTTTAATTGAAAAAATAAAAGGTTCTCCTGTAAGCCAAAAAACTGAAATGATAGTGAATGGATTTGGCTTTATTGTTCTTTTTTCTTTATTTGTATTTACGACAATTAAGGACGTGATCGGTCTTTTTTAGATTTGTTTTATCACCGTTTTTCGCTTAAAATATTAGTACTAGTAAAATGAAACAATCTCAATTATTTGCAAAGACATCGAGGAAACTTTCTGAAAGTGAGGCATCTAAAAATGCCCAATTTTTACTTAGAGGGGGATTCATAGATAAATCTTCCGCCGGAGTTTATACCCTGCTTCCTTTGGGCTTGAGAGTTTTAGAAAAAATAAATAAGATTATTCGAGAAGAAATAAATGCCATTGGCGCAGAAGAGCTTTTGATGCCTTCTTTGATCCAGAAAAAATATTGGGAAAAGTCTGGAAGATGGGGAGTGGATGTTATTTACAAAACTTCAACCGGCACAGAAAATAAAGATAAAAAAGATTTTGAATATGGCCTTGGCTGGACTCACGAAGAAGTCATCTCGGCCATAGCCGTAAAGTTCATTAATTCTTATAAAGATCTTCCTAAGGCCGCCTATCAGATTCAAACTAAGTTCAGAGCCGAGGCAAGGCCTCAAGCCGGACTTTTGCGCGGACGCGAATTTTCAATGAAAGACTTGTACAGTTTCCACGAATCAAAAGAAGATTTGGATAATTATTATGAAAAAGTTATCAATGCCTACAAAAATATATTTAAGAGACTTGGTCTTAAAACTTTAATTTGTGAAACTGGGGGCGGGGACTTTACGAAAGAATATACCCATGAATTTCAAGTTCTCAATCCCGCCGGAGAAGATACTATTTTTTATTGCGAAAAGTGCGGTTTCGGCCAAAATCAGGAAGTTTATAAGCCCGAAGCTCATAAAAATTGCAAAAATCCAATACAATCTGGCAGAGCTATTGAAGTGGGTAATATTTTCAAGTTGGGAATCAAGTTTTCCGAAGCTTTTGGAATTTCATTTTTGAATAAAAACGGCGAGAAAAAACCGGTAATAATGGGCTCTTACGGAATTGGACCAACCAGAGTTTTAGGAACCATCGTAGAGGAGTTCAGTGATGAATATGGGATTATTTGGCCTGAAACAGTAGCTCCATTTCAAGTTCACTTAGTTGAATTAAGCGGTAAAGATTCGGATGGCAAAGTAACTAAGGCAGCTATGGCCTTATATGAAAAACTAGTTAAGAATGATATTGAGGTATTGTATGATGACAGAGACGCTTCAACGGGAGAAAAACTTAATGACGCGGATCTGATGGGGATTCCGAATAGGGTGGTAATCAGTGAAAAAACGTTGGCTGCCAAAAAAATTGAATTAAAAATAAGAGGATCCAAAAAAACTGATCTGATCTCTGAAGCAGAACTAATTAAAATTTTACAAAAATGAAAATTTTCGATTATTTTTCAAAAAATATAGGAATTGATCTCGGCACAGCTAATTCGCTTATTTATCTGGCCGGCAAAGGCATGGTTATAAACGAGCCTTCAATTGCCGCCATCAATAATAAAACCGGACAAATAGTGGCCATCGGAGAAGAGGCTAAAAAAATGATTGGCAGAACCCCGCTTCACATTACCGTTATCAGACCGCTTATCAATGGCGTTATTTCTGACTTTGAAATGACCCAAGAAATGCTCAATTTTTTGCTTAAAAAAGCAGTTGGACCGTCAAATTTTTTAAATTTTAACAAAGCCGTCATAGGCGTACCCAGTAATCTTACTGAAGTTGAGCGTAAATCTGTTGAAGATGCGGTGATCGGCGCCGGAGCCAGCAAAGTTTATATCGTTGAAGAGCCACTTTTGGCCGCTTTAGGAGCTAAAATGCCGATAGATGAGCCAACTTCTAATATGATCATTGATATCGGAGGGGGCACTACTGAAATAGCGGTAATTTCTATGGGCGGCATAGTAAATGCTAAGAGTATTAAAATTGCAGGTGATAAATTAAATGAAGATATTGTCAGATTTATCCGGGACGAATTTCATTTGGCTATCGGCGAACCTACAGCCGAAGAACTGAAAATAAATATCGGATCAGCGTTGCCACTAGACCAAAAGATGGACTTGCCCATAAGGGGAAGGGATATGACAACGGGACTTCCAAGAGAAATTATTGTCAGAGATACGCATATCAGAATGGCAATTTCTAAATCTTTAAAAATAATCATAGATTCAATAAAAGAAACCATAGAAACGACTCCACCAGAATTAGTCGGAGACGTTCTTAAGAGAGGTATCTTTATTTGCGGCGGGGGGAGCTTGTTGAAAGGCATAGATAAATTAGTTGAAAAGGAAATAACTGTAACCACCAGAATCGTTGAGGATCCATTAACCTGCGTTGCAAGGGGGGCCGGAATGATAGCCGAAAATCTCATTAAATATTCTTACCTGGTAAATAATCCTTTGAGACCCAAAGAGATTAAAATATAAGGGCTTTGTCTGAGTCTTGCGAAGCGAGACGAAGCTACAAAACCTTACCCTGTTAAATAATCCGTCAGTTGACGGATTGCCGCTAGGCGGCATTTAACAGGGTGCTCAAATTTATTAGCCCGCTAAAATAGTTAACTGATTTAGTTAAAAAACAAAAAATCTAGATATTATGTGCTATTATCAAAAATTTATAATTAATTTAGCAGGATAAATTTGGCATGATCTTTATCCGTTTTGCGATAATTGCGGTCTTGCTGATTTTATTATTCAGTAATAATTTAATTTTTGTTAAAAATTTATTTTCACCTTCATTAAACGCTAAAAATGAAATTGAAAGATTGGCGCTAGAAAATGATTCTTTAAAAACAGAGCTTTATATTGCTGAAAATCTAAGCGGAAAAGAGCTTAGCGACGGCAAATGGGAGTATTTTTATTCAAAGATATTTTCTTCTTATCCGTTCAATGATCAAAATTTGATAGGCATAGCTAGCGGTGAAATAAGCGGCATTCAGCAGTATCAAGCCGTTGCTGCCGCCCCAGGTGTTTTATTGGGGCAGATCATAAAAGTTAATAAAAATACCGCTCTAGTCAGAACGATTTTTGATAAGGATTTCATTGCTGCCGTTAAAATTGGGGAGAATAAAACCGACGCTTTATTGAAAGGAGGCATTCCTCCGACTCTGGAGATGATTGAGAAAAGTAAAACCATTAAAAATGGGGAAGTTGTTTATAATGCGGATAAAAATTATCCATATGGCTTTAAGTTAGGTGAGGTTCAAATAGTTGAAAATAAAAATACAGATACTGCCGGATTATTTCAAAAAGCATATCTAAGAGTCGATTACAGCATCGCCTTGTTAGAAGATGCCTTAATCATAAAAAACTTTGAAGTTCTAAAAAATTAATTTATATTGATCTAGTATGAAAGAGAGGATGGCATTTTTTTTAGACATAACGTTGGTTTCTATGATCGGTTTAGCGCAGAGCGCCTCTCTTATAATTTTTAGCGGCGTAAAACCCAATCTTATTTTGGCGGTATTGGTTGTTTTGCTCTTTTCCGAAAAAGAATTTTGGAAATACTTAATTTTAGTCTTGGTCTCTTTAATTTGTTTAGATTATTCTGTTTTTATCTCAAAAGAAGTGGTTCTTTTTGGAGTAATAATGCTCTCAGCTTTTTATTTTAAAAAATATTTAAGTGAAAATACATATTTAAATTTTTTCTTACTCACTTCAATTTTAACAGCAATGCTTTACCTGCTCGTTGATTACAAGTTCATTTTTAACAATTTCGGCTTATTTTTATGGGAACTATTTTATAATGTATTAATAAGTTTGGCCTTCGGATTTTTGTATAAAGGATTAAATGGCAAAGAATAATTTTTCATCAAAGGAAGAAGTTTTTTTTGAAGAAGCTGTTTTTGACAGCTTTTCTTCGCATAAAAATTTAAATCATTTAGAGCTCCCTGTATCTAAAAAAGCTTTTGCCTTGATCGCTGCGGCGGCAATTTTAATAGCCGGGGTAGTTTTTTTGAGGGTGTTGTATTTGAGCTCATTTATGGGGGGATTTTATAGCCTCAGATCGGAAGCCAATGTCGGCAAGGAAATTTATAATCCGAGCAATAGGGGTATCATTTACGATCGTTATGGAGAACCGTTGGTGGAAAATATTCCGGCTTTTGCTGTTTCTTTAAAAATTAAAGATTTTTCAGAAAATTCTGAAGCAGAAAAACAAGCCCTTTCCGATATATTAGAGATACCTCTATTAGAAATTGGAAATAAAATTTCCGGTCAGAACATAGAAAGATCCCCATCTTTTATTTTGGCTAGAGATGTTGATTCAGAAAAAATAATAAGCTTAAAAGCTTTAAATCTAAAAGGCGTTGAAATAATAGACGATTATAAACGCCAATATATTGACGGACCGGCTTTTTCTCACGTTTTAGGTTATACAGGTATGAGCGATAAAAGCAATGAAATAATAGGAAAAACCGGAATAGAGCTGTCTTATGATGATATTTTAAAAGGGACTGACGGCAAAACTATCGTTTATAGAGATGCAAAGGGCAATATTTTTGATAAAAAGATAGTTGAAGAGCCTAAGAATGGGGAAAGCATAACGCTCACAATAGACGCTGATCTGCAAAATTATTTTTATAATAGCCTCAACCAAGCATTGATAAATTTAGGAAGAAATTCGGCTGTGGGCCTAGCTATCAATCCCCAAAATGGAGAAGTTCTGTCCCTTATCAGTCTGCCGAGTTTTGACAATAATATTTTTTCCAGATCGAGAAATAACGCGGAAAAAAATAGAATTTTAAATTCTGTCTATGCTCCGCTTTTCAATAAAGCTATTTCCGGCGCTTATACGCCGGCTTCAACCATAAAACCAATGGTGGGACTGGCGGCCTTAGCAGAGGGTCTTATTGATCCAAAAAAACAAATTCTTTCTATTGGCTATATTGAAATACCAAATCCATATGATTCTACAAAGCCAAGCAGATTTTTAGACTGGAAGGCAAATGGCTGGGTGGATCTTTATTCGGCTCTGGCAAGATCCAGCAACGTTTATTTTTACGAAGTTGGCGGAGGATTTGAAGACCAAAAAGGCTTGGGAATTGATAAGCTTAAAGAGTATTGGCAAAAATTCGGTTTGGGCAAGAAAACAGGAATTGATTTGCCCAGCGAAGCCGAAGGTTTTTTGCCGGATCCGGTTCAAAAAGAAGCCGATAAAAATGATATTTGGAGAATAGGCGATACATATAACGTCAGTATCGGGCAGGGAGATCTGTTGGTTACGCCAATCCAATTAATTTCCCAGATTGCGGCCATAGGAAACGGCGGTTATTTTTATAAGCCGCATGTATTAAAAGATGCGGCCAGTGAAACTTTAATAGATTTTAGCAATCTAGGAAATTATATAAAAGAAATTAAAAGGGGAATGGGCGATGCAGTAAGCAAACATTATGGCACGGCGAATATGCTTAGCAGTATACCAGTGGGCATAGGCGCTAAAACAGGAAGTTCGCAGGTTTCTAATAATTTGAAAACAAATGCATTTTTTGTAGGATTTATGCCGCTGGAAAATCCGCAAATAGCAATTTTAGTTTTAATTGAAAATGCGAAAGAAGGCAGTCTGAACGCGGTTCCTGTCGCTAAGGATGTCTTGGAATGGTATTATTGGAACAGAATAGTTAATCTATAATAAAATGTTCGATCTCATACCTTTAATTAAAGCAATCGGATATCTCGGTATTTTTATAATTGTTTTTGCCGAATCAGGGCTTTTTATCGGATTTTTTTTGCCGGGAGACAGCCTGATTTTTACGGCCGGTTTTTTGGCATCCCAAGGATTTTTAAATATTTGGGATCTGATATTTTTAATATTTATCGCTGCCGTTATTGGCGATAATTTTGGCTATGCTTTCGGAAAAAAAGTTGGCCCCATGATATTCAAAAGAGAGGATTCATTTTTATTCCATAAAGATAATTTAAACAAAGCTAAGATGTTTTATGAGAAATATGGCGGAAAGGCGATAATTCTGGCGAGGTTTATGCCAGGCATTAGGACGTTTGCTCCAATTTTAGCTGGAGTCGGAAAAATGCAGTACAGCAAATTTTTATCATTCAATATTATTGGCGGAGCTCTTTGGGGCATTGGATTACCTTTGCTTGGATACTATTTAGGGAACGTTATTCCAAATATAGACAGGTATATTGTCTTTATAGTTCTTTTAATCATATTTATTTCAGTTTCCCCTATGATTTGGCACGTTGTAAAAGACAAAGCTACCAGGGATCGCATTTTAAATACTTTGTTAAACGCCCTGCATACTAAAGCAACAAAATATGCGGGCAAATTGGTTGTTTTTAACTGGAAAATGAATCCGGAAACTTTAGAAAGCGCGATAGATATGGCAAGAAAAAGTGATCATAAAAATATCGTGGTTGCGCCGCCGTTCGTATTTATTGAAGAAATTGGAAAAATTATTAAAACAGCCAAACTTGGAGCCCAGGACTTATTTTATAAAAATACAAATGGAGGATCTTTTACGGGGGAAATATCTGCGTCAGAACTTGTTAATTTAGGAGTAAAATATGCAATTATCGGTCATTCGGAAAGACGGGCTATGGGTGAAAGCGATGAAATAATATCTAAAAAAATAAAAACGGCATTGGATAACGGGCTTATTCCAATACTTTGCGTGGGCGAATCCAAAAAAGAATCAGGAAGTATGAATAATGAATTAAGCGTTTCATCGAAAGAGTTTGTCAGGGATCAATTAGAAAAAGACCTATTTCTTATTCGTAATTCATCATTCTCAATTCACAATTCTCTCATCGTCGCCTACGAACCAATTTGGGCAATCGGCACCGGGAATAATTGTTCTCCGGAAGTTGCTCTGGAAATGATCAAATTTATTAAAAGTCTTTCCGGGTCATTAGCTCCGGCGCTCGCTAAAAGCGAGGTCGGAGTCCCGACCGCTGAGCGCGTCGGGATTGTTGGTTGTAGGTTGTTAGTTTTATATGGCGGCTCCGTTAACTCAAAAAATATAAGTGATTTTCTTAAATATAAGGAGATAGATGGAGTTTTGGTTGGGGGAGCAAGTTTAGATCCAAAACTATTTTTTTGAAAAAATCGAAATCCATATTTTTTAATTTTATTTTTCCTTCCCATCTGTCATTGCGAGGAGTCTGCGACGTGGCAATCCAGTTCTTTTTCTAGATTCCAGCCGTAGTTTACCCTCGAGCTACATCGGGGGCTGGAATGACAGAAAAATTATATGTTATTATATAATTGTATTGAGTATTTAAATATAAATAAAAAAATGGATCCCGCACATAACAAAGATAATTAATTTGTATGTGCAGATTCAAAAATAAAGTAATAAAGTCGTTTAAAATAATAATTAATAAAAACAGAGAGTAAGAAAGCTTTGTTTTCAAATCTTTGTTATGTGCGGGATGGATAATAATTTAGAATCATTAAAAAAATATTTTTGGCCTATTTTAAACATATTATTAATAGTTTTGGTGATTTTGGGCATATTTTCAGTTAGCGCGTTGCGCCGGTATGTTGATACCACTTCTTCAAATCGCACGATCTCTGTTTCAGCTGAAGGCAAAACTGTGGTTACTCCGGACATAGCTAAGATTAATTTTTCTGTTGTGACCGAAGGCGCCGATACCGTTAAAATATCCGAAGAAAATATTAAGAAAATGAATAAGGCCATTGATTTTGTAAAGTCGCAGGGGATCGGATCAAAAGATATCCAAACGGCAGGATACAGCCTTTCTCCAAAATATGAATACAACGAAGATAAGAGGGAAAGTTTCATTAGCGGCTACACATTAACCCAGACCATCTATATTCAGATCCGTGATTTTTCAAAGATTAGCGGCATTTTAGGCGCGTTGCCCGGACTCGGCGTTAACAACATAAGCTCCCTGTCTTTTGCCATAGAAAACCAAGATGAAGCTTTGAAAGTTGCGCGTGATCAGGCTTTTGAGAAAGCTTTTGTAAAAGCCAGAGAAATGGCAAAACAAAATGGAGTAAGAATTAAAAGAGTGGTCACTTTTTCCGATTATCAAAACAATTACCCAATCTACGCTAAAACAATGAGTTATGGAATCGGTGGAGGAGCGACCGATGAAGCAGTTCGGGCACCATCAATTGAGCCGGGTAGCCAAGAAGTGACCGTAAATGTGAGCATAACCTACGAAATAGATTAAAAAATGATAGCAAGATTTAGTAATTTGAAAGAAAGGTATCCTTTTATTCCTCAATTCATCAGATTCTTCCTTGTTGGAGCTATAAATACCGGAATAGATTTCGCGGTGCTGAATTTTCTTATTTTTTTTACCGAAAAAAGCAGCGGTGTTTACTATCCAGTTTTTAAATTTATTTCTTTTATGATTGCGGTCACCAATAGCTATTTTATGAATAAATATTGGACTTTCAAGTCCGATGATGCGTGCGGCGCAAAGCCTGGTGAATTTTTGAAGTTTTTGGGCGTTTATTTGGTTGGCGCAATAGTTAATGTCGGCGTTGCCACATATGTAGTAAATTACATTAGCGCCCCAATCGGATTTTCACCGGTCTTATGGGCGAATGTAGGGGCCTGTTTTGCAGTAGTGTTTACTCTTACTTGGAATTTCGTAGGTCTTAAATTTATAGTTTTTAAGAAATAAATTTAAACTTTAGTCCTTAGAAAATTGGAACGTGTTTTAAGATATATCTTATATGACGTTCTAAATTTGACAAGAATGAGAAAATAGTGTATATTATACACTCAAGTGAATTGTTCGTTCCAAATTCAGAAAAAGGAGATAAAAAAGATGTCAGAACCGAAAAAAGAGCTGAGTAGCGAGGATCAGAAAAGCGAGGAGGCTTTTGCCGATCTGGTCTTTGCTAGCGAAAATGCGGTTATGGACAAAACCGGCTGGTTCGAAGTTCCGGTAAAGGCAGGGGAATAAGTTTCAATAAAAGGGCGGATCTAATATGATTTCGCCCTTTTTTATTTGATGTTTTTAAGTTATAATCTTATTTAAGATTAGTAAAAAGAAAAAATTTATGTCATTCCGGGCTCGACCCGGAATCCAGTCCGTCATTGCGAGCCCTAAAGGGGCGTGGCAATCTAATGAATTACTAGAGATTGCTTCGTCGCAGACTTCTCGCAATGACGAAGATAATAATTAAAATTAGTAAAAATATATGAACTTAGATATTAAGGCAACAAATTTAGAATTAACTCCCGCTATTAAGCAGTATATTGAAACCAAAATTTCCGGGCTTTCCAAATTTTTAGAGAAATGGGAAAAATCCGGCAAAATAAACGTTAAATTTGAATTGGCCAGAACCACTAACCACCATAGCAAGGGTGAAGTTTTTTACGCTGAAATGAATCTTAATTTGGGAGAAAAAATGCTCCGCGCCGAACATTCAGCCGAGGATGCGTATAAAGCGATAGATAAAGTGAAAGACATAATGAAAGAAGAAATTATTGAGTTTAAAGAAAAGTCTGAGTAAAAATATAATACTCGTCATTGCGATTGCCGCTGAAGCAATCTATTTTAATCACGAGATTGCCACGTCGCAGACTCCTCGCAATGACAGAAAAATAAATGTTTAACTTTTTTTCTTTTTTTGATCCGGTCAAGAAGCTTAAACCGGTTATTGAAAAAATAAATGATCTGGAAAAAGAAATATCTTCTTTGAGCAATGAACAGCTTTTGGAAGAAAGCAAAAAACTTTTTGAAATAGAAATAGGCGAGAATGAATTGGTAAAAGGTTTTGCTTTAGTCAGAGAAACTGCCAAGAGAAATCTTGGCCAGCGTCATTTTGATGTCCAGCTGATGGGCGGCTTGGCGCTCCACGAAGGAAGAATTGCTGAAATGGCAACCGGTGAAGGAAAAACATTGGCTTCCACCGCGCCGATATATTTGAATGCGCTTTCCAAAAAAGGCGTTCACGTGGTAACCGTCAATGAATATTTAGCCAAAAGAGATGCTGTTTGGATGGGCCAAATTTATCATGCTTTGGGGCTTTCTGTGGCTTGTTTGATCCACGAAGGCGCTTTGATGTATGACCCAAAATACATCTCTAAAAACGCTGAAACGCTCATAGACAGGGAAAGGGACACAACCGGCAGTTTTATGGTGCAAGGCGAGTATTTAAGGCCAATTTCGCGCAAAGAAGCCTATTTAGCGGACATTACCTATGGCACAAACCATGAATTCGGCTTTGACTACCTAAGGGACAATTTAGCTTATTCTAGCGGAAACCAGGCGCAAAGAGGGCATAATTATGTAGTAATTGATGAAATAGACAGCATTTTAATTGATGAAGCTAGGACCCCGCTTATTATTTCTGCTCCGGACGAAGAATCCAGCGATTTTTATAAGCAATTTTCGCGCATAGTTTCCATGCTCAAAAAGGACGAGGATTATATAATTGACGAGAAAATGAAGTCGGCCGACATCACCGACGAAGGAATAAATAAAGTTGAAAAAGCTTTAAAGATAAAAAATCTTTATGATCCGGAAAATCTGAGACTGACCCGATATTTGCAGGAAACCCTGAAAGCTTACGGTTTGTTCAGGCGAGACAAAGATTATGTGGTAAAAAATAATGAAGTAATTATCGTTGACCAGTTTACCGGCAGGCTTATGCCGGGCAGAAGATATTCCGGCGGATTGCATCAGGCCTTGGAGGCGAAAGAAAATGCGCAAGTTCAAAATGAATCCAGGACCTATGCGCAAATTACAATTCAAAATTATTTCAGGCTTTATAAAAAGATTGGGGGTATGACCGGCACTGCCAGGACTTCAGCCGAGGAATTTGAAAAAGTATACGGACTGAAAGTTTTAAATATTCCGACCAATAAACCTTTGGCGAGAATTGATCAGCCAGACTTGATTTATAAAAACGAAGGCGCGAAATACAACGCCATTATTGAAGATGTTAAAGAAAGGCAAAAAATGGGTCAGCCGATACTCATCGGTTCAATTTCTATAGAAAAAAATGAAATTTTGTCTAATTTGCTTAATAAATTCGGCGTGAGACACGAAATATTAAATGCTAAAAATCATGAACGTGAGGGCGCCATTATTGCCCAGGCAGGAAGAGTCGGGGCCGTGACAGTCGCCACTAATATGGCGGGCCGTGGTGTAGATATTGTTCTTGGCGGCAATCCGGTGGATCCGGTAGAAAACCAAAAGGTAAAAGAATTGGGCGGACTCCACGTGATCGGCACGGAAAGGCACGAGGCTAGAAGAATTGACTATCAGCTTCAGGGACGAAGCGGAAGGCAGGGAGATCAAGGCTCATCCCAGTTTTTCCTTTCCTTGGAAGATGATCTTTTGCGTGTTTTTGGCGGAGAAAGAATTAAAAATTTAATGGAAAATTTTAATATCCCTGAAAATATGCCAATTGAATCGGGGATTGTGTCCAAAGCAGTTTCTCAAGCTCAAACCAAAATTGAAGGATTTAATTTTGACTCAAGAAAAAATTTGCTTGATTATGACGACATTTTAAATAAACAAAGACTCTCTGTTTATAAGAAACGCCAGGAAATGCTTGAAAAAAGTACTCATCCACAAATACTTTCTGTTTTAGATCTGTTTTGGATGAATCATTTGGAAAGTATGGAGGCCCTGCGGGAATCTGTGAGAATAAGGGCTTATGGCCAGCATGATCCGCTTGTTGAATATCGCCGTGAAAGCCACGTTTTATATAGGCAGATGCTGGAGGGTTTTGAGAAATGGCTTGTTGAAAATAAAGAAAAAATTGAGGAAATGATTAAACAACAAGCAGCCTCCTCTGTCATTCCCGCGAAAGCGGGAATCCAGGAAAAGAACTGGATTCCGGGTCAAGCCCGGAATGACAACAAGATGAATGGCCAAAAAGTTGGCAGAAATGATAATTGTCCATGCGGAAGCGGAAAAAAATACAAAAAGTGCCACGGAAAATAATTTTAGGAAGTCCGACTTCCTAAATTAAAAACCTCCAAAATTTTGGAGGTTTTTTTGCTTCTAAACTTACCTTATTTTTAATTTCAGTCCAGTAATTTCGGCTCTTAATTCTTCAATCTGTTTCTGCTGGTCTTGAATAGCGCCGGTCAAAATTGCTTCCATACCGGTTGGATTGTACCAATAGTATCCTTTATCATCTTGCGAGATCATTTCCGGAATAACATTTTTAACCTCTTGAGCAATAAATCCATACTTCAATCCCGGATTTGTGCCAAACTGGCTGTCGTGAAGCGCGTTCCATCTGTAAGAAACAGGGCGAAGAGCCATTATTTTATTAAGAGACTCTCCTTTTAATTCACTATAAACATTTTTCCATCGCTGGTCAGAAGTGCTAGTCCAGGCAGTTCCCGTAGACAATCCGGCTGTTCCGACAACACTAAGCGCGTACGTCCCTGGCGCCGTCGTCCCAATGCCGACTTTGCCGGATGAATTTACCGTCAAAACATCACCCACTGAAGCATCGCTAACAGAAAAATAATTCTTTCCTCCATTATAGTTTCCATAAGCGGAAGTTGGAGGCGTAAAATTAGCTGTCCATCTGGCAATCCCTTTGCTTACACGAACCTCATCTATTGCCCCGGTAAATCTTGACCCAGGGGCAGAGTCTGCGCCAAGGAAAAAGCCGGCGGTGGCGGCGTCATTGGTCGGAACCCCTGTTACGTCTTTAGTGTCTTGAAGTGCACCATCTATGTATAATTTTAGCGTGTTGCTTTGCCTAATAAAGGCGACGTGGTGCCAAGCATTATCACTGGTGTCCACCGTAGAGGTTACATCGTAGGCCGTCGCAGAGCTGTTCCAAATATACGCCCATAAATATTTCCCGCCGTAAATTTTCCAACTGGAACCGGCGCCGGTATTGTCTCCATATGCAATTATAGGGTTAGTCCATTGACTATCCGTAGTAATCGCGCTTTTGTACCATAGATCTATAGTGAATTCGCCGCTTCCCATTTCATAGTCAACGTTATCCGTTGGTCCGGCAACATAGTCGCCTGTACCATCAAACAAAATAGAACCTGTCCCAAATTTTTGAAATGCTGTGTCAATTTGAGCGTCTGCTTGGCGCGTCATAGTTTTACTGGATTCATCGGTTATAGTAGCGGAACCGTCTGTTCCATTGGCATGGATAAGCGTTTTACTATAACTGTCATCCACACCTACTTCCGTAAATAATCCAGTATCGCGTCCTCTTACGTCAAGTGTTGATTCTGGTGTCGTCGTCCCTATGCCGACTTTGCCGGCAGTTGAAATAAATATCGTTGATGTTCCGACTGCGGTGTTTGCACTGCTAAAGTATGCAAGCTGGCCGGTAGAACCCGTCAAACTCGCGCTTCCGCCCGCGACACAAGTTCCATTTATGGCAAAACAGCCTCTTGCAACATCTATTCCGCCAGTTGAAGAAAAAGTAGATGTGGCAGTTGAAAAGTTTATGCCATTAGTATTTCCCACAGAAAACAAACTGCCGGGAGTCGTGGAGGAAATGCCGACGTTGCCGCCATTAGTGATGATTAAGTTAGTAGCCGTGGAAGAACCAATCACAAAAGCTGGACCGGTAATTCCGTTGGGATTGACAGACAAAAGTCCCCATGGAGAAGAAGAGGCGATGCCAGTCTTGCCCTCTATTATCATTCCTGAAGTTGGCGCCGCGATAATGCCGTAAGTTGCTCCGACAGAAGCGCTGCCAGTTATACCCAGTTTGGACAGGGGCGCCGTATTTCCGATGCCGACACTACCACTTATATAAGCATTATTCCAAGGCAAAGCAGTAGTGCCGATATCATAAAAAGTTGCGGCGCCGGGAATAAGATTAGAATCAAAAGTAGCGGCGGACACGCGGGCAATTGCCGAGCTTAAAGTGCGGGAAAAAGCGGATGCCGGATTAGTGGTGTTGTAGCTCAAAGTCAGATCAATTTGCACGGAATCATGCCCTGAATATCCGGAAACTTTTAAAAAGTTAACTGCGTCGGCAACAACACTGCTATTGGTAAGCGGTTGGGGAGTGCCGTTAGCTTCTTCTTTATAAACTATGCCGTTTAAAATATAAAATTCCGTAGGATTTTTGGTATCGTCTTTAAATCTCAAAACTAAAGTGGAGGTGGAAGTGCCGGCGTCTATATCAATGACAGAAGAATCCCTAATAGATCTCTGCATATTTTGCAGGGTGAAATTAAGCTGTTCATTGACTTCTATGACGGCAGTTTGCCTGCTTTTAATTTTTGTAGTGTCAATCAGAACGCCGGATAAAACTGCTCCTGTGGCGCCTAAGATGGCGGTATAAATTAAAACTTCCATGAGGGTAAAACCACCTATTTTTTTATTTGTAGTCATAGATATATTATACAATAATATTAGGTTAAGGAATATAGAATTTAGAATATTGAATATAGAATAGGAATAGAGAATGTTGAATTTAAGATTCGTATCTTTTCTGGCGAGTAGCTTGCAATAAGCCTGTAAGAAGTTTATTGGCTATAATTGATTGCTCAGCGCATTCGTCAAAATATTCTTTTGATAAATAACCAACATCCTTAGCAATTAAAAGCTGGTTTTGAAGCTCAGTCATTGAACCCTTAGCGTTGCTGTAGAAATAATGTTTTTCTTTTGAGGACCTTCTGCTAAAACCCTCGGCAATATTAGAAGTAAAAGAAACTACAGCTCTTCTCATTTGATCTGTGAGTCCATATTTTTCTTCTGAAGGAAAGTTTTTAGTTTCCTTATAAATCATCAAAACTAGTTTGTGTCCTTCCTGCCAAACTAATAAATCGGTAAATCTTTGAATTTTCTTAATTTCCTTATTCATAGTTTTAGTTTTTTATTCTATATTCTATATTCTGTATTCAATATTCTCATTATACCCCAGAGGGGTCCGTGAAAAAGATAACCAAAGTTTTAAAAAGAATTTTAATATCTAGCCATAAAGACTGATTTTCCAAATAATATTTGTCGTATTCTAATTCCTTAAGAAAGGGGAGTCCTGAAGCGCCATTCACTTGAGATAGGCCGGTCAAGCCCGTTTTTGCCGCAAGAAGCTCGCGATATTCTCTGGGGTAAGCAAATAGTTCTTCCGGTTCGTGCGGCCTTGGGCCGACCAAAGAAAGCTCTCCTTTTAAAACATTTATTAATTGCGGAAGCTCATCTAATCTGAATTTTCTTAAAAACCTGCCAACTTTTGTAATGCGGGGATCATTTTTTATCTTAAAGAATGGCCCGTCCTTGCGCTCATTTAAGCTTAATAAATCTTTCTTTTGTTTTTCAGCGCCTAAAACCATGGATCTGAATTTATACACTTTGATTATTTTTCCTTCGCTTATTCTGTCTAGTTTTATTAAAATCGGACTATTTGTCATTTTTGCGAAAAATCCCCCTTCATCCCCCTTTATAAAGGGGGAAAGAGGGGGATTAGGATTTGTTAATATTTGGGACATCGGAAGTCCAAGAAAAGAATCCATTTTTATGGCCAGCGCGATGAACGGAAAGAACGGAAGCAAAATAATTAGACCTATTAATGAGCCAAGTATGTCAATTAGTCTTTTTATGATAAACATTTTTTAATTATATACTATTATTGTTAATAATTTTAAATTACAAATTTTAAATTTTTAATCAATACCCAATTACTAAATTTAAATGAATAAACAAAAACAAGGAAGGGTTTACGGGTCTATGTTATAATTTTGAAATCAAAAAAGATGAAATAAATGTTAGAACCTGTTTTTAAATTTAGATATTACTGTTTTAAAATTGATTTAAAATTTGTAATTTTAAATTTAATATTTATTATATGCGCGTTGCAATCATTCACGATTATCTAAATCAATATGGCGGAGCGGAAAGAGTACTTGAAGCTTTTTGCGAGCTTTTTCCTGATGCGCCAATCTATACTCTTTTTTACGATGAGGAAAAAACACTCGGGAGATTTAAAGACAAGGATATTAGAACAAGTTTTTTGGATATGAACTGGATTGCCACGTCTCACCTGTCCGAAGCTTTACGCGAAGGAGGGTCGCAGGCTTTCCCGATTGCAAAGCAATCGAGGATCCTCGATAAAGTCGGGACTCGCAATGACAGAAAGGGGGAACTGGATTCCCGCTTTCGCGGGAATGACAGAGAGATTGCTTCGGCGCAGACTTCTCGCAATGACGGAATGGAAGCGGGAATAGTGGAAAAGAAAGGCGGAATCTTTCATAAATTTGTAATAAATAATCACAGGCTTTTTATCCCGCTAATGCCTATCGCCGCTTCGCTTATGAAAGTTGACGATGACTACGATGTGGTTTTATCTTCTAGCGCCGGATTCGGAAAGGGGATGAGAGTCGGGAAAAACACTATCCATATTTCTTATTGCCATACGCCCCTGCGTTACGCCTGGGAACATTACAAATATTTTAATTGGCAAACTTATTTAAAAATTTTATCTGCCCCGGCTTTTTGGTATTTAAGAATATGGGATAAGTGGGTTGGACGAAAACCGCAAAAACTAATCGCCAATTCCAAATATATCTCCGAAAAAATAAAAAAATATTATAAAAGAGAGGCGGAAGTAATTTATCCGCCGGTAGATACCGAAAAATTCTGCGTCAAACCGAAAGTCAAAAAAGGGGATTATTTTTTGGCTGTCGGCAGGCTTATTCACTACAAAAAATTTGACCTGATCATTCGGGCATTCAATAAATTGAATTTGCCGCTTTTAATAATCGGCAATGGTCCGGAATTGGAAAATTTAAAACAATTAGCTAAATCCCCCCGCCTTCGCCCCGACTTCGCGAATGTTTCGCCGGGCAAACAAGGCTCCCTCCTTCGCCAAGGCTATGGCGGGCAAGCTGGCGGGCAAAGTAAAATAGAGTTTTTAACTTCCATAACCGATGAGCAATTAATTCTTTTATATAATGGCGCGCAAGCTTTTATTTTTCCTCAGGTAGAAGATTTTGGACTGGTGGCCGCTGAAGCGCAGGCTTGCGGAACGCCGGTAATAGCCCTAAACCAAGGCGGTGGAAGAGAAATAGTTGAAGACGGCAAAACCGGCATTTTGTTTAACAATCAAAATGTAGATGATCTGATTATGGCGGTAAAAAGATTCACCCTGTTAAATAATTTCGCTTTTAGAGAAATTCCCGCAAGAGCGGGATTTAACAGGGTAAAAATAAAGCAATTTGACCAAAAATTGATCCGTGAATCTGCGCTGCGATTTTCTAAAAATAAATTTAAAAAAGCGATATTGAAGGCGGTTTATGAAGCAAGGAATGCGTCATCCCGTACTTGATACGGGATCCAGGTCGAGGACTGGATTCCAAATCAAGTTTGGAATGACAGAGGGAGAAATGCTCGCAATGACAGAAAATTTGACAAATAGGTGAAATTAGTGTATTTTATACATAGTTCATTCAACCTTTAGGAGGGGAAAATTGATAGAAACAATAAAAGAAGAAGAGGTAAAGATAAATACCAAGAGCGGGATTGTCGGAAAAACAATAAGCGAAATTGAGAAAGAATTCCAGGTTTGCATAGTGGAATTAAAAAATCTCAGCGATCGCGCATTCGTGTTTTCGTGGGAGGAAAAACCTGAAAAATCCACAACTATCAAACCGGAAGACGAGATAGTTGTTTCCGGAGAACCGTTGAATATCAAGCAGTTTTCCAAGGCCGCCTCTCTGAATTAAGAGAAGCACCCCCTCACTCATATAGAGTGAGGGGGTTTTATTTTTATATCATTTTTCTTCCTTTCTGTTTGTTTGTCATTCCTGCGAAAGCAGGAATCCATGTTTTTAGTTCATAATCTCTGGATTCCGGGTCAAGCCCGGAATGACAGATATGAGTAGATTGCTTCCTCCTTCGCATGGCTTCGGACGGACAAGTCGGCGGCACTCGCAATGACGGAAAGACAACAAAAATGACATAGAGAAACTTCATTTTTTGTTCATTTTAAGTTAAAATCTATAAATGTTAGAAAATATCAGAAATTTCTGTATAATCGCGCATATTGACCACGGCAAATCCACATTAGCCGATAGACTTTTGGAATTCACCGGCACGATTGAAAAGAGAAAAATGAAAGCCCAATATCTGGACCAAATGGATCTTGAAAGAGAACGCGGTATTACCATTAAAATGACACCGGTCCGGATGAAATATAAGTATAATGATACTGAGTACACCCTTAACTTAATTGATACCCCGGGGCACAGCGATTTTTCCTATGAAGTTTCCCGCGCTTTAGCGGCGGTAGACGGCGCTATTTTACTAGTAGACGCTTCCCAGGGAATACAAGCCCAAACATTGGCCAACTATAATCATGCTAAAAAAGCAGGACTAAAAATAATCGGCGCCATAAACAAAATAGATCTGAATCCGTACGGGGTGGAAGAAATAGCAAAAAGCATCAGTGAATTAACCGGGGAAAATCCGGATGATATCCTAAAAGTTTCGGGTAAAACCGGCCAGGGCGTGGAAGAGCTTTTAAAGGTAGTGATAGAAAAAATTCCTGCTCCTAAAAAAGCTTTGATCTCGGAAAAGATCTTTGATAAGGATATTTTTCAGGCTTTGATATTCGATTCTTTTTATCATGAACATAAAGGCATCGTTGCCAATGTCAGAGTCTTTAACGGATCCTTAAAAAGAGAAGGCGAGGCATATTTGGTTGCCGCTCAGAATAAATTCAAAGTAAAAGAGCTCGGACATTTTTCTCCAGAATTAAAAAATGATGAGATCATAGAAGCCGGACAGATTGGCTATATTGCCACAGGACTTAAAGATCCGGAGATCTTGAAAATAGGCGACACTATAATCAGCAGTGATCAGAGGCTAACAGAAGAAGATGTGAGATCACTGGCGCTTTCCGGCTATAAGGACCCTCAGCCGGTTGTTTTCGTGTCTTTCTATCCGGACGAAGCTGATGATTACGAAAATTTAAAAACCGCTTTGGGAAAATTGAAACTAAATGATTCCGCGCTTAAATTTGAAGCGGACTTTAATGAATTTCTGGGAAGGGGATTCAAGGGCGGATTTTTAGGAAGACTTCACTTTGAAATAACCGCCGAAAGACTTGAACGTGAATTTAATTTACGAACCGTAAACAGCTTTCCATCTGTTTCTTATAAAGTTAAAACCAGGAATGAGAAATGGATAACTGTGGACACGCCCAAAGATTTTCCAGAAGATCACCTAGAAGTATTGGAGCCTTTGGCAAACATTGAAATAATAACCCCATCAAATTATTTAGGCGCGGTTTTGGGGTTGCAGCAAAGTTTTAAATTAAGAGATATAAACACCCGCTCTCTAGGAAATTCTGTAATTTTAGACGGGATTTTGCCAGTTGCCGAACTTATCAGGGATTTTGATGACCAATTAAAATCTGTTTCGGCTGGATACGCTTCATTAAGTTATGAGGTTTCCGGTTATAAAAAAGCTCAAGTGGTAAAACTGGAAATTTTAGTTGCCGAACATAACATTGGCGGACTCACGCGCATTGTTTATAAAGATGATATGGATAGGGAAGCCAGAAAAACCGTGGAAAGACTAAAAGAACTTTTGCCCGCTCAACAATTTTCTCAAGCTATACAAGCCACTATCGGAAGCAAAATCATTGCCAGAGAAACTATTCCGGCTATGAAAAAAGAGCTTGGTAATTTCGGAAAAAATGGCGGAGACAGGACCAGGAAAATGAAGCTCTGGAAAAAACAGCAAAGGGGCAAGGAACGGCTTAAAGAAAGGGGCATTAAGAGTAAAATAGATATTCCGGCTAGGATATTTAAAGAATTACTGAAGAAATAGTCTTTTTTCTGTCATTCCGCACTTGTCGCCGAAGTCATCGCTATGCGAGATCTGGCGAAGCCAGACAATCTATCTATCTGTCATTGCGAGGGCTTTGGCCCGCGGCAATCTATCTTATTATGGATTGGATTGCCACGTCGCGGACTCCTCGCAATGACAGAGAATATGATAAAATTAGAGGATAATAATGAAAAATATTATAAATATTTTATTAATCGCGGTTATAGGTTTTTTAGGCTGGCAGTTTTTTAATTTATACATTAAGAATATTTCTTTAGAAAAATCGTCAAATAAATTAAATGCTGAAATTTTTTCAATAAAGGCGGAAAATAAAGATCTCGTTTCAGATACCAACTATTTTTCTAATCCGGAAAATCAGGTGAAAGAAATAAAAAGCCAAACAAATTACAAAGACCCAGGAGAAAAAGTGATCATTATAATTCCTCCGGCAACGGCAACGAGTACCGCCAATCAATAGTAAATGTTAAAATAATTAGTGATCCATCCTTCGCTGTTTCAGCGGGCTTGCCCGCCGAAGCCAGCTATGGCTGGCAAAGGCGGGATTAGTACAATGGTAGTACGCGACCTTCCCAAGGTTGAGACGCGAGTTAGATTCTCGTATCCCGCTCGCTTTGAGAATAATTCTTCTTTGGTAATGGGACGCTGGTTAAGACAGGGATCCGACCGCGCCCCGCACTCAGCTTCGCTGTAGTGCTGGGGCTCCCGTTACCCGCTCATAGTTAGATAAAAGCCACCTTAGCTCAGCTGGTAGAGCAATGCTTTCGTAAAGCAGAGGTCCCCGGTTCAATCCCGGGAGGTGGCTCTGAAAAATGATACTATGAATATATGGCAGTTCCCTGCCTGCCGGCAGGCAGGAATTCTGGCAGGGGGCTCCGAAATAAAAAAACAAATGACAAATTTCTAATATCTAATCAAATCCAAAATTCAAACAACAAAATTTTTAAACAAGAGTGTCATTCCCGCGAAAGCGGGAATCCAGAAAACCTAGATTCCGCATCCCTCCGCCGCAAGGCTTCGGACGGGCAAGCAAGTGCGGAATGACAGAATATTTTTTTTAAACATTAGACATTTAATATTAGATATTGATTAAAAATTGTAAATTAGAAATTAAAAATTGTTTTAGTAAATTATATGTTTAACCCATTGCTAGATAAATACGATAAAAAAAACGCCAACATCTCCCTTTTTCCCGGCGTGGGCGGAGATGATGCAAAAGATTGGGCGATAATGCTTTTGAATATGTACGTTAAATACGCCCAAAAACGAGGCTGGAAAGTGGTTCAAGTTGACGATAGATCTATAGATATAAGAGGGGAATATGCTTATGGCAATCTGAAAAAAGAAACTGGCGTGCACCGCCTGGTCAGAATATCTCCATTTGATTCCAAAAAACTCCGGCACACATCTTTTGCTTTAGTTGAAGTTTTGCCGGAAATTCCCGAAATAGAATTAAAGAATATAATAATTCCTTCGGAAGATCTGAAAATAGAATTATCAAATTCCAGCGGTCCCGGCGGACAAAACGTGAATAAAAGAGAGACCGCGGTAAGGGCAGTGCATTTGCCGACAGGTCTCGCGGCGGCATCTCAAGTAGAAAGATCACAGCTTCAAAACAAAGAAAAAGCTTTGGCGTTGTTAAAGGCCAAATTGTTTAAATTGATGGCTGATAAGCAAGAAGGCGAGATAAAAAATCTTAGAACGCAAGTAAAACCGGAATGGGGCAATCAGATTCGCTCATATGTCCTTCATCCGTACCAACAGGTTAAGGATCATCGCACTGATATGGTAAGCCATCAGCCGGACAAAGTGTTAAACGGCGATTTGGAAAAATTCATTGAAGCAGAATTGGACACGGCGCCAGAATCTAGAATTTAGAAAATAGAATATAGAATAAGAGAAAAAGAATCTAGAAAATAGGATAAGATTGAAAAATTTGATATAATCAAAGTAATTAACGGTTAGTAAGTTTTTTATTTCTAATTACTAGTCGCTAGTGGCTAACTACTATCTTTATGATCAGTTTTCAAAACATTACAAAAGTATACAATAATAAATCTATTGCCCTGGAAGAGGTTAATTTGACTATAAAACCAAATGAATTTGTTTCTATAGTCGGTAAAAATGGGGCAGGAAAATCAACATTGATAAAGATCCTCATCGGTGAAGAAAAACCAAGTAAGGGCAGGGTTATGTTTGGTTCCTATGAGGTAAACAAGATAAGGCCCAGTGAAATCCCTGAATTCAGGCGTAAAATAGGCATAGTTTTTCAAGATTTTAAGCTATTGGCGACAAAAACCGCCTATGAAAACATAGCATTTGCGTTAGAAGTTGATGGAAAGTCGCAATCCGAGATCCAAGAATTCGTTCCTCAAATATTAGATATGGTTGGTCTTTCTGATCGCGCTTTTAATTTCCCGCACGAACTTTCCGGCGGAGAAAAACAAAGAGTGGCGATCGCCAGGGCATTAATACATCAACCGATGCTTTTAATCGCCGATGAGCCAACCGGAAATTTAGACCCGCTGAATTCAGCCGAAATAGTTAAGCTGCTTGTAAAAATCAACGAGCTTGGCACGACCGTTATGCTTGTTACCCATAATAAAGACATCGTTAATAATCTGCATAAAAGAGTGGTAAGTATGGATAGTGGTAGAATAATAAGAGATGAAGAAAATGGAAAATACGTATTAGCATAAATTAATTATCTATAAAATGTTCACCGCCTTATTCAGAATAATAAAATATGGGGTTCAGGGATTTAAAAGAAATAGCTGGCTTTCCGTGACAACCATAATAGTAATGACCTTAACTTTACTGGTTTTTGTCGGCCTAATTCTTTTTAGCGTGCTAACAACGGATACGATCAATTTATTAAAAGAAAAAATAGATATCAGTGTTTATTTTAAAAATGAAACATCCGAAGACAGTATATTAAAAATTAAGAGATCTTTGGAGAGTTTGTCTGAAGTAAAAATTATAGAATATATATCCCGCGACGAAGCTTTAAAAATATTTAAAGAAAGGCACAAGGAAGACGTAACGATCTCTGAAGCTATAGACGTACTGGAAACAAACCCCCTTTCGGCTTCTTTAAATATAAAAGCCAAGGATCCAAAGGATTACCCTGTAATCACGGCTTATCTAAACAATGAAAACTTAAAAGAACAGGTGGAACAGGTAAGTTATAATCAAAATCAGGTGGTCATTGATAGGCTGGCCACGATTGTAGACACAGTTCAGAAAAGTGGAATGGTTTTGATCTTAATTCTTTCATTGGTGGCTGTTTTGGTATCTTTAAATGCCATAATGCTGGCAATCCACTCAACACGCGAGGAAATAAGCATTATGAGGCTAGTGGGCGCCACAAACATATTTATAAGGGGACCATATATCGTACAAGGAATACTTTATGGATTAATAGCCGGTATTTTAAGCATTGTATTTATCGCCCCATTGATTTATTTTTCTGCTCCCTACATAAAGATGATCACTCCGGAAATAAATTTGTGGTCATACTTAATTGCCAATCTTTTTTCTATGACCGCCTATCAAATGCTCTTTGGAATTTTACTTGGCGCCATATCCAGCTCAATAGCTGTCAGAAAATATCTGAAACAATAGTTAGCGTCCGCTAAATAAAAATACCCCCGCTAATTGGCGGGGGTATTTTTATAAACTTTATGAAATGGGGCTATAATACTTTTTAAAATGAAGAAAGTGGAAATTCTCAATTGCTGCTATAGGTGTGGGGACTTAGAAATGATCTTATAAATTTCTAACAGGGTTAAATAGAAACTTAGGATTATTGGACCGAATAGCAATCCTAGGGGACCAAACAATGAAAGCCCGCCAAAGACAGCAAAAAGAATAAAAATTGGATGGGCCGAAACACCCTTCTTATAAATGATTGTTCTTAAAACATTATCTATAGAACCAACGAGGATGGTGCCCCAAATAAATAACCCAAAAGCCGCTAAATAGCTCCCATTAATGAATAAATAGGCAATTGCAGGAAGCATAACAAGGGATGTTCCTATGCCGGGAACTAAGGCGACAATCACGCCAATCGTTCCCCAAAAAACTGGACTCGGAATTCCAAATACCCAAAATCCAATACCGGCCAACGCGCCCTGTATTACGGCGATTAAAAGAGACCCCTTTACCACGGAATTAACAGCGTTATCAAGCTTCTCAAGTATTAAATTATCATACTTATCTTCTAATGGACTGATTTCTAATAATAATTTTCTGATTTTTAAATTATCTTTTAAGAAAAAGAATAGCGCCACAATTACCAAAAGCAGATCAAACAATATTTGGGTGGTGCTAGAAACCAATGGGCCGATATTGCCCACAAACCAATTAAATAATTTCTGAATGTATAAACTTAAATTTATAGAAAAGTCCGGAATCAATCTCTTTAGGGGCCCCTCCAAAAGGGTGTTTATTTTGTCCACATAAACAATTTTATTAGTTACCGCATCTGTATATAAAGATTGAGCATCTTTAAGTATTTGCCATCCTAAAAGAATTAACGGAATAATGATAAATATCGCCAAAAGAACAATAACAATCAAAGAAGATAGCCAATCTACTCTAAATAGGGATTTGATCTTTTCATATGTTGGTTGAAGAGCTAGTGAAAGAATTGCGGCAAGCGCCAAAACACCTATAAATGGATAAAAAACCAGTCCCATTAATATCGTGGTAGCTAGTAATAAAAATACGAAGAAATATGTTTGTAGTTTTTGATTATCCATACCGGGTCAGTAGAAATTCAATAATTATTAAAAAATAAGCGACTTTAAGCTGACTGTTTGTTTTATTACCCAGGTAGTGATTTATTTATCAATTATGTCGCATGGCGACCAATTGAATTTTCACTGCCCGGCATAATAGTTATTATAGCCTATTTTTATAAAATACAATAAATAAAATCCAGCCGCTTGGGCGGCTGGATTTATATCTGTTTTAAAGTTTTAACTCTCTAAAAATCTAATAACTCACAAAATAACGGATGGTATTGGCGGCCTTAAGAGAATCAACAAATGTTTTTGATTCAGCATTTAATTTTTGCTGCTTTATTTCTTGTGTTATCTGGTTATCGTAACTGACTTCTTCGCCTTTTGGAATTTCAATTTTATTATCAGCGATAAACTTTTCTTTATCAGCATCGGTAACTTGTATCTTATCGGCAAGAAGCCCTTCTAATTTCTTTTGGATAGCAATTTGTTTTTTAAGGATTTCAAGTGTCATGCCCTGAGACGCAAGAGCTTCTTCCAATGTTCCGCCCTGGCTCTTAATTTGCGCCTCTGCATTGGCAATTTCAATATTAACTTCATCGTCGGTTACCTTAATATCGTTTTTATTGGCTTCATTATTAATAAGTTTTTTAACGATAAGACTTTCCAAAGCTGCCTTGCCCGAATTCCTCTCAAGTTCCTGGATAACAGAAAGACGGCTGATAGGAGATCCGTTAACCATGGCTGCGATGAATAAGCCTTTAATTGCGAAAAGAATAGCTAAAGCAACAATGACTACGCCAACAATGGTCGCTGTTTTTATGCTAATTGTTATTTTTTTATTTGATGCATCCATAATATTTTTTGTTTATTTTATTAATTATCCCGATATTCTAATCAAGACTGGTTGAATTATAGCGTAAATATAAAAAAGTTAAAAGTGAATAACCCTGCATACAACACAAAAACGCTCCTCAATATGGTAATATTTAAATAATATAGTAATTTTTATGGAAACAGGATCTAAAAAATCATATGTTTACGCGACAATAGGTTTTGCTTTATTTTTGGCATTTTTCTTCGGATATTATTACTCCGATAAATTTTATCCGCGCACGTTCATTGGCGGCGTAGCGGTCAGCGGAATGACTTACGCGGAAGCTCAGGCAAAAATAAAAACGGAACTGGAAGACATTGGCGCAAACGGATTTAATTTGGAATTTATCAAAGAAGCCGCCACTCATAAAGTGAGTGTCCCGGCTTCAATATCTGGGTTTACACCTGACACGGTAGTTGAATATTTTTCTATCAACAATATTGATGAAACCATTAAAAAAGCCTACGACCGGGGCAGAGGACCATCATTCGTCCTTCGATGGGGCGAAAGAATATCTTCATTATTTTTCAAAAAAGCATTTACAGTTCCGTATTCCATTCAAAAGGAGGCAGTCTTTTCCTTATTAGAAAGAGAACTGAACGGATTTTTAAAGGGCCCGCAAACCGCGGAATTCAGTGAAAGCGGAAATAAAATAATTATATCCGAAGGAAAATTTGGAGCGGATATTGATTATGAAAGGGTAATCAAAGAAATGGACAAAGTGTTATTTAATGCAAGCGCTAAAAGTCTGAGATTTGACGTTAATTTAATAGCTCCATCCATAACCGCGGAAGATCTTAAATTGAAACTGGATTTTGTGAATGCCCTAATAGGCTCCGTTGATTTGAAATTGTGGAATGATCCATATTGGTGGCGCGCGCGCGGGCCTATTTTGGCAACTTGGCTTACCATAAATAAAGATGACGAGGACAAAATAGAAATAAGGAGCGAAAAACTAAAGAATTTTGTTGAAATAAATACCAATTTATTGATTGACGGAAGGATGGTAAATAGCCGCTTTGAAATGCAAAATGGCAAGCTGGCGGAGATTGTTCCCGGCCAAGCCGGACTGGGGGTAAATTTTGATAAATTAAAAGCAGATATAGAGAAGGAATTGCAAAGGATTTATCAAAATTATAATGGTAAAAAAATAAAGCCGGAAACGCTGGCGGTTAAATTTACCATTGAAAAAGTATTACCAAAAGTTACGAAGGAAACCATTGAACAGTACAAAATAACCAACCTGATCGGTGAAGCAAAAACTAGTTTTGCCGGAAGTTCTGCTGCTAGAATACATAATATAAAAGTTGGGGTTTTAAAGCTTAACGGAATATTGATAGCTCCAGGGGAAGAATTTTCCACGGTAAAAGCAATCGGGGAAGTAACTGAGAAAGAAGGATATAAAAAAGAATTTGTAATCAAGCTAGATAAAAGCGTGGAAGAATTCGGGGGCGGACTTTGCCAAATAGCGACTACATTATTCAGATTAGCGCTTAATACCGGGCTGCCGATCACTGAGAGGCAAAATCATAGCTACGTTGTCGGTTATTACGGACCGGGACTGGACGCGACAATTTATGGACCGCATCCGGATCTCAGGTTTGTTAACGACACGGGAAATTATGTTTTATTGCAGGGAATGGTAAAAAATAACGATTTAATCTTTGAGCTTTATGGAAGAAAAGACGGCAGAAAAGTATCAATTTCCGAACCAAGAATACGCGACAGAATATCTCCGCCTGATACAAAATATATTTTAACGGATGCCCTGCCGCTGGCGCAAAAAAAATGCACCGAGAGGCGCAGAGAGGGACTAACTGCGGAAACTGATTATCGCGTGGAATATGCCGACTCCAGCATTCATGAACAAACTTTTTTCAGCGAGTATAAGCCTTGGCAGGAAGTGTGCCTCTTTGGCACACGGTTTTAACCTTTGCGGTCTTTAAAGCCGCACCGTAATAAATCTTTTTTTCCACACCTTAATAAAATCCTGGATGGAAATTTTTTCTCCTGCCGATGTTCCGGCGGGATCATTATAATAAATTGTATCGCCGTCAATGCCGCTTATAACCGCGAGGTGAGGTATTGAGCTTTTTAGATCAAATTTATAATGGACCGATGCAATGACGGGACCTTCCTTTAAGGATTTTTTAAATTGAGCGAAGGCGGCATCCACGCTCAAACTTGAAAGATCATAATTTTCGCCTTTTAGGCCATATTTGCTGGCAAGAAGCGCAAGCTCTCTATGTTTCCATCCCGCATCGTTAAGATATGCTCCGGCATCAATACCTTCCTTGAGCAGGGTATTAACCGCCACAGTTCCCGGTTTATAAAATTCAATAAGCATCGCCAAGCTTGCTATGCCGCAACCCAGTTTTTGCCATTCAACATCATCAATATCGCTAAATTGCGAGTAAAAGAGAACATCGGGAATTTTAGTTTGAACGTTAATAACCATCTCATTTTGAGAATTATAGCGAGTATCAATCGGAGCATTCAAAGAAACGCCTGAAGCGGCGATTGAAGTACCAACCAAGAAATTTATAAGAAGGTTGAAATATGATGCCATGTTTTAAATTATACCATATTTTAACAAATATTGCAAGATAGGGTGATATAACTGCCAACCTTAGGGCAGCTCATCCAAATGAACTTAATAATTATTTTTATTTCCTTGGAATTTTGGAAAACACTGTGTGTTTTTCAATCCCTGATACGTATTTGAAATAGAAAAGCATATAATACTTGGCCATTCTTAAAAGCCCTTTCTTACTCGCATTTTTAGCTGTTTTATATCCGTAAAAAGCAAAGTATAGCCAAGTATAAAAATGGGTAAGCGGTTGAGAGATCAAGAATTCCGTGAATGGACGCAAAAATGGAAACTGCACAATAATGCCGAATAACTTATGCAAATTGACTATTTTTAATTTTAATTTGGGGTCTCCAAAATTCAAAGCAGAATCGGTCTTGTTGGAAACATGGATTTTATCAAAATTCTCATCAAACATTCCTTTCTGAATTGCCAGTTTGCCAAGTTCCGTTTCCGGATAAGGATAGAGAATGGAAGACCAAGCATAATCCGGTTTAAGTTTAATATTAAAGTCTAGGGTCTCCAAATCCGCTTTCAATGGATCATCCACCGGCAGACCGACTAAATTTTGCGTTAATATTTTAATCTTATATTTATGAAGGATTTCGCAAGCTTTGACAATTTGTTCATTAGGAATATTACGTTTTAGAATTTTAGTTGAAATTTCGTTGTTAGCGCACTCTACTCCCAAGCACATAGTTTGGCAGCCCATTTGTTTTAAAAGTTTGCCTATCCTGTCTTCATATATTAAATTTGCTCGTCCATTACAAAAGAGCGGCAGTCCTATTTCTTTAAGAAATTTCTCGGCAAACTCTTCTAGCCAGCCATTAGGCTTAATAAGAAATGTATCATCGTCAATAAATACACAATCCAAAAAATAATTTTGTTTAACTTCTTTAATCTCGGCGATCATATTGTCAACTGAACGCACTCGGAGCATCTTGCCCTTGCCCTCAGTCATTTTGTTGTAAACATGATTAAAACAATACGTGCACTGATTTGGACATCCCCGCATAGACATAAACATCTTTTTACCATTGAAGCGCAAAGAAGGATCCGCATCATAGAATAATTTTCTGTCCGGAAAAGGGAGGCTATTTAAATCTTCAACTAGGGGGCCTATTTCATTTCGGATAATATCGCCATTTGGTTTTTTAAACCAAAAATTTGGAGTGTTATAAAAATCCTTACCCTTTTCCATCCGTTCAACCAATTCCAAAAAATAAATATCTCCTTCTCCGCGGCAAATGGCGTCCACCCTATCCTTTTCAACCATTTCCGGTTTAAACGTAGGGTGAGGTCCGCCAAAGACCGAAAAGCAATCATAGCGATCTCTCACTATCTTATTCAAATCAATATAATAATTGTGTTCACCTGTAGTAATGCTGTAAGCAAGGATATCTGGTTTGTACTCTTTTATTTTTGCGACACACTCATCCTCACTTAATTCCTCAGTTAATAATAGCCGGACAGAATGGCCTTTCTGTTTAAGAATGCTTGAAAGCGTCATAATTCCTAATCGCTCGTACATGGTCGTGCTTTTAAGAAAAAATTGGATTTTCATTATACGGCTTTATTTATTAATAAAATAATTGGAACATACCTGGTAAGCTTTTAATCCTTAAAAATTTTACAAGCGATTTACAAATATTGCAAGCCAACTTAGCCGCCAATAAATTTTACATGACTCTTATTATTACAATAAATAGAATATAATATTAGTGTGAACACTACATTTGAATCCCTCAAGCCTTCTTTTAAAGGTGATGTAGATAATTCGGAAATGGCTCTTTCTACTTACTCTCATGACGCAAGCTTGTTTGAAATTCGTCCGCGCGCAGTGCTCTATCCAAAAGACGCAGAAGATGTCAAAACCTTGACGCGCTGGGTTGCGGCAAACAAAAAACAGGATCCATCACTTTCTATAACTGCCCGTTCTGCCGGCACTGATATGTCCGGCGCGGCTATTGGCAGCTCTATTATCGTTGACTTCACTAGATATATGAATGAGATCAAAGAAATAGCGCCAGACCACGCCATAGTAATGCCGGGGTGCTATTACAGAGACTTCGATGCCGCGACTCAAAAAATAAATCGTTTTATGCCTGCTTATACCGCTTCCAGAGAAATAAATGCCATGGGCGGAATGATTGGAAATAATAGCGGCGGTGAAAAAGCCATTAAATATGGAAAAACCGAGCAATATATAAACTCCCTTAAGATAGTTCTTTCCGATGGCAACGAATATATTATTAAACCGCTGACAAAAACTGAAATCGAAGAAAAGATTGCTAAAACGCCTAAACCGGAAAATTCTTTTGAGGTTGAACTGTATCAAAAACTGCATAAGCTTATAACTGAAAACTATGATCAAATTATGTCCGCAAAGCCCGCTGTTTCCAAAAACTCCGCCGGATACTATCTATGGAATGTGTATAACAAAAACATGGGAACATTTGATCTGTGCCAGCTGATCGTCGGATCGCAAGGAACGCTGGGCATCGTAACCGAAATTAATTTTAAACTTGCGCCGACCCAGCCATATTCAAATATTCTAGTGGTTTTCTTGCCATCTCTTGATGCGGTAAGCGATCTTGTTACTGAAATATTGCCTTTCAAACCTGACAGTTTGGAAACATATGATGATAAGAGCATGATGCTGGCAGTAAGATTCTTTTTTGATTTCTTCAAGCAATTGGGTTTTTGGGGTGCGATCAAACTCGGCCTCCAATTTATTCCCGAAGCTTGGATGATGGCCATCGGCGGCGTGCCAAAACTTATCCTTATGATTGAATTTACCGGCCAATCCAAAGAAAATGTAAATAAAAAACTGATGGAAGTAGAACAGCATATTAAACACTTCGGCTTTCGCGCACATATTGCCCGATCAAATGCTGAAGCGAATAAATATTGGAAAATCCGGCATGAGAGTTTTAATCTACTCAGAAAACACGTTAAAAACAAGCGAACAGCGCCTTTTATTGACGATGTCATCGTAAAACCGGAATATTTGCCGGAGTTTCTGCCAAAAATAAAAGTCTTGCTTGATGAATACAAGCTTGACTATACAGTCCAAGGGCACCTTGGCAATGGAAATTTTCATATCATCCCGCTAATGGATCTCAACTCTCCTTTTTCGGCGGATATCATTATTGATCTTTCGGCCAAGGTATACGCTCTCGTGCATGAGTATCGTGGTTCAATTACCGCGGAACACAATGATGGAATTATTAGAACGCCATACCTGGCGCAACAATATGGCGCAGAAATAATCTCGCTTTTTGAGCAGACAAAAAATATATTTGATCCAAACAATATTTTTAATCCCAAAATAAAAGTGGGAGGAACTTTTGAGGATATTAGAAAAGCAATTAAGAAAAATAACTAAAAAAAGAGGATGGATTATTGGCTGCCAGACCTGGATTCGAACCAAGATACCCGCCTCCAAAGGGCGGTGTCCTACCATTAGACGATCTGGCAATATTTTATTTATACTATCACGATTTTTTTTAAAATTCCACTTAATTTGTTATAATAAATACCTATTTAAATATGATTTTATCTATACACGCAATAGTCGGAGCAGTTTTAGCCTCTAATTCTAATAGTATCGGGCAAGCTATCATATTAGGCCTCGTGAGCCATTATTTTTTGGATTCTATTCCTCATGTTGAATATACAATAAAAAATATTCAAAAAGGGGACTTAAAAACGGCCATTAAGGAATTCGTCAATATTTCCATTGATCTGATTGTCAGTCTTGCGATCCTTTTGTACTTGATCCAAAATAAAAATTTTGATCAAACAATTTTGATATTAACCGGATCTTTTTTTGCGTTACTTCCTGATGGGCTATACTTTATTGATTGCCTTGTTAAAAATAAGAATAGGAATATATTTACAAAGTTTCTAAAAATGCATTCTGATTTTCACGCAAAAACACATTCCAATATTGCTTCTTTTAAAATACAGCTTATTACGCAGATTATAATAGCCTTAGCCCTGCTTTTCTTTATCCTTTTTAAATAAAAAACGTCCCGATGTTTATCGGGACGCTTTGCCAAGAATTTTTACCAGAACAGGCGGACCATTTATCCGGCCCATTTTCTTTTTGTCGGTCGCCACTATCCACATATAAAGCGTTTTAGCGTCCATTAGCGCGGGCTTTTTCGGATAACCGTAATATTTTTTCTGCATTTCCTCATCATATAAACCGATACAGCCGTGCGAAGCGGGTTTTCCGTCCAAGTCCCTGCCATGGATAAAAAAGTTAGTATCTTTTTTTTCTGACCGAGAAAGCTGCAATGCCCAATCCATAGGATAGGGCCGTGTGGAATTATTTATAAAATAACGGGAAGAACGCTTATTTTTTTCAAAATTATAAATATAAAATAATCCAGTTGGCGTAGCAAAGCCTTCTTTTCCGGAGGATATCGGAAAACTAAATTTAAGTCTGCCGTACTGATAAGCTCCTAAAAACTGCTTAGAAAGATCAACAACTATCACCTTGGGAACTAGCCTATATTTTTTTAAAGCCATAGGCAGGGGATTATAATGAAAATTCTCCGAATTGAGAGGAATTTTGACTTTGTATCCCTTGTAAATGTGAACTCTATCTATGCGATTAAATCTTAATATTTCAATCCACGATTCAGGAAAAACTTTTTCTAAATCATTTTGGCGTTTAAGCGTATACATCCTAAAGTCGGGTTCTTGAGAGAAGACCATTCCCGAACCTGCAAATAAGAAAAAAATGCCTAGCAGCGCCCTATATAACGCGAACATATTTCCTCCCTTTGTCCGCCATAGCTTTATGCGAAGGCGGATTTATTTTAATTTTTAAGAATCTAATATCTAGGTTAGTATTTAATGGCTTGCATTACAAGCGCCCTAAAACATTCGCCCTTGGCGGATGTTCGGGCGATCATTTTGCAAAACAAAATGATTTAGCCCTAAAACCAGCACCGTCAAAATTATAAACATAAACAGTTGTGCAAAGAAAAAATTAAGTTATAATTAAAACATGGACACTTTAATGAAATCAGAAATATTCTTTTTTATTACATCAATAGCGGTGGTAATTTTGACAATATTTATAGGAATAGTGGCGGCATATTTAATTAGGATCCTTAGGAATGTTGACAATATTTCTAAAACGGCAAAAGATGAGGCTGCGCTTATCAAAGAAGATGTTGCGGACCTGCGCCAAAACATCAGGGACGAAGGAATAAAAGTAAAAAGTTTTGTCAGGTTTTTTAATAAATTGAAAGGCCGAAAAAATAAAAAATAATCTTAAATAAAAATGAATAAAAAAACAAAAAGAATAGCAGTTGAAACGGGCATGGGTCTTGCCGCATTAGCCGCAACCGCCGCCGGAGTATATTTCTTGTCCGGCAAGAAAGGCGCAAAAAACCGCAAAAAGGTTAAAGGCTGGATGCTAAAAGCCAAGGGCGAAGTTCTCCAAGAAATGGAACATATGAAAAATATGGGCGAGGGCACTTATCACGATACAATTGATGCTATGTCTGAAAGATATAAAATTCTTAAGAATGTAGATAAAAAAGAGCTTGATAATTTGGTTAAAGAATTAAAAAGCCATTGGAAACATATTAAAAAGGATCTGAAACCAAAAGCCAGAAAATCTTCCAGCAAGAAAAGAAAGTAAACTTAAAAAACATCCCCTCACTCTGCAAGAGTGAGGGGATGTTTTTTGTTTTTAGTTCTTTGCCTTTAAATCCCTCTTTCTAATTCTCAGGCTTTTCGGCGTAACCTCTAAAAGTTCGTCGTCCCCTAAATATTCTATATGTTGCTCCAAGCTCATTTCTCTTGGGGCGATTAAACCAGCAGTTAAAGCTTCTGTTTTTGCTCTAAAGTTATTTAATTGCTTTGCTCGACAAACATGTACGGCCAAATCCATAGCTTTAGCATTTTGACCAACTACCTGACCCGCGTATACCTTTACGCCAGGACCAATAAACAGTTCGGCACGCTCTTGAGCGATTACCAATCCATAATTAGTGGTCGTGCCAGTTTCGTGGACTATTAAAGATCCGTGTGGATTTGTTTTTATATCTTCAACAAAAAGAATATATCCAGAAAACAGGGTATTAATAATACCAGTACCTTTAGTTTCAATCATAAAGTCATTTCTAAATCCTATTAAACCTCTAGTTGGGATATTGAAATGGAATATTGCTATACCATTTTCTACGCCCATATTCTTCATTACACCCTTTCTATTATTCATTCTTTCTATGATTATTCCAGAATATTTTTCCGGCGCCTCAATCCAAATATCTTCAGCTGGTTCAGTTTTCTTTCCGTTTTCTTCTTTAAAAATAACCTCCGGCTTAGAAACCTGAAATTCATATCCTTCGCGCCTCATCGTTTCAATTAAAATACCTAAATGGAGCTCTCCGCGTCCACTCACGATAAATTCATCAGTTGATTTTCCTCCCTCAACTCTCAAAGCCACATCATTATCTAGTTCCTTTTCCAATCTTTCTTTTAAATTTCTGGAAGTGCAATATTCGCCTTCTTCGCCGGCAAAAGGGGAGTTGTTCACGCTAAAAATCATTTTAACAGTAGGTTTTTCAATATTAATCGGCGGAAGGGCCATTGGATTATTTAAGTCCGCAATAGTATCACCAATGTTTATATTTTCTATTCCGCTCACGGCCACAATATCTCCGGCTTCACATTCCGCGGCCTCAACCTTACCTAAACCGACAAAAGTCATAAGACTACTAATTTTGACTGACTTATTTTTTCCCTCCCTGGAAATATGCATAACTTGCTGAGAATTCTTTATAGTGCCTTGATGGATTCTCCCAATTCCTATTCGGCCCTTATAATTATCGTAGGCGATTGTCACAATCATCATTTGCAGAGGAGCTTCTGGATGAAATTCGGGCTGAGGGATATATTTTAAAACAGCGTCAAAAACAGGTCTTATGCCGGTCATACTGGCTAAATCCGGGATTAACCCCGCTTTTGCAAGTTTAGAAGAAGCATAAATAATAGGAAAATTAAGCTGTTCCTCATTGGCACCAAGCTCAATAAAAAGATCGAGTACTTTATCCAATGCGTAATTGATACGGGCGTTCGGTTTATCTATTTTATTTATAACCACGATAACCTTGTGATTGAAGGATAAAGCTTTCTTTAAAACGAATCTTGTTTGAGGCATTGGGCCTTCCTGTGCATCAACTAAGAGTAAAACTCCGTCCGCCATATTTAAAACACGCTCCACTTCGCCGCCGAAGTCGGCGTGTCCGGGAGTATCTATAATATTTATTTTTGTATCTCCATAATAAACGGCTGCATTTTTAGAAAATATAGTAATTCCACGCTCTCTTTCAAGATCGTTAAAATCCATTATTAATTCCTTATCACTAAGCTTTCCTAAATCAGTGTCTGATTGCTTAAGCAAAGCGTCCACGAGAGTGGATTTCCCATGGTCAACGTGAGCAATGATAGCTATGTTTCTAATCTTTTTCATGAGTTGTTATTTTACAATAAATAAACCAAAAATACAAGTTTTTATATCTAAATTCATTAACAACCGATTTATACCACTATTCCGCGGTCGCGGAATAGTGGAGTAAAAAATATTTTTTAGAAAAGATAAAAAAGAAAAGAGCCCTTTATGCTGAGGGCTCTTTATTATAAGAGTATTAAGATATCTCTATCTTAACGATATCTTCTTCCTTAATTTCGCCAGGGGAAAGAAGGTAAAGATAAGGAAGCACCACGGTGCGGTTCTTTAAGACAGAGCCGTCTTTAAGAGTAATGTCGACGACTTGATAGCCCATTCCGCTTTCGGGCATTCTAAGAAGTTTACTTACCCACTTCTCACTTAATTCTAATTGCATAGCGCCTCCTTCAAAGAACAATTTTGTTTTGAAAGCTTATATCCAAGCCAGCGCAAGCGCCAGCTTTAGCACAAGAGATAAAACCGCCAATAAAAAGAAAACTAAGGCGATTATCAAGTCACAGCACAGATATCTGCCTATGCGCCTCTTCATTGCTTCAATCTCAAAGATATCAAATTCTTTTTTTATTTCCGGCCGATCCAGCCTGAAATAAGCGTAGATAGCCTGACCGATAAAGAACAGATAAATAATAAAAAATCCTACCCAGTACCAAATGTGACCGACCAAAAACAGAATGCAGGCATTGATAGCTTCCATACTCACCTCCGTTAGATTGTGAAGTTCCTAAGCCGGATTATCGCACAAGCAGCCGAGAGTTGTAAAGAAACCGAAATTTATTTCAAATTCTCAATTATAGCAACCTCCAAAGGCGCGATAGGGAACGGGGAATAGCGCATTTCCGAATAAGCGCGTATAAAAGATTTTATGAGATTTATATGTTTCTCCGGCTTTATCAATGCTGAATGTTTTTTAAGAGTATTTAAATTATCTGAAGTCAACTCTTTTTTATAAAATTCTTCCACTTTAGGGCTTAGATTTAAAGCTAGCGCGCGCCTCAGATAGTGAATAAGATCTTTTGTCAGTTGGACCAGGTTATATCCTTCTTCGTTTATTTGCGATAAATAAGTTAAAGATTTTTCTAAATCTCCAGCCAATATCAAGGCGGCAAGTTCTGCTGTTTTTTTATAGCCGATCTTTCCCACTATCTTTTCAACATCTTTCAGCTCAATACTAGAATCCATTGAAGCGATCTGATCTAAAAGAGATTCGGCATCCCGGAAACTGCCTTCGCCAAGAGAAGCAATAAGCTCCAAAGCTTCATCGGATATCTTTATTTTCTCGGTCTTTACTATGCCGTCTAATTTTTTCAAAATATCCCCGATAGCCAACTTTTTAAAATTAAACTTTTGAGTTCGGGAAGAAACTGTGGCTGGAATTTTTTCATATTCAGTGGTAGCTAAAATAAATATGGCATGAGCAGGAGGCTCTTCTAGAGTTTTCAAAAGCGCGTTAAAAGCATCGCGGGTGAGCATATGAACTTCGTCTATGATAAAAACTTTTTTGGATAAATAAATAGGGGACAGCTTGATGCCTTCTTTAAGATCCCTAATCTCATCTATACCTCTATTGGAAGCAGCGTCAATTTCCACCACATCCATTGCCTGATTGGCGTCTATTTCGGTACAGGCCCTGCATTCATTGCACGGCTCTCCTTTTTCCATAAACTTTTCATCTTTTATCCTTTTCTCGCAATTTACCAATTTAGCCAAAAGCCTGGCGGTTGTGGTTTTACCGGAACCCCTGGAACCATAAAATAAATAAGCGTGCGCAAATCTGTTCTGCCTGGCGGAATTTCTTAATACTTCAATTATATGTTCCTGTCCCAACAATTCGGAAAGTTTTTTAGGACGATATTTTCTGTAGATGGCTAACATATGAATAGTATATAGCCATTAGAAGTTAGAGACTAGTGTAAAAGTTAAAATTATGTGAATAAGAAAAAACCGCCAAGCTGATAAGCCGGCGGTTTTTAAAGTTTCACTATTTTTTAAAACAAAAGAGTTTTTTTAATATCTCCCACCGATTTTCCGATCTTTTGACCCATACAAGAGCATATTCGCTTTCTTTCGCAGCCAAATATGAAATAAATTTCGGCTTTTCTGAGGTCTGCGGGTTCATAGGAATAACAGTTTCACCGCCCAAACTGATAACGCCGGGAAACTGTACCCATTCGCCGGAGGTTTTGTAACTTACCCAGTAACCCCTGTTAACATTAAAATATTCTTCAGCGGTTATGGGTCCTTCGTATAGACTATCACTACCGCAACGGAACGCAGACGCCTTCTTAAAGGTCGCAAGGCATAAGTACAGCCCATCGTTATACCAACGATAGGCAAATTCTATCTCCAACAGCGCGCCTTTAACCATATAGGACTTAACGGCTTCATATTTCTTCAGTGGCTCTGGTCCGGTCTCAAAATAGATCTGAAAATATAGTTTGTGATTATCCTCTCCCTGTAAGTCGCATTCAAATACTTTTTGAGTTTTTTGATCCCACGGCTTTATAACAATTTCTGCCCTCGTTACCATATATACGCCGTAAACCATATCCATACGCCCCACCTCCTTTTGTTTCTGCTTTAATGTGCTGATAGCAGTCTATATCCGAATATAAAACTTTGTCAATTAAAATAATTTACCTTTATTATACTCTGTTAAATGCATAAAAAATCAGATATAATTACAGTATAAAAATGCAAAAAGTTATTTATTTTTTTATTTTAATATTCAGCGGCATGGGCCTATTTTTATTTTTTACTTCCAATAACAATTTGAGCCTTTCCGATATTCCAAAAACAGCCAGCCAAGAAGATGTAGTAGCCGAGAAAAAAATACCCGAACAGGCAAAGCCCGTAGATCCCAAAGCCGACATTGAACCGCAAAAAAAACTGGAAAATCCTCCGTCTGTAATTAAGGCTATCTATTCAAGCGCCTGGTCAGCCAGCAGCGCTAAAAAAATTGATTATTTTATCAACCTTATTAAAACCACAGAAGTAAACGCTATTGTTGTTGATATTAAAGATTACACCGGAAATTTGAGCTATAAAAATGATATTGAGTTGGTCAATAAATATGGCGCCATAGAAGTGAAAATCACAAAACCAAACGCCTTAATTAAAAAACTGCACGATGAAGGCATATATGTGATAGCCAGAATGGCGGTTTTCCAAGACCCGGCGCTTGTTAAAGCCAGACCGGACTTAGCATTGCAAAGCATATCCAAAAATAAACCCTGGACGGATTACAAAGGGATCCCTTGGGTGGATACATCTTCAAAAGAAGTTTGGGACTACAACATTACTATAGCCAAAGACGCGTTAAGCAGGGGATTTGATGAAATAAATTTTGACTACATTAGATTCGCTTCAGACGGAAATATGGCAGACATCAGATATCCTTTTTATAACTCAAAACTGCAGACAAAGAGACAGGTGATGAACAGCTTTTTTAAATACTTGAGAGAAAATCTGCCTGACGCAAAAATGTCCGCTGATTTATTTGGCTACACCACATTGCTTCAGGATGATTTGGGTATCGGACAACATATAGATGATGCTATGCCGTATTTTGATTACATCGCGCCGATGGTTTACCCATCGCATTACAATAAAGGATTTAACGGCCATACTAATCCGGCGGAATTTCCTTATGACGTAGTTTATACATCTATGTTAAAAGCCGAGCAACGACTAAATGCTTTTAATGAGTCAACCACGACAATAAAAATAGTTGAATCCAAATTCAGGCCTTGGCTTCAGGATTTTGATTTGGGAGCGGATTATGATGCCGCTAAAGTCCGGGCCCAGATTCAGGCGACTTACGACGCGGCCTCCACAACTGAAGCAGGCTCGCCCGCCGAAGCTTCGGCGAAGGCGGGATGGATGCTTTGGGCGCCTACAAATATTTATACAAAGGACGCTTTATTAAGCGAGTAAAAGAAAAATGCGATACGAAATAAAATCAGACCAATTCACTGGCCCACTGGATAAACTGCTTGAACTGATAGAAGAAAGAAAAATGGAAATAACGGTAGTAAATTTGGCGGAAATTACCAACGATTTCTTAAAATATCTGCAAAGCATCAATGAGGAGACAACTCATCCAAGCGTAATTGCTGATTTTATAATAGTCGCCTCAAAACTTTTACTGATAAAATCAAAGGCTCTTTTGCCATCTCTAGAACTGACCCCAGAAGAAGAAAACGACATCCAAGATCTTGAGCTTAGATTAAAGATCTATAAAGAATTCTCCGCCAGAGGCGGATCTGCCTTGGGCGGAAAGAATGCCGCTCTGAATCTTAAAACTCTGTGGGACAATAAAAAATATTGTTTCGGCAAAGAATTATTCGCTGATTTGCCGCCGATTTTCTATCCGCCCAAAAACTTGGAAATTAAAGATCTGATCGGTCCGATAGAAAAAATAATTACTGAGCTTAAAGCTCTTATTCCGGAAAAGAAGACTGTTAAAAAAATAGTCATTTCCATTAAAGAAAAAATGGAGGAATTGCTTAACAGATTCAAACAAAAAGCCGAAAATAGCTTTAAAAATGTGGTTGAATCAAAATCAAAGCTTGAAATTATTGTCTTTTTTCTGGCAATACTACACTTAATACGCGACCGGCTCATCACCTCTACTCAGGAAGACCAATTTTCTGATATAATCATTAAGCAAAAGCCTAAGGAATCCGAACCGTTATTAAGCGGAGAACAAAGCATATAATGGACAATCTATTATCAAAAATTGAAGCGGTTCTATTTGCCTATGGAGAGCCTATTTCCGTTGAAAGGCTCGGTAAAATTTTAAAGATAACTTCAGCCGAACTGGAAACAGCCTTAAAAGATCTAGAGATAGAACTAAACAGACAAGAAAGGGGAATTGTCCTTATTAAAAATGTCGGGAAAATACAGCTCGCAACTAAGCCTGAACTCACCGGTCTTTTGGAAGACATCATAAAACAGGAATTTACCGAAGATCTTACTCCGGCGGCATTAGAAACCCTTTCTATCATTGCCTATGCCGGTCCTATAAGCCGCGCCGATATTGAATATATCCGCGGAGTTAATTCCAGTTTTACAATGAGGAATCTTCTTTTAAGAGGGTTAGTTGAAAGAACAATTGATCCAAAAAGAGCCAATGCGTATATTTATACAGCCAGTTTTGATCTGATCAAAAGATTGGGAATTCTAAAAGTAGAAGATCTGCCGGATTATGAAAGATATAAGCAAATGGTAAAAAATCTTCACGAATCATCTCTAAATCCTATCCAGCAAAAAGCCGAGGTTTTAACCCCCGAAGAACAAAATATTTAATTATGCTGTCCCAAACAATAAGATTGTTAATTTTAGCCGGAACCGCTTTTACGGTGGCATTGATATTGACCCCTGTTTTTATAAAAATACTGGATCGGTTTCATCTCCATAAACAGATTCGCAGCCAAGAATCAGCTCCGGTTTTTTACAGTCTTCATAAACACAAAGAAAATACCCCAACAATGGGCGGGGTGATAATCTGGGTAACTGTTTTAGGGCTAGCTTTTTTAATTTGGATTTTAAGCGATATTTTTGGAGGAGTTTTTGATTATTTAAATTTTGTTGATAGAGCCCAGACATATCTACCGATAGCGGCCATGCTCATTGCGGCATTGCTAGGCTTGTCAGACGATATATTGGGCGCTCTAAGAATAGGGCCGAACGGGGGAGGGCTCAGAATTTCTCAGAAGCTTATTATGTATACTGTTTTGGCCGCCATCGGAGGTTTTTGGTTTTTTTATAGATTAAATTGGGATGTTTTATATATTCCATTTTGGGGCAATTTAACGATCGGCTGGTGGTACATTCCAATTTTTATATTTGTAATTGTAGCAAGCGCTTTTTCCGCCAATGAAACCGATGGATTAGACGGACTGGCCGGCGGAGTTATGCTTTTCGCTTTCGTTTCTTTAACGGCTGTGGCTTTTATCTTGGGAAGGTATGATCTGGCAGCTTTCGGCGCCACGGTCATAGGCGCGCTTTTGGCATTTTTATGGTTTAACATTTATCCGGCAAGATTTTTTATGGGCGACACCGGATCCATGGCTCTGGGAATTACAATGGGCGTGATCGCAATGCTCACCAACACGACACTTTTCCTGCCATTATTCGGATTCATTCTGGTAGGAGAATCAATTTCCGTAATAGTCCAATTACTAAGCAAGAAAATATTTAAGAGAAAAATATTTTTATCCACGCCGATACACCATCACTTTGAAGCGCTGGGCTGGCACGAAACCAAAGTTACTATGCGTTTTTGGATCATCTCGGTCATCTCCTGTATTTTAGGCCTGGTGCTTTTTATGATGAGCAAGTTTATGTTTTTAATAAAATAAAAGTAATCAACGAATAGCGAATTAGTACGAATATACGAATTCCATCATTGCGAGGCAACTGACTTGTCCGCCATAGCTTCGGCGAAGGTGGAAGCAATCTATAATCCAGTAAATAATTTATGAAATATCTAAGCAATCTAAACAAAAAGGAACTCAACGGAAAAACCAGTCTTTTAAGAGTGGACTTGAATATTAAATCCCTAAAAGATCATTTTAGAATTGATTCGGTTTTGCCAACCATTAAATATCTTCTAAAGAACAGTTCAAAAGTTGTCATATTAAGCCACCGCGGCAGGCCAAATAGTATAGATCCAAAGTTAAGCCTGCGGCCAATAGCTAAAATAATTTCTCAAAAATTAAAATCAAAGATCAAATTTATTGATTCATTTGCTGACTTTAATTTTTCCACCAGAGGCGGATCAGCCTTTGGCTGGAAAAAAATAAAGAAAGAGATCGATTCTGAAAAAAAAGTAAAAGTTTTTGTTTTGGAAAATTTACGATTTCTGTCCGGTGAAGAAAAAAACAGCAACAACCTGGCTAAAAAACTAGCAAGTCTTGGAGATCTATACATAAATGACGCCTTTGCCGTATCTCACAGAAAAAATGCGTCAGTTTTTGCGATCACTAAGCACATCAAAAGCTACGCCGGATTACTTATGGAAAAAGAGATAGCGGGACTTACCAAGGCCACAAAAAATCCTAAACAACCATTAATTGTTGTTCTTGGAGGTACTAAAATAGACACTAAAATAAATATTGTTAAGAATCTAAATTCGCGAACAAAATTCTTTCTTTTAGGGAGTTCTATTTTTAACGAAATAAAAAATCCTATAGTTAAAAATATTATTAAAAATAAAAAATGCCTGATACCAATTGATTTTTTTAAAAGAAATGGGAAATTTTTTGATATCGGACCGGAAACAATTGTCTTATATAAAAAAATAATTTCGGAGGCAAATACTATAATTTGGAACGGACCAGTGGGAATGTTTGAAGATAAAAAATATTCTAAAGGAACGGCCAAGATTGCGAGCGCCATAATAAGATCAAAAGCTTTTAAGGTGATCGGCGGGGGAGAAACGGCTAATTTCATCCTAAATAACAAAATGAATAAGAATATAGATCTCCTATCAACCGGGGGCGGAGCTATGCTGGATTTTTTGGCCGGCAAAAAATTGCCAGGCATAGAAGCCTTAAAATAATATGATCAAGTTAAAAAACACCGATAAGGCCGTCAAAAGACTCATTTTAGCCCTTAAAAATAACGAGAAAATAGGCGTCTGGAGCGACTATGACCCGGACGGTGTATTTGCTTTAACCCTAGCCTATGAAGCCCTTTTAAACGCCGGTTTTAAGAAGAATAACCTGGCGCTTTCTTTGCCGAACCAGCATAAATATAGAAGAAGTTTTAATAAATTTCATTTAAAACTTTTCAAAAAATCAGGCGTCAAATTAATTATCGGCATTGATTTTGGCACAACCGACTTTGAACAGGTCGGCTGGGCAAAAAAAATGGGATTTGAAGTGATACTTTTAGACCATCATCGCCAAAGACCGGGCAACTTACCGGCGCTTTTGATAAATCCATACCAAAAAGGAGATGATTCCAAAACTAAAAATTGGAGTGGGGCCGGAGTGGCGTATTTATTTTTTGAAAATCTTTATAATTTCTTAAAAATAGATCCCAAAAAACTTGAAAAGAGCATTGATCTAATATTAATTCCGGCGCTTACCGATTACATACAAATTAATAATGGAAATCTGCCCTATCTTAAAAAAAGTTTGGGAAAAATAAAAGCCGGTGATCGTCCGGGACTCAATGCTTCTCTAAAACAGATTGGGTTAAATAAAAATCTAGCTATTGAAGATTTTAAGGAAAAAAGGGCTGATTTATGCGATTTTTATGGGACGCTGAATGGAAATGGAAAACAAAACAACGTTTTTAATTTGCTCTTGTCCAAAAACAAAAAAGACGCTGATAAAATATCGAAACAAATCAAAAAAGATCTTGCGGTTTTTGAAAAATATATTGATTCAATGGTCGCGCAAGGCATCAAAAAATTCAGATCAGCCAATCAAGCAAAGAAACTTAAATTTATTTTTTGGGGAACAGATAAGGATATGGGAATGATTGCCACTGGCTCAAAGATAGCCAACAGATTAAATGAATATTTCAGAATTCCAGTTTATTTTTATAACAAAGAAAACAATATTATGAAAGGTTCGGTTAGAACCAACTATCCCGAAAACTCTGACGCAAATGTGATTGATTCCATGAAAAGTTCCGCTCAATTATTTTTCAGTTTTGGCGGGCATCCTAGAGCGGCCGGATTCTATATTAAAAAGAAAAACTTGCCATTGTTTGAAAAAGCTTTAAATAAATACTATGGAAACAGTTAAACCGAAAAAATATTACGCTTATATGCTGACTAACAAAAATCAGTCCGGAATATTGGAAAACTGGAAAGAATGCGAAAAGATTGTTTCCGGAAAAGATGCCAGATATAGAAGCTTCACATCCAAGGAAGAAGCTGGAAATTGGCTTAAAAACGGCGCTAACTATGAAGTAAGGCCCTCAAAAAAAATATCTCCCTTCGGGAGACCTCCCGCAGGGAGAGAAAAGGGGATCTATTTTGATTCCGGCACTGGCCGCAACCAAAAAGTGGAAGTGAGCGTCACCGATGAAAAAGGAAAAGATCTTTTGGACAAGATCAGGCCAAAAATAAAACTTAACAAATTTGGAAAACATCCGGAGCCTAAAGCTACAAATAATTATGGTGAATTATTAGGCTGTAAATACGCATTACAAATCTCTCTTAAAGAGAAAAATAAAAAAATATTCGGAGACAGCCAGCTGGTGCTGAACTATTGGTCCAAGGGATTCATAAACAAAAAAGAAATGGATAAAAATACAATCAAGCTTTCTGAAGATGTGTCAAAATTGCGCAAAAAATTTGAAGAAGCGGGCGGTACGATCGAATTTATTAAAGGTGCCTACAATCCCGCAGATTTGGGTTTTCATTAAACCATTCAATGGTTTATTTGGTAAAAAATTCAAAAAATCGTTCTCGAAAAAAAATAAATAATGTCGCTCCTGACCCAATAATAAAACTTGAAACAACCGAGGCGGTATAACCATATTCTCTCGCACACGCCTCAATAAAATACAGTGGCTTGATAAAATCCCTTCCCCTCCAATCAGTTGTTAGAGTGGTATTTCTATTATTAGCGTCGAGTGGTATGAGTAATTCTTTTTTTATGGCTTTATCAATCAAATCATCTATCTTTTTCCACTGTATTCTAACCAAATTTGTTCCATATTCTGTTGCCTGTGTCGGATATTTACCACTTATACATTGATACCATCTGCGTATTGTTGATTTCCAATCTTCATAAAAGTTTTTTTCATGTGCAAGATGTATTCTAAAATATGAACGACTTATATTGTCGTTAAACCAATTCGGGGCATTACCATCTTTCGGCCTGTTCGGACGTGTAAAATACCACATTAACCACCAAAGTTTTATCATAATACTTATTCTACTCCAAAGACATAATTTTTCAATAATTTTTGTATTACTTATGTTTATGGTATAGCCGCTAATTACAATTTATTGAAATAAACTCCATAATATGTTATAGTATTTTTGTTGGCAGTTTAGACAGCAGCCGTGATCCGCCTTCGCTAAAGCTATGGCGGACAACGGAGGAAAGTCCGGACACTCCTCCGATGCAAATCGGAGAGCAGGGTAGCGGGTAACCCCCGTCCAGGACTCTATTTCGATAATAATTCCTAAACGCGTTGCCAGGATAAGTTGAAAATTTCAAGGCTTGCCGACAAGCCAGTGGATGATTCCACGGCTTGGAGGCATAACACAGAAATTTTCAAGTTAGACCGCAAACCTCCGGGATACAGCCAATTTTATTTATAACTGCGTTGGTCGTCGGAAATGTAGAATCATCTACTAATTTCCTCCTCCCGCCTGGTTCTAAATAAAATTGGCTAGTATCGCGTTGGAAACTATTATCGAAATAGAGTCCGATAGTAATATAGAGGTGCGAGCAGAAACGTCTTGTTTTGAAAAGAACAAGGAGACCTGATCTCAAGCTAATCGGTCTAGTTCAGATATAGAGATAAAAAATCTGAAATGAAACGGCTAAATCCTTACCCGAGTGCAAGGCCGTACTGCGCAAGCAGTGTGCCGCAAGAGCCATTAAGCAATTAGTGGCCCAGATAAATTGCTGTTATCTATCCGTTAAAAGACAGAACAGAATCCGGCTTATTAGCTGCCAACAACAAATCCCCTCGCAAGAGGGGATTTTGTTTTCTTAATTAAAAAGAAAACCCGCTCCCTAGTGATAGGGGCGGGTTTTTATCTTTGCCCGGTTTACGAGAATGCTCGCACCGGAATAAAGAAAGAACAGAGAAATGAGCACTGTATTTATGTTCCGCAGTTCGCGAATGTAAATATGCATTTTAACACCGAGATAAGCCTCTGCCATGAGACCGCACACAGCGAAGCAGAACAATCCCCAGCAAACATCCTTCTGTTTATTAGACATGAAATTCTCCTAAAGAACAAATTCTTCCGTCTGATAATTCAGACTGAAGTTTTTATACTATAACACACTTATTTGTACTTTGTCAAGAGTTCCTGAGAATAGTTGATTATGTCGCCGGCACCCATCATTACGATAGTAACAGGGGACTTATAACCCCTAATTACCTCAAAAATAGCCTTATTTAAGCCCGTTTTAGGGTTTTCCAGGTATATTGAACCCTTAATATGATTGGCTAGACTTTTAGCATTATATCTAATTTCTACCTGATTTTCCCTACCGGCAACCTTATAAATAGGGAACACAATAGTCTTATTGGCATCGGAAAATGCGCGCGTAAAATCTTTAAAAAGCGCTTTGAGCCGTTTGGCCTGATGAGGCTGAAAAACACATATCAGTTTGTTCTTGGGGTATTTTTCTTTGAGGCCCTGAAGCGTGGCCTTGACTTCATTCGGATGATGGGCATAATCGTCAAAAAGAATAATTTTATTTTTTAAACTGTGAAATTTTAATTCGCCCTTATATTCCATTCTTCGCCAAACTCCGTTGAATTTACTTATTGAACTTAAAATTATTTTTTCGGAAATATCCAAACCCCTGGCAACGGAGTAGGCGACAAGCGCATTCAATTGGTTGTGTTTTCCGGGAATTTTAAGCATCCACCTAATCTCATCTTTAATTTTTGCCGGCACATCCGAAATTGGATATTTCTTCAAAGACGCCGCTTTTGAAACAACTTCGCCAAGAGCTTTATTGAGATCATTAAATATTATTTTTGATCCGGCTTTATGATTTGCCAAAAATCTTTGAAAAGACTTTTTAACTCCAGCGAAGTTCTTATAAAAATCCAAATGCTCGCGATCAATATTGGTGATACCGGAGATAAAGGGATGATAATTCCAGAACGCTCCGCCATATTCATCGGCTTCTAAAACTAAATATTCACTTTTGCCTAATCGAAAATTGCTGCCATTAAACTCTTTAAGTTTGGTGCCTACTATAACCGTCGGGTCCAAACTGGCGCTTATCATAATTAAAGCCACTAAAGCCGTAGTCGTGCTTTTTCCGTGCGCGCCGGCAATGGCGACTATCTTGAATTCCTTGGAAAGTTCACCAACAGCTTCGGGATACGACATATGATCCAAACCCATTTTAAGAACCTGCTTCATTTCGGAATTATCCAAATTAACCGCCTGACTATGGATGATCAAGGTATTCTTCAAATTTCTTATATTTCCGGCATTATGCCCAATATAGACAACCGCCCCTTCTTTTGCCAAATCCCTGATTATAGGGGAGTCAGATAAGTCGGAACCTAATACTTTATACCCCTTAGACAAAAAATAACGCGCCAAGGCGCTCACGCCTATCCCGCCGATGCCAATGAAATAAATTAATTTATATTTGGCAAAAATCATATGAGATCAAATTGTTTTGGATTTAAAGTGGCTAGTCTGAGCGTAGGGGGAAGGGCTCCTTTTTCCTATACTACCTGTCGCACAATATACCTTTTGCGACATGTTATCCTATACACAAAGCTGAAGACGCCCGATAAGCCATTTAAACACTTTCTGTCATCTTCTTTATTAGCTCTATCAAAAAATTATATGCCAACGAAAAATATTTTATAATAAATTCTGTAAAAACATTTATTATTTTTTGAATATCAATCCCCAATACATTTCCCAGCCAAACATTCGCGCCGCCCAACAAGTTCCAACCCTGCTTTAAAATCCCTAAAACGTCTTCTTTGCTCTGTGGAACATACTTGGCAAGCATTGCGCTGGCTGCGTTAAACATATTAAACAATTTAAGCCATATATCCATTACTTAAGTATAAACCTTATAAATCGTGGCTTCAAACTCAAAAATCCCTCTTAAAAATAGCTAATTTTAGAGGTAATCTTCGGGATTTATTGTAACGCCAACAGGAACCAAGCCTTTTACCGGCGGGAAATTCTTAAAAAGTAAACTCGGTGTCCAATAAATGCCAAGATGTAAATGGGGCCCCGTACTATAACCGGAATTACCGACGTATCCGATCAATTCACCGCGTTTTACAACATCTCCTTTTTTAACCGCCGTGGCTGAAAGATGTGGATATAAAGTACTTAAATTATTAGCGTGCTCTATCATAATATATTGGCCGTATTGATATTTCTGCCAATAACTTCTGTCATTATTATCAACCGCGGACACCTTGCCGTCTTCCGCGGCAAAAACAGGCGTACCTATAGCCGCGCCTATATCCAAACCATTATGGAAACCATTTTTATACAGCCTAATTGCAGCGGCGGTCCTTCCATATTTTTGAGTGATAATTCCCAAACCGCCATCTTTTTTAAGCTTAACCGGCCAAGCAAAAACCCCGGGTCTTTTAGACGGCAGTAAATTAGGATCAAAGCTCTCTCTTAATTTAGATTCAACATCGTTTATCTCTTTAGATAGGGCCTCTTGATCTTTTTCGAGTTGTTTTATAAGTTGTTGGTATATTTTTTCCTGATTTTTAGTTTGTGTCAGCAAGCTTTGTCTTTCTGTTTTCTGATCCTGTAAAATTACTTTTCTGTTCTTTAAATTTTTATTTTCTACTTCAACCTTAGATTTTTTAGTTGATCTATCAGTTAAGTTATTAGAGAGTTTGTCATTGAGAATTTGCAGATCACCAACTTGATTAGAAAGCCCTGAATTTATGTCAACAATATTTTGTATTTCATCCATGCTCTCAGCAATACTTTTATTCTTTAAAATAATAACCAAGGAGTTTTCCATATCTTTTTTTTGCAGTTCCCGTAAAAGTTCGGCTATTGCCAGCTTTTTAACGTCAATCTGGGATTCCGTATCCCCAATATCGTATTTTAAAGCCTCTATTTCCAGATTAAGTTTTTGTATATTTAATTCGCTTGATTTGACGCTTAAATTAAGCTGATTAATGCTGTAATCTGATTTTTTAAGGTCTTTTTGAAGGGATTCCCTTTTTCCCTCGGTGGCTTCCAGATCTTCTTTTGTCTCAGTTATTTTTTGATTGACTTCTTGAAGAGCCTGAGTCTTTTCTTCAATGGCTTTTTTCAGTTCCTCCGGCGTTTCAGCGGCGAAAGAAATGCCTTTAAAAGCAAAATACAGAATAAATATAAAACAGATATAAGATTTCTTTGGCATTATTTCTCAAGCGCAATATTAATGCGCCTGATCGTTTCTTTTTTACCAAGAACGCCCATAATATCAAATGGACCGGGAGACTTATCTTTTCCGGACAAAGAAACCCGGAGCGGCCAAAGCACGTCTCCCCTGCCGATCTCATTGGCAAAAGGCATCAGAATAGATTCCAGCTTGGCCTTATTAAAATCATTTTCGTTTATTTCTGAAATTTTTTCTAAAACTAATTTTAAATTTTCAAAAGATTTTTCAAGCGGAGAATTCTTCCAAACTAAAAGCTGTTTTTCGTAATTAGGCAAATTAAAGAAAAACTCGTTCATTTCCTTAAAATCAGTCAGTTTCTCCATTCTGTCCCTTGATAGATTGATCAGTTTATCAATCAGATCTTTCTTGATAAAATCGTGTCCGAAAATGTCTGCTAAAGATTTTTTTAATTCCGAAACTGGGGCTTTTTTAATATATTCTGAATTGAGCCAATTTAATTTTTTAACATCAAAAATAGCCCCGCCTTTCTGAACTCTGTCCAAGGAAAATTCTTTTATCATTTCCTTAAAACTTAGAACCTCCCGGTCTTCTTTGGGATGCCAGCCCATCAAACCGATAAAATTAAGAATTGCTTCCGGTAAATATCCAAGTTGTTTATATTCAAAAACTCCGGTCGCGCCATGACGCTTGGAAAGCTTGGATTTATCCGGAGCAAGGATCATCGGCAAATGCGCGAATTTTGGAGCCTCCCAACCGAACATTTTATAAAGAACAAGGTGTTTCGGCGTAGACGGCAGCCACTCCTCGGCGCGGATCACGTGAGAAATTTTCATTTCACGGTCGTCAATGACATTGGCTAAATGATAAGTCGGATAGCCGTCGGACTTCAAAAGCACCTGGTCGTCTATAAGCGACTGGTCAAACTCAACATCGCCCCTGATAAGGTCATGAACCGTTATTTTGCCGATTTTGGGCATTTTCATCCTTATCACATACGGCTCTTTACCTTCAACTTCCGATATTTTGATCCCGACTTCACGGCAATGGCCGGAATACATCGGCGGCCTTCCCATTTTCATCTGTTCTTCCTGATCGGCGGCCAATTTTTCTTTGGAACAGACACAGACATAGGCATCTTTTTTTTCTAATAATTCTAAGGCGCGTTTTTTATAAATATCAACTCGTTCTGATTGAACCATCACATGACCTTCGTTGTCCAGTTCCATACCCAGCCATTTAAGAGCGGCTTTGATACGGTCAACTGAACCCGGAACCAGCCTTTCTCTGTCTGTGTCCTCAATTCTTAATAAAAATTTTCCGCCATTGCGCCTGGCAAAAAGATAATTAAAAAAAGCTGTTCTGGCGCCGCCAATATGAAGCTCTCCTGTCGGACTGGGCGCAAATCTTACTATCACTTTATTTTTTCCGCCGAAGATATTTTTTAAAAAACTAAGCATAATTTATTTTAACAGCGCTTCTTTAATTGGAGCATTATTCGGATAAATATTAAGGCCGCTAAAAGATAAAAGATGCGCGGCTACGGTTTCGGACGAAAATGGCCTATAAAAAGCCGATGCTGACTTGGACATCGCTTTTAAAACTTCTGCTTTAGAAATTAAAGTTTCCAGTTGAACCAAAACCAAATGACTCAAGAAGTTTTCCTGTTCAATATCAATTGTGGCGCCCGATTCTTCAAATTCAATAGCATTCAAAACTTGATGATCATTGGCCGCGTCCGGAAGTGGAATTAAAATTGAGGGCTTGCCAAAATATGCCAATTCAAAAATAGTGCCGGCTCCGGCGCGGGCCAAGATTATATCAGCGGCAATATAGGCGCTTTTTAGATTATTTTCAAAATAAGGATAAAATTTATAATTATTTTTTACCGGATCAGGAAGAGTCTTGCTCAAAAAATCGTAATCTTTTTTATACTCATCAAAATTGCTTGGCCCGACTTGATGCAAGACCTGAAATTTAACAGAGAGAGTTTCAATGTTTTTAAGCACAAAATCATTAATAATGACTGCCCCCTGAGAACCGCCCGAAACAAACAAAACCGGCTTTTCCGGGTCAAAACCAAATTGTTTCTTGGCCTCTTTTTTGTCGGCATCGGTTATTACCGCGCCGGAATCACCTTTTCCTATTATCAATTCGCTTCTGACAGGATTACCAACTACCTCAATGTTTCTATTTGGAAAATATTGTTTTGCCGATTCAAAAGCCAAAAATATCTTTTTAGACATTTTTCCGCTGATCAAATTGGTTAGTCCCGGAGCGCTGTCTGACTCATGAATTATGATTGGAACGGCAAAAAACTTACAAACAAAAAGAATGGGCAAGGAACCGGGACCGCCTTTTGAAAAAACCACGCTCGGCATAAAGAAAAAAACTTTAAATAAAGATTGGAATATTGCTATAAAAAACTTAAAGAAATCAACAAAATTTTCAAAAGAAAAATATCTCCTCAATTTACTTGAAACAATATACGAATATTTTATGCCATTTTCTTTGATAAGATCCTCATAACCGCCGGCATCTCCAAAATATCTCAGATCTAAATGATAACCGCTATCCGTACCAGATAGAGACATTATTTTCTGAGCAACCGCTATTAAGGGATAAATGTGTCCCCCGCTGCCTCCGCCAACCAATAAAATCCTGATTTTTTTCATAAACAATAATTTTTAGTTGTGTTTAGTTATATTTACTATTATACCCGAAATAATCATAAAAACCGCCAGAGATGTGCCTCCATAGCTTATAAATGGCAGCGGCATCCCAGTGAGCGGTATCAGCCCCGATATGGCCCCTATATTTACAAATACCTGGATGCCGATGAGAGAAGCAAATCCTACGAGAAGTAATTTAGCAAAATTATCACTACTTCTTTTAGCCAGAATGAATATTCTGGTAATCAAAATTAAAAAACACAAGATCAAAATGATTGATCCAACGAAACCAAGCTCTTCGGCAATAACGGCAAAAATAGAATCCCCTATTGGCTCAGGCAAATAACGGATCTTCGTAGTTGATTCACCATAGCCAACACCGAAAATATTTCCGGATCCAACAGCGATAAGAGCCTGATTGCTGTGATAGCTAGCGCTCAGAACATTTTGATCGGGATTTATAAAACTCATAATCCTTTGCGTTCTATAGCTATCTGGCGTTAAATATAGCATTCCTAAAAAAACTACCACCGCTAAAGCCGCCGCGCTTAAAATATATGAGATTTTCGCGCCGCTTACGAAGTAAATAATCGCGGCCGAAGCCATTAAAATAAAAACTATGCTGGTGGCGGGCTGTAATATCAAAAGGACCGAAACCAGTCCGCAAATAGCTAAAAATGGAACAAATCCTCCCCAAAAACTATCTTTTCTTTTTTCATTGCCGCTCAGCCACGCAGCTATGTAAATAATAAAAAATATTTTTAAAAATTCCGATGGCTGAAAAACCAAACCAAGATCCAGCCATCTTGATGCGCCGCCGGAAGTGACTCCAAGGGGGGAAAAAACCAAAAACAACATTATTATATTTACAATAAAAAGAGGGATTATCAACTTTTTATAACTTTGATAATAAATACCGGAAGCGATAAAAAATCCGATAAGTCCCGGAAGCAAGCCGTATAAAAGCTGGTGATTCAGATAAAAATAGCTGTTTCCAAATTCCATCTTTGCAATATCCGAAGAAGCGCTTGCAAGCATGACCAAACCAAAAGCAATTATTATAAAAATAAATACTATTAACAAAAAATCTGGTTTGTGCCTATTGCTGATATTTTTTATTCCAAGCATATAAAAAACTTTTATTAAGATTGGTTCTTGCCATTTATGATCACGTTAGACACCTCGCTTCCCTTTAACAGAACAATGTCGGCAATAAAACCCTCCTTGATAATTCCCCTATTCTTTAAGCCAAAAATTTGAGCAGGGACGGATGTTATTTTCTTGATCGCGGATTCCATCGGTATTCCCCGGCTTAAAACAATTTCCAGATATTTAGTGAAAGTGGAAAAAGCTCTTTCCAGCTTCAATTCTTTTTCTTGTTTAAACGGAGATAAACTGGCGCTGTTGCTGCCGATCAATGATCTCGGGTGAGTTAAAAGCGGCAAAAGAAGATCGCTGTTCAAACTTTTTGACATCAGCGTCGTTTTCATTTTTGTTGATTCCATAATCTCTAGGGCAACCGAAATAATATCTTTTTCTCTATTCTGTGAAAGTTCCAACAAGCTCCTTCCGATCAAATATTCCTGTCCTCTTGCGTCGGCCACGACCAATTCCTGTAAATTTGAATGTTTTAATTCTTTGATGATAAGTTTTCGTTTTCCCGAATCTCTAATATTTTCAAGCATTATTTCCACTCTCTCGCTTTGCGCCCAATATGGCAAATAAGAGTGGATCGGAAAAATTGTCTCCGTGAATGGATTAATATCAAAATATACGTTTGAATCAACCAAGCTTTTTTCAATAAGACTCAGAGCTTCGGTAAATATTTTTTCGTAGCCTTTTAACGGCCTGAAGTGGCTTATTATTGTTTTTACTCCTGTTTCACGCGACAGCATCAATGTCTCTTCTATAGACCGCAAAAGATCATCTCTCTCATCGCGAAGATGGGTTGTATACACTTTATCCATTTTACTGACCACTGAAACTATTTTTTTAATCTCACTATAGGGAACAAATTTTGAATCCAAAAAACCAAGTCCGGTAGAAAGACCTAGCGCGCCATCTTTAAGCGCCTGTTCTAAAATACTAATAAAGACTTTTATTTCGGAATCTGTCAGATCTCTGATCTCTGTGCCCGCCAAATCCCTTCTGATGGTGGAGTAGCCAGCTAAAGTTTCGAAATTCAATCCCAGCCCAATCCTTGTCAAAACTTGGCGAAGTTCACGGACAGACATCCAATCCACATTAACCTTGTCCGCATTGACCCATTGCCCTATTGAAGCCAAAGAACCATACATTAATGGAGCCAGCGAAGCGCCGCATTGCCCGCCGATTATAGAAGTAATTCCCTGGCCTATAAAATCTTTTTGGCCGGAATTGGTAAAAAGACTCAAATGATGGTCGGAGTCGTTGTTTACATCAATGAATCCGGGAACAGCAAACAAGCCGAGCCCGTCTATCACTGTTTCCGCTTTTTTCTTAGAAATATTTTTTCCAATAGCAACAATCTTTTCGCCATTGATCAATATATCTCCCAAAAATGGTTTAGCGCCGCTGCCGTCAACGATTTGAGCTTGTTTTATAAGAAGCATGTCATTTTTGCCCAAGAGGACAAGTTAATTAACGCAGCCCGATTGGCTGCAAAAGTGAACACCCGCCTAAGTTTTTGCCCTGCAAAAATTTTGGCGGGTAAAATAGTTTATTTTCATAAACTTATTTTAATTATATCATTTTTAACGATATTATTTAAAAACCCCCGCATTGCGGGGATTTTTCTAGATCTTGTCTCTTTCTATGCCATACTTTAAACGCGAAAGATTTTTTATGATTTCTTTATTTTCTAAATCCCCTTTTTGCGGCGAAATAATTTTAAGATTAAATGGTTTTGATGTTTGTCCGTCTATTAAAATTTTCGCGTAGGCATTGTAATTATCTATATTGATAAGATCATTCTTGGTAAATGTCGGAGTGAATTGTTTTTCCAGAAATTCGGCGTCATCGGGGCCGACCCTGAAAGCAATTATGGATCCGACGTTTCCAAAAACAGCATCGCGGATCTTTTCCTGTATTTGAGAAATAAATTGATGGCCTATGATCAAACTCAATCTGTATTTCCTGGCCTCGGACAAAATGGTGGCAATAGAATCGGTGGTAAAATTCTGGAATTCATCTATATATAAATTAAAATCTCTTCTTTTTTCCATCGGCATATCGGCGCGGCCAAGAGCCGCCATCAGAATCTTGCCGACCACAATCATACCCAAAAGATTAGCGTTTAGTTCCCCTATTTTTCCCTTGGACATATTAACCAAAAGGATTTTTCCGTTATCCATCAGCTCTCTGAAATTAAGCGTTGATCTCGGCTGGGTAATGATCGGCCTCAAATAATCGTTGGCAATGAAATTGTTGAACTTGGAAGTGATGTACGGGGTCATATTTTGCAGCGATGCTTCTCCCCCGACCATTATCGCTTCTTTTTCCCAGAAATCTTTTACAACCGGATTTTGGCAAGTTGCCAATTTTTTAGCTCTGAATTCAGAATCAGTAAAGACTTTCGGAACCTCTAAGAATGTAGGCGGTTCATTGGCGGCATCGTCCATAAGCAGTAATAAAGCGTTTCTCATATACTGCTCAAACATCGGGCCCATTGTTTCAGCGGAAAAAAGTTTATTAAAAATACTTTGAATTTCATTGACTATAAATGTTTTTTCTTCCGGACGCGCCAGATCGTATTCAAGCATATTCAAACCGATCGGCCTTAATATATCCGATGGATCAAAAACGATGACATCGTTGTGCCTGTTTTCCGGGATCAAAGACAAAACATCGTCTATCAGATCACCGTGCGGATCAATAATAGCCACGCCTTTGCCGTTTTCAATATCGCTTACAGCCATATTTTTTATAAGCGTAGATTTTCCGGTTCCGGTCTGACCGACGGTATAAATATGCCTACGCCTGTCATCTTCCTTCATATAAACAAGCTTTTCTTCCTTTCTAAAGACGCTCTTGCCTATCAAAACCCCATCTTTAGACAAATTAGACGGCGGAGCCACTTCTCTGAATTTAAGCCATTTTATCCTTGGAATTTCAGTGGTGGATGTCGGCAAATGGAAAAGACTTATCAGCTCATCGGTCCCAAGTGTCATGGTCTGGCTATTATCAAATTCTCTGAAAATAAACTTATAAATAAAATCACTTTGATTGCGCGGCTTGTTAAGCTTGAGCTCATTTCTTAAGGGGGCGCTAAACTGATCAAACGATCCGGAAAGACTATCTAGCATTTCCTCAGCTCTAAATTGGCTTGGCGCCGAAACAACCAATCTAACATTGACCAGAAAAACTTGCTTAGACAATTTCTTCTCAATAGCTTTTATGGTGTCCTCATCAATTACCATTTTTTCAGCCTGGTCTTTCTTATCTTTTTCCGGATTTAAAGCGCGCTTGATATCTTTAAAGGATATAAACGGACTCTCTACTTTTATAGCCTCGTCAAATGGCTTGCCTTTTTTCAGTTTTTCCAAAACTCTCAATGCATTTTTCTTTAATACTGACGAAGCGGGCTTGATCATAAACTGCAAAGCGGCGCCCTCGCCAAGCGCTTCTATTTTTGAAAGATTGCTTAAGATCGGCAAAAAAGTGTCCATTTGCGCCTCTTCAAATGTCCTGATTGGCAACACCACATTGTTTTTTTGTTTCAAAAATAATCCGGAAGAAACTCCTTGGCCATTAAAAATATTATAGTCATCCACCTCCTCAATCTGCGCGTCCGGCCATAAGCCTTGAACTTGCCTCATTGTAAATTGTATTGAGTCTCCGGGCACTGAAACATAAAATACAATTTCCTCGCCGATATAGCTTACAGCCACTTCAAAAGAAAATTGCGATTTCAAATTTGCCAAAATACTGATCAGCTGTCCGGACAAATTAACTTCTTTGATCCACGCGTCTTTTTCGGTCTGATCGGATTTCTTGACCAGCCTTATTGATAAAACTTTAAGTTTCAACGCGTCCAAAAAATACTTATGCTTTATTTTTTTAAAAAAAATAAAAGAGAGTATTCCTCCGGCGATTACTATAAAAGCGGCAAAACTTATTACAAGTGGATCCATATCTAATTTAATAATCCCCTCCTTTTTAATTCTTCATACAATTTAGAAGTAAGGGCGTCATGAAAAGCGTCTAAAATAAAAGGTCCCGCCTTGTTCGCTTCTTTCGCCGACGCCTCAATACCTTTTGAAAAAGCCAAACCGATCAGACCTTCCACTTTATTTTTCACCTGGCTAGATTCAGTAATCAAATAATCCGGAAGCGAATCCGACTCCTGCAAAACCGAACTTCCCGCCTGGCTTTTTTGCGAAGGCGAAATTTGAGATTGATTAAGACGCAACTTTAAAAGATCCTTAACATGGGTCTCTTGTATGCTTTCAATTTTATTTTTTACTTGATGTTCCTTGACCTCCTTGGAAAAATCTTGGATATCTTTTTCAAACGGAACGCTCTCAAAATTTGTATTCATCCCACACATAACAAAAATTTTATTTTATTCAATTTTTGTTTTTTAATTCGATAACAGATTAACTTAGTAAAAATTTTACCCAGACATAAGGTTGTTATGTGTGGGATTCATCATTATATTATAATATAGATATGCTCAGAAAAATCTCCAAACAAACTTATTTACTGTTAATAATACTAATTATAGCCTCGTTCTTCAGGCTTTACAATTTAAGCGGAACGAATAGCGCTCCTCCCGGGCTTTATCCAGACGAAGCTATCAATGGCAATAATGCATCAGAAGCTTTAAATACTGGCGAATTTAAGGTGTTTTACCCGGAAAATAACGGCCGTGAAGGCTTATTTATAAACATCCAAGCTGTATCCATAAAGATTTTCGGAAATACACCTTTGGCGTTAAGATTGCCAAGCGCTATCATCGGCATTTTAACCGTTTTGGGTATTTATTTATTCTGCGCCGCATTATTCAATAATGCCTCAATCGGCCTCTTATCCGCATTTTTTACGGCAATTTCTTTTTGGCATATCAATTTTTCCCGCATAGGATTCCGGGCAATAATGGCGCCGTTTTTCCTGGTTTGGGCGCTTTATCTTTTAATATCGGCAATTAAAAGGAACGATACCGTAAATAAGTCTCTTAACGCCGATCATCCATCCTGGCTTTTGGCGGCTTTTGGCGGATTGGCCTATGGCGCGGGTTTTTATACATATATCGCCTATCGGGCTACTCCATTATTGATTTTAATTATCTTTTTAGTTTATTGGTTTAAAAATAATCGCAGACAAGAAGTCTTGGAGGTTTTCAGAATATTCGCGCTTTTTACTTTTATCGCCATTTTGCCGCTTGCCGCTTATTTCGTACAAAACCCGCAAGACTTTATCGGACACGCCTCACAGCTTTCCATTTCTAATTCCGCCTCTCCGCTAAAAGACCTGGGCGGAAATATTTTAAAAACAGCCGGAATGTTCAATTTTTCAGGAGACACAAACTGGCGCCATAATTTTTCCGGCAAGCCGGAACTTTATTGGCCGGTAGGAATTACTTTTCTTTTTGGAATTTTTTACGGACTTAAAAATTTATTGCAAAAAACCAACCGGGAATTTATTTTATTATTTTCATGGATCATAATTGCCGCTATACCGGTTGTGATTTCTAATGAAGGAATGCCCCACGCTCTCAGATCCATCCTGATGATCCCGCCGGTTTTTATTCTGGCAGGCGCGGGAGCTTTCAAAATGTATGAGCTCTTAATAAATAAAATCCCCGGTTTTTATCATAGACACGACAAGCTTGTAAAAAATGCTTTCATTTTAATCTGCGCTTTATTAATTACTCAAGCTTATAATTACTATTTTGTTCAATGGGGTAACAATCCTAACGTAGAATACGGCTTCAGGCAAAGCTACGTTGATATAGGTGAAATGCTTAATACCCTGCCCAAAGAAACAATGAAATATGTTGTTGTAGAAAAAAGCGACGTAATGGTCCGCGGCATACCAATGCCGGCGCAAACCGTAATGTTTATCACCGATACTTTTACTATCAAAAAACAAGCAGAAAAGAATATCCACTATCTCCTGCCAGGCCAAGAAAAAGATAGATCCGAAAACAACGCGCTTTTCTTTTATCTGAAATAAAAATCCGTCATTGCGAGCAAAGCGAAACAGTCTAATCAAGAGATTGCCACGTCGCAAACTCCTCGCAATGACAAAAGAACAACAACTAAATACTATCCCCCGCCACAAACCCAGTCGTCCAGCAAAGCTGAAGACTATATCCGCCTGACGGACGATTTATATTCAGCGCATCACCTACTATAAATAATTGCGGCAATATCCGCGACTGCATTGTTTTAAAATTTACTTCTTCAAGCGGAACGCCGCCCGAAGATACAATTGCCATATCTGTTCCCATTAATTCTTTTACATTCATTGAAATCTCTTTCATGCACCTCACAATCTTCATTCTATTTTCGTGATTCAGGCTGTGATTTGATATTTCACCATCAATGCTGGTCAATTTAAGTATTATTGGAACAAGGGTTAATGGAATTAGTGCATTTAAAGTATTTTTTATTTTTTTATTGCTTTCAGCCACGAGGATCTTTTGAAGATTATTTTTTAACGTACCAAGATCAAGTTTCGGGAATAAATCCAATTTAATTACCACTTCCCCGCTATACAACAATTCTCCGACATCTTTGCTCATATTTAATACCGTTGGCCCGCTGATCCCAAAATGCGTAAACAATATTTTTTCCCGATGAAATCGAGGATCCTCGACATAGTCGGGACCTTTTTGAATAAATTCTTTTTTGCCGTCCAAATATGTCGTAAGTTTTATATCGTTCAAGGTCAGTCCCGATAGTTCTTTAATCCATTTATCTTTAACCGCAATCGGAACAAGTGAAGCATCGGTTTTAACTATCTTATGTCCTAATTTTTTAAGCCAAGTAAATCCATCTCCCGTTGATCCTGTTTCAGGATGTGAAACGCCTCCCGTGGCAACAACGCACGATCTGGCAGCAAATACTTCCTTGTTTTTGAGTTGAACAGCAAAAAGATCATTTTCTTTGTTGAAAGTTATGTTCACAACATCCGCATTTGTTTTTATTTGTGCCCCACTCCCTTTGCCCGCCATAGCTTTAGCGTCGGCGGGTGCTTTCATATATTTCACCATCACATCCAAAACAGTCTGCGCCCTGTCTGAAACGGGGAAAACTCTTCCTTCCGCTTCTTCTTTTGTTTTCATTCCCCGAGTATTAAAAAATTCTATGGTTTTTGCCACGTCAAATTGCGAAAATGCAGACATCAAAAATTGATCACTTCCTTTATAGCTCAAAGCTAATTCTCGTATATTTTGCTTATTATTTGTGAAATTGCATCGCCCTCCGCCGGTCAAAAGCAATTTCTTGCCAAGCGTTGTATTTTTTTCCAATAACAAAACAGAGTGGCCTTTTTCCGCCGCTCTTCCCGCCGCCATCATTCCTGCGGGTCCTCCGCCAATAATAACTACGTCCCAAATATCGATTTTATTGGTTTTCATTATTTAAGTACGCTTCAACTTCACTACCAAAATCATGAACTAGGTTCATAGAAATTATGACGCCCAAACTCTCAGATTCGTCAGAACTTACCATTGAAGGTACGCCCAACATGCATCCATATCTATCAATTGCCAAACCACCAGAATTACCATGACTAATTTTTGCCGATGTAACGATTAAGTCATCACCGGGAAAACTACTAACAACTCCATCCGTGATTGTAAGTGAATATCCTCCACTAATTGCTGGGTATCCAAAAATACGAACTGGTTCACCCAATTGAATATCCACACTATTGCATCGGGTAGTATCATCAAAACTTGGAAATTTAGTAGGATAGACACCCCCGTACTCACCTGTTTCTTCATCATAATAAGCAGAATATATCTGCATAAATGCCAAATCGTATTTATCACTGACATCCGGAAGTACAATTGGATGTGCCCAATACATTTCTCTAGCTTGCCCCGTTACTGGATCAGGTAATACTACCAAGCAGCCAGTTTCGTCTACGTGTAAATTTGTATCATCCTGAGGGATAATATGTGAATTAGTAAGAATTATTCCGTCTTCGGTAATTATCGTGCCGGAACCGCCACTTGATTCCTCTTCTGATACGGTACTTGGACAGAGAATATTTACTACTGAGGCCGCAATTTCATTTTGATCGTACGAAATGGACTGTGAATTTGAATAATTTGAAGAGGTATTTGTATTTGAAAATTCATCATAAATTACAAGTGCGCTTATAAAAATTACAATGCCCAAACTAATTAAAAGAAATTTATGGTTATCTTTGAACCAATCAAGGGATTTTTCCTTTAAAATTGCAATTCTCTCAAATTTAATTTCTTCTCCGCAATTTTTACAAAATTTTTTTCCAATTCCAATATTTATTTTTTGACCACAATTTTTACAAAACATATTTTATAATAATTTACTTCCACAATGAGTACAAAATTTTTGACCTATTTCATTTGGTGCACTACAAGACCAACAAAAATTTCCTATCTCAGAATTTTCATTCTTGCCCTGAACTTCAAGGGAAATTAACTCGGTCCTTCTTTTTTCTAAATCCACTATTATATCCTGATTTAGTAAGCCGTTGCTCTGAAATAAAAAATTTAAAAATTCTGGTAATACAGGGGCGTTCATAACCGAAATTGGACAAGAAAAAAATTGTTTATATTTTTTTGTATCATCTTTCATAAGAATATAAAAGTTACCCTTATCCAGTACGGAATTATAATATTGATCCCATGATAAAAAATCTGGACTTCGCCAAAATCTTTTTTTATAAAATCCCTTAGAATTTATAGTAAGATATATTCCTATTTTAAGTTCCTTTTCTCTAGCATATTTAATCAATAAATTCATTAAAGCAAACGGTTTTATAAGATTATCAATTACATAAACTATTTTTCCAAAAATTTCTTTCTTTTCTTTTTGGGTATTAGTTTCAAACAACATAAAAGAGGTCGCCGAAGAATTAATTTCATAATTATTATTTTCAGCTTCTAATTTTATTTTGAAGGAACTCGATGTATGAGTTGGAATAAAATTTATACTATGCTTTGTAGTCGTTAACGAGTAAGAAAACCCATCAATGTCTTTATATTTTATTCTTATCCCTTTATAAATAAGAAATTCGTTATAAAAAACCAAAGTCTGTGTCTTGGAGATATTTATTGATACTATTGGTCTTTTTACATCTTGTACTATTTCAGCCCTGCTTATTTTGTCAAAATTATGCCCGCAAAAGTCACAAAAATTTCCACCAACATCAAAT
>JAUSKP010000055.1 GCA_030646555.1 bacterium
CACGGCGCTCATTCACAAGAGCGGGGGCGGCACCGGTTTCTCCTTCAGCAGGCTGCGCCCGGAGAGCGACCACGTGGGCTCCACCGGCGGCGTGGCCAGCGGGCCCGTCTCCTTCATCCGGGCTTTCGATACGGCTACGGACGTGATCAAGCAGGGCGGCATGCGCCGTGGGGCCAACATGGCTATATTGAATGTGGAGCATCCCGACGTCATGCGGTTCATCGGCGCCAAGGAAAAGCAGGACGCATTCAATAACTTCAACTTCTCGGTGGCTGTGACCGAGAAGTTCATGAGGGCGGTGGAGGATGGCAGCGACTATGAACTGTGGAATCCGAGGACCAAGGCCGGCGCGGGCAAGCTCAATGCCAAACAGGTCTTCGACAAGATGGTGGAGAACGCCTGGAGAAACGGCGATCCGGGCATCGTTTTCCTCGACCGCATCAACAAACACAATCCGACGCCTCACCTGGGCGCCATCGAGAGCACCAACCCCTGCGGCGAGCAACCGCTCCTGCCCTACGAGTCGTGCAACCTGGGCTCCATCAACCTGTCGCGCATGGTGACCCAGGAGGCCGGCAAGTGGGTGGTCGACTACCCGAGGTTGGCCTGCACGGTGAAGCTGGCCGTCAGGTTCCTGGACAACGTCATCGATATGAACCATTTCCCGCTTCCGCAGATCGAGCAGATGACCAAGAAAACGAGGAAGGTGGGTCTGGGGGTCATGGGTTTCGCCGACATGCTGCTCCGCCTGGGCGTTTCATATGATTCGACGCAGGGCCTGGAGACCGGCGAAAACATCATGAAGTTCATCGATGAGAAGGCCGCCGAGGCCTCAGTGGAGTTGGGCAAGGAAAGGGGTTTGTTCCCTGCTTTTGAGGGCAGCATGTATGATGTTGCAGGTGGATCGCTGGTCAGGAACGCCACCAGGACAACCATCGCGCCCACCGGCACGCTGAGCATCATTGCCGGCTGCTCCAGCGGGATCGAGCCGCTTTTCGCGCTGAGCTACGTGCGGACTATTCTGGACAACAGCAAGTTCGTGGAAGTGAACCCGATATTCGAGGATGTGGCCAAAGCCGAGGGCTTCTACAGCCCCCAGCTCATGGAGGAGCTTGCCCAGAAAGGCAGCATCCAGAAGATAGACGGCATCCCAGACCGGGTGAAGCGGCTGTTCGTCACCGCTCTGGACATCACCCCTGAATGGCACGTGAAGATGCAGTCCGCCTTCCAGCGCTTCACCAACAACGCGGTGTCCAAGACGGTGAACTTCCCTCATGATGCTACCAAGGAAGACGTAGCCAAGGTCTACAGGCTGGCCTATCGGGAAGGGTGCAAGGGCATAACTATTTACAGAGACCGCAGCCGCGACCAGCAGGTGTTGAGCACCGGCGACCAGAAGGTGAAGAAGGAGGCCAGGGAGAAGCTGGCGCCTAGAGAGCGGAAGCGGGAAACCGAGGGCAAGACCATGAGAAAAGACACCGGCTGCGGCGGCCTGTACGTCACAGTCAACCGTGATGACGAAGGGCTGTGTGAGGTATTCTCCACCCTGGGCAAAGCCGGAGGCTGCGCCTCAGCCCAGTTGGAGGCTATCAGCCGGCTGATCTCGCTGGCCATTCGCTCCGGCGTTGACCCGGAGTACATCGTGAAGCAACTGAGAGGGATCCGCTGCCCTTCGATCCAGTGGGAAGAAGGGCATGCCGTGCTCTCCTGCCCGGATGCCATCGGCTCTGTATTGGACAAGTATCTCACCGGGGAGTCATCGCCGTCGGCGGTCAAAGAGGTGCATGTATCCGGCAACGGCGGCGGCGCCAGGAACCTGGCGGGCCAGTGTCCGGAGTGCAGCGGCCTGCTGGTGTACCAGGAGGGCTGTCTGATCTGTCCCTTCTGCGGCTACACCAAGTGCGGGTAGCAGGGGAACAACGGCTGCTGTTAGCTGCTCGCAGGTTGTTTGATGACGTCGGGAGACAGAAGGCCGCCCGAGATCACCATGCGCATGGCCTCCTCGATGCTCAGCTCTGTATCGGCCAGGTCTTCCGGGTTGAGCAGCAGCAGGAATCCGGTCATTGGATTGGGGGCGTGTGGAATGAAGACGGGCACCTTTTGCTTGCCTTTGAAGTCCACAGGCTTGCCGGTCACGAAAGCGAGAACCAGCATGCCCTCTCTTGGAAACTCCACGATTACTACCCGCTTGAACGGCGCTTCTTTGAGGCTGCGCACCGCCTTCACGACCTGCGTCGCCGGACTGTAGACCCAGCGAATGATGGGCGCCCGGCACATCGCGGCGTCCAAGGCCCGGAGCATGAATCTGCCACCTACGTTAGTCGCGAACAGCCCCAGTATGTAGACAACTACTATGATGGCCACCAGCCCAACGCCTGGCAGCGGATGGCCCAGGATGATCACGATGAGAGGCTGAAAGATACCGTCGAGCGTCTGGAACAGCCAATTGAATACCAGGTAGGTCACTGCCAGGGGTATGGCGACCAGAAATCCGGCCAGGAATACGTTCCTGGTGCGTGGCAGCCAACGATCGAATCTACTCTGTTTTGGGGTTTCCAACTGCCTGCCTCCTTTTCTTACGGGGTGCTGCGCTTCAGCAATGGTCGCTGAGTCTCTTTTTCCGAGCGTCACCCGAGCGGGCCATTCAACCTTGATTCAGACAGGAGTCTCTCACTGCTGCAGTTCGCGTCTCGAAGTGCGTCCAGCGTTCTTGCCGCGAAGGTGTTGAGTTGAAGCCCGTATTGTCATCTTAACACATGATCGTTGCGGATTCCAACCGGCAATGGGCGGCGGCATAGGACAACAGGGCATGGATTCAAACCCGTTCAGAAGGCAAAAGGATATGCTATGGAAAAGCGTCGAATCCCGCCGCTGGTCTGGGCTTCTGTCGATGGGCGAATGCGACTTCGACGCCGGAAGCGGCGAAAACAATCGCTTCCGCCCAAGTGGGTGAATCCGATACGTCAGGCTGTCCTGGTCAAGCTCCGTGTTGATCTGGGGGATTCGCTGAGGAGACTGAGCAAGAACAGGCGGCATAAGGTTGTCAGGTACTCAACACCTGTTATAATCGTTTAATGTCAAACGCCGTGCAGTCGCCATTGTACGTTAGTTTTTGGCTTCGCGGCATCCAGGATTAGTGTATGAAGAAGATTGTTTTGGCTTCGGCTTCACCGCGCCGGAAGGCCTTGCTGGAACAGATTTGCCTCAAATTCACAGTCGATGCCCGCGTGCGGGAAGATACTGAGTTGGTAGGGCAGGAACCGCACCAGCTTGCCAGGGAAATCTCCCTGAAGAAAGCTGAATCAGTGGCTAGCGGCTATCCTGATGCCATTATTATCGCCGCAGATACTTTTGGGGTCATCGATGGCTGCATGATTGGCAAACCACATTCAGAAAGTGAAGCCCGCGCAATGATTGCCTCGTTGAGCGGTAAATCGCACACCGTCATCACCGGTTTCACTGTCCTTGATACGCTCACTCGCAAAGCCGTCTCACGAAGCGTGGAAACTACTGTTCACATGAAGCGGATTACGACGTCAGAAATAGAGGCGTACGTGAAAACCGGCGAACCGCTGGATACAGCGGGCGCGTATGCCATTCAGGGATTGGGGGCGGTGTTTGTGGAGAGAATCGAGGGGGACTACTTCAATGTCGTGGGCTTGCCATTGTGTGCCCTCGCGGAAGTCCTGAAAGAGTTTGGCATTACCGTTTTGTGAGGACAAAGGACGCGGCGCTCTCTCCTGCGACATAACCCGTTGAGAAAGCGGCTTGCAGATTGAATCCCCCGGTCCCCGCATCCACATCTATGACCTCTCCGCAGAAGAAGAGCCCGTCTACTAATCTGGACGCCATCGTGCGCGGGTCAATTTCTTTGAGCGAAATACCACCCGCTGTCACCATGGCTGTCGAGGTGGAATAGGCGCCTTTAATATCAAACCGTAATGATTTCAGCAGGTTCAATAGGCTTTCGCGCGCTTCTAGTGTAATCTGGTTACCTAATTCATCGGGCGGAACACCTGTCATACCGACAAACGGTTCTACGAGCTTCTGCGGCAAGAAGTCCTTGATGATGTTCCGGTAGGTGCGCTTGCCGTGCCTATCGAATGCCTGCTGTAATTCTGTCCGGAGAGCGCCAGCGTCCCTGTCAGGCATGAGGTCGATAGAAACGCTGACGGGGCCATTTGCGAGCGCGTCAACAATGGCAATGCTCATCTCCAGTATGATGGGACCGCTGAGACCGAAATGTGTAATGATAGCGTCACCGGTACGGCTCTCAATGATGGGCGGCTTAGAGCGTTTGCCAGCGATACCCCGCCCAACATCCACTCTTGGAACCAGTGAGAGGTCGATCTTCCCGGACGGACACTGGAACGCGGTTATGCGCACATTGCGGAGACTGGCGCCCTGCATCCGTCTAGCTTGTTCAATATCAGTGACGACGAGTGGCGCCAGACCCGGTCGTAATCTGACAATCGTATGACCGAGTGCCGCGGCAATAGGGAAGCCATCGCCTGTAGAGCCGGTCTCCGGATGAGCCAAGCCTCCGGCTGCGAGGATGACCGCAGATGCCGGTAGATTCCCGGCAGATGTCTGTACTCCAGACACCAGACCGTTCTCCACCAATACGCCGGTCACGCTCACACCGAAACGCAGTGTTACCTTGCCATCAGCCATGTAACGCTCGAAAGCACGCACGATGTCACGGGCGTTATCAGTGGTGGGGTAGACTTTGCCATCCGGTTCGGTCTTACATTCGATTCCGTAACGTCGCAGGAGAGCCAGCAAATCGTCACGGAAGAACCGGTTAAATGCGCTATAGAGAAAGCGGCCATTATGACCAAACTGGGCGATAAAGCTATCCATATCCCGGCTGTTTGATAAGTTGCAGCGTCCGTTGCCAGTGATAAGGATTTTCTTACCGGGGCGCTCCATCTTTTCCAAGAGAAGTACGTTACTACCCAGTTCCGCCGCCCGTCCGGCTGCCATCATGCCGGCCGCCCCTGCCCCAACAACTATGATTTGGTAATTACCAGCCATAATGGCCGACCCTTTTCCAATTGCTCTGGCTGGCATCACTTCATATTGACAAATTGCAGAGGTAAATCGTAGTCCTGCTCCGTTAGCAGTCGCATGATCTCCCGTAGGTCATCAATACTCTTACCAGTGATCCTGACCCGATCGTCTTGAATCACCGGCTGGACCTTGATATTAAGACTTTTAATGTATTTGACGATTTTCTGACAGGTTTCTTTTGGGATGCCTTCCTTGATCCGAATGTCCAATATGGTGGCCCGCGGGGAGGCGCTCCCGATTTTCCCGATGTCCAGGCATTTGGGAGACAGTCTAAGCCGAGTGCATTGGCCTATGAGCATCTCGACCACTGCCTTGACCTTCCAATCGTCTCCGGTAACAATATGAATCGACTTTTCTTTTCGGTCGAGAGTAATCTCGGTCGTCACGTTTTTGAAATCATATCGAGCGGAGACTTCACGCTTGACGTTGTTGATGGCGTTGTCCAGTGCCTGCATATCCACAATACTCACCACGTCTAATGATGGCATTTTCACCTCCCAGGTAATGACGACCGATTCGATCAATTCTAACACGAAAGTGACGATGAGTCTGATTAAAACGCGCTGGTATTTCTAAGGTGGAATAACTATATCCTGCTTACCTGATGGACGCAACGGTTGGAAACTGAACTGTTCGCCGCTCCGTTTCCGAGCCACCCCTCAATATACATTTTGGGGCTGACCTGCCCCCAATTGAGGTGGACCCCATCATTAGGACAGGGCAGGGTCCCAATTAAGAGCGGGCCTGCACCTGCCAGGGATCGGCTTATCCGTGCACTTGGCGTAGGATTCTACCATATCTGCAGGGGCTGCTTCCACCGCGCTTGATGTGGGCAGGTCAGCCCGTGCCAATACCAAATCCTGCCTGACACGGCCCATTATGCGACCTGCTATAGGCATGTGTCAAGGCATACCCCTTTTGGAACATTCAGAAGACACATGGAACAGATTTGCAGGCAAGAGCTAACCAGTCCGGTTGAACGATAGGGCGGTTGTTATCCGTGAGCGGGACAAAACTATTGCGGCCAGGTCAGAAGAGCCGGCCCACGGCGCTCTTGATGGTCTGACAGAGACTATCGCAGGAACGCCCCCTGGCGCATGGCTGTGACTTCGGGGTATAATCGATCTGCCGCTGGAGGTCCGGAGGGAAAATGAACGTCTTGTTTTCGATATCGCGGTCAGATATGATTGGAGGTATGGACATCGATGAACTACTGGATGTGCTCTGATTGCAGCTACGTCTTTGATGCCGAGGACCCTCCTGAGAAATGTCCGAGTTGCGGCGGAAAATGCACGTTCACGAACGTTACCTGCTACATTCCTGAGTGCGGCGGCCCGGATCACCTCGACCCCAGGCTAGTTGCCCAGCGGGCAAGAGAAGCGCGATAGGCGAAATCAGAGCTCTACTTTCCGCGGGTAACTCAGGGATTTCTGCCACTCGCGCATGTTGACAGTCACCGGAATATTGGAGCGAAAGGATTTTTTATGGATACAGCAAGTCTAGCGAACCTGATAAAGAGCCGGCGGTCAATACGGCGCTGGCAGGACAAACAGGTACCGGAACACCTGCTGGTGGAGGCAGTCGATCTGGCCACTTGGGCGTCTAACGCGGGCAACTTCCAGAACTGGCGTTTTTACATCATCCTTAACGAGAAGATGCGTAACGCCATCACTGACGCAGTCCAGGCGAGTGCCGACAAAGTCGCTAGTTGGCCGGAAGCCAAGAAGTATGGAGCCGACGCCGAACGCTGGCGTCAGCAGGTGGGGTTCATGAGAAGCGCGCCAGCCATGATCGCCGTGGCCGTTGGCGAATACCAGGGCTTGGCGGACAAGATTCTGGCCGAGCGGGAGAAACATGACCCCGAAGCTCGCATAATGCGGGAATCTCGAACCTTGCCGGCGCCTCGCATTCAGTCCGCGGCGGCTGCCATCGCCTACTTGATTCTGGTATTGCAACAGATGGGACTGGGCACGGTATGGATGACCGGTCCTGCCCAGGCCAAGCCAGAAATAGAAAAGATACTCGGCGTGCCGTCGGGCCTGGATTTCGTGGCATTGATCCCTGTTGGCTATCCCGCGGAAACCCCGAAAGGACAGCGTAAGCCCGTAAACGAGGTGTGTCAGATCATCCGCTAGTACATTACGTTCGACAAGAGTGCCAATGGGTATGCCTCACCTGCAACGGGGCAGAGGAGCCCACCACTTCAGGGCACATGAAGCTGCTGAAGCATGAATGCACGGGATGCGATTGACTAACCTGGATGGATACCGGCCAGGCGCACGCCGCGGCACCCAGGTCAGTCAAGTTGACTGGCAACAGCCATGCAGGCGATGATACTGAACCTATTTCCGTAGGCGCGGTTAGTCAGGAGATCCCTGTTTGCACGATCCTTCGTGTTGCACAGACGCATTGCAGACCTGCCAAAGTGTGGTTCTGTGGTTTCACACTGCCGGGCTGTTCTCAGGATAACATCAGGATGAGCGCAGGATACTCACTGGAAAATTGGCGGTGAACTTCCGGCCCGGAGCCATTTGATGGTCTGCGCGAAACAATTGTCTCTTTATCCAGGTCGTTACCAATGATTATCCAGAAAAAGTCTCAAGAGAATGGTGTCGCGCGGCAAGTTATCCAGAAGTGTATCCAGGGGTTTACCCAGCGTTTTATCTTGAAGATTCTCTCCTGGATAACATTCTGGAACAGAGCAAGCCAAATCGTCCTTGACATTCCCCGAGCATGGCATTATGATGAGCCATCCGACGTCATGGGCCTACAGGATACTGTTAGACCCCGAATAGGTAGATGATCCGCCACCCGTTCGACGAAATGCCGTGGACATACGGTCGAGATACGCTTACGATTGCCAATAACACTGCGGAGGAAGAAGTGCTCATGGCGCCGCTTTGGGATGATCCCGCATTGCGCGGTTCCGGGGCAGTGATGGTGAGCTTG
>JAUSKP010000061.1 GCA_030646555.1 bacterium
CATTGCGAGGAGTCTGCGACGTGGCAATCTATCTGTGAGATTGCTTCGGCGGCACTTGCAATGACGGACTGGATTCCAAATCAAGTTTGGAATGACAATTCGTTCATTCGTACTAATTCGCTATTCGCTGATTACCTCAACCTTAGCCTCAAAAGATTTGAAAACGTCTGAATTGTTGCAAGTCAAAATGTAATTAGTGGTTTGAGCCGGAGAAACGCGCAATGAGCCATATGTTTTAATTGTCGCGTTTGTGGTATTTGGGCTCAAACTGCATTCATCGGCATAATCGCATTTCCAAGAAAGTTCGGATTCGGTCACGAAAGCGGATGTTTTATTTAATGAAGGCGGCAAGGCGGTAAAAGAACAGACCGGAGCTTCGGCAACTCTCAAAGTAATTGATTTAGAAGTTGTTCCTAATTGGCCGGCGCAAGTCAAGGTGTAAATAAAATCTTTTTTAGAAGAACTTACAAAGCTTTGTATTCCGCTTAGATTTTTAGATCCGCTCCAAGATCCGGAAGCTTCACAAGTAGTAGCATTTATAACATCCCAAAATACATTGAAACTGGCCGGGGTTCCTAAGACCTGTTCCGATGCATCATTGCCGTTAATTTTCAGATCAATCACTGGGGCTGTTTCAGGAGACGGCACATTTTCCACGATTATATTTATATAAGAGATATTGGAAAACTTGTCATCGTTCTGGAGCAGTTTGAAAACACCGTATTTGTAAGTTCCCGGTTCATCGCTGAAAGTAAATGTTCCGAGCTTTGTATTGCAGGCTCCGGATGTTTCCGGATCTCTCACCATCCCATCAAATTTTGGGGGATCTATTATCAGATTATTGTTGTATAAGCAGTATCCCCCAAAAGAAAGAAGTTCGCTCCACAATCCGGAAGAGTCCCTGGTTGTTTTTCCGTCACTATTTATATCCTGGTCCACTTTAATATAAATATCGGTCGGTTCGCCGCGAATCACTCTTATATTTTGAGAATAATTTATTTGGTCGGTGCTTACCGAAGCTTCAGCGAACGGCATACTCACCGTTCCGCTTCCGCCCAGTCCTAAACCGCCAAGCAAGCCATTTCCGCCAAGCAAACCGCTGTTTGAGCTGTTCACTATATTTATTTCCACTGAATCAGAGCCATAGCCTGGGCAATAAAGCGAATAGGTATATCTTCCGTTTTTATTTAAAGACACACTTTCATTTCCCGCTTTTGTTTTAACGCTAAGCCAAGAACCGGTGGCTAAACAATATGTGTCTAGATTCCAAGACAATGTGAAAGTGGCTGGCGCGCTCAAAGTAACCGGGCCATCAGTTTCATTTACTTTCAGATCAATGGTTTGTTTGGTTGAAGTTGCAACTCCTATAATTTCCTGATCTGCTGGCGGAACGAATGGCGTTATTTCTAACCCCGATGTAATTTCACCGGCTTTAACCGCGATGGTTACAGTTTTTTTGGTATCTGGACCATTAGCTATTATATTTTTAGCCGTCAAAGTATAGGTGGTGGTAACATCCGGATTTACTGTTGCGCTTCCGTCATTTTTCACCTTGCCCACGCCCTGATTTATATTTATTTCAGATGCGCCTGAAATATTCCAGCTCAAAACAACAGGTTCGCCTTTTTGAATTTCTGTTCTGTCTGCGGTAAATTGACCCTCGGGAACAGCTACTTTTCCGGCTTCCTTTGCGTAAATTATTATTTTTTGAGATGCCTTTTTTTGCTCAGGGAATTTGCCTTCAGCTTCCAGCCAAAAAGTATAAAAACCTCCTGTGTCCGTTCCTTCAAAATTTAGAGTTTGAGGTTTAGCGGTATTGTTGACGGTCGCAGTGGAAAGAATAATTTTTTTATCTAAAATAGTTTTCTGTTTCCAAAGTTTTACAGATTTGGCATTTTCCACTTCCCAACTTAATTTGACGGGCATATTTATAGGCACTTGATAGTTAGCGCCAACTCCCGTGTATTTAGTTAAATTTTCGCTCTCAATTGCGTTAAAGTTTATCTCTGGATCGGCAGGAATATTGCCGACATATATTGTTATAGGGTCCGTTGGTACAGTGCCTCGTTCCGGAGAAACTTTTCCGTCTAACACGCCATAACAAGAAAGCGTATATCTATATATTCCTTCATTGGCCACGCTAAATGTGTATTCGCCTTTTGCCGGAGTGATTGCTCCAGTTGATCCGTCTACTGCAACTGCGTCGGCTTTTATTGATTGAGAAAAATCCTCTAATGTCGTCGCATCTTTACCGGACAAAGTGCAGTTTGCTCCCGGATTGGAAAGAGTCCAATTTATTGTAAAACTTCCCTGGTCAGCAACTTCTCTGCGGCCATTTCTATATGCCTGATCCCCTGTTTCGCCGGAAGTAGGAACTATATTTGATGATATAGACATTGCTCCCGGATCTTTAAGGCCGCATCCGCTGATGGAACCATCTGGGAAATTACCTACAGTAAGAAAAGTATTTTTTGTTTTAATGTTGCCGTACGTGCCAAAAGTAAGCGCGCAGGCAATATTGCCACGTCGTGTTGCCGCTAAAGATCCTGGTAAACACGACCTGATCATGGCCGTCTTGGTATTGATATAAATCTGAGCTCCGAGAAGATAGGGGGTCACGCATGGATTTGCGCCTGCGTGTCCATCGCATTCTGGTATTGATGGAATTGTTTGAATACCGCCACCCCGCCTGGCGCAACCATAGTCTTGCGTAAGATTGCCGAACTTGCTCCAATCAACAGAGTTAGTGCTTTGAATTACGGTTTTAATATATTGCGCGTTTTCTCCGCCTTGTCCATATGGGACCTTGATTAAATTAAGGTTGACTCCAGCTATACTTCTGATCGCACCGCCGCCATCTAAACGTAGTTTAGCCGATTCTTGAATAGAACATATTTCATTGGCAGGAAGATTGTTTGGCGTGAGATCGCCATTGCTTTGAACCGTAAAACAATTTCTTCCCAGATCGTAATTATAAGCCGCAAGACTAGAACTAACCGATAATGCAAAAAAACCAAAAGTTAATAATAAAATTAATTTAATCCCGCACCCTTTTTTAGGGGTCGGAGTTGAATTTAAAAATTTATTATTAATAAAAGGTGCGGGATTAATTTTGTTGTTCATAGATTATATTTTTTCGTATAAATTCATCATGCGTTGATTACATATAGTTTATCATTTTTTGATATTAGACAACAAATAGAAGCATTTGAAAAAAAGTCTAATGTCTAATTACTAATTTCTAATCAATGTCTAATGCTCTAATATCTAATGTCCAAAACTTTAGGAACTTGGTCATTAGGATTTGATTGGGCATTAGGAATCAGGAATTAGAAACCCCGCACCAGAAACTTTGTTTCGGTGCGGGACTAGTCCAGCACCGAGCCTTGCTCTGGTGCTGGGTTGTTTTAGCTCTATATATTTTCATAATGCCTTACTTGGCAATATTTTAATAATTCTTTTGAGTCAATATTTTCGGGGTTTGAATGATCTATTTCTACAGCCAATAGATCTATTTGCCACCCTTTATTATCGCTTATCAACTCTGGGTGATTATTAGCATATAAATAAGCGGTTCTTTTAACCTTTTTTAATTTTGTTGAGTGAAGGTTTTCTTCCGGATTTAGGAAGCTAGACTTCTTAAGAGCCTTAACTTCAACAAATACTAATACCCCATTCTCGTTTTTGCATATAATATCTATCTCCCCCCATGTTTCACGGTAATTCCTATCAATAATCTTGTACTTATTGTTTAACAAGTATTGGCAGGCGAGATCTTCGCCTATTTGGCCTATTTTGATGTTGTTTGGCATATTAGTAGTGTTTCACACTATATTTTAGCATATTTCTGTAGTGTGAAACAATTTGTGAAACAATTTTAGCAGTTTGTTCATAAATTGGTGTCTAATGTTTCACAAAAGTGTTAAACATCGGTACATATCTTGTGCTTTGAGCCTTAATTTTGTAAAACGTGAAACAATATCTGTAATTGATTTAGTATTTAGTATTAGTATTTGTTTGTCGTGAAACATATATAATTAGAGTACAAGAATGTTTGTCGTGAAACAATTGTAAGTTTTTATACCTAAGTAACTAATATATGTTTACCGTGAAACAATATTCATATTTCTTGAATCATTTGTTTGTCGTGAAACATAATTTATAGGCATATTTATACTAATAATTCGGCAATCGTAGTCAATTGCCGAATTATTCTTGCCAGATTAGCTTAATAAGGCACCTATTATAATTAATGCTATCGATAGTTAGGTGGGGTAGTCGCTCCAATATTTAAACCGTGAAACATATGTTTCACGGTTTAAATAGTAACGTCCCCTAATTGTTCTTCAATATAGTCAGCGGCTTTTTCTAGGCCGTTGTCTAAATGATACAATTCAAGAATTTTATACACATACAAATATACGAATCATACTAATATTACGAATGACTACAAATAAGAAAGACTGATATTCGTACCCATTCGTTATTATTCGTTCATTCGTAGATTGGTATATTATATTTTTTTAACATTAGTAGGGGAACGTATTTTTCCATAAGCTTTCTTTCTATTTCAACGGAAATATTCCGTTCTATCGCGGCTTCTTTTTCTTCCGGTGAAAATTCCTTTCGAGGCGTTTCTATAAAAGCCATATTTTAACGATATATAAATTTGCATATACCCGAAAGACCGGCGGAATAAAAAATATTAAGCGATCCAAGTTCGTTGATTTAAAAAAATATTATTGTTATTATAATTTTTTAAGCGCGCTTAGCTCAGTGGTAGAGCAACTCCTTTACACGGAGTGGGTCGGGGGTTCAATTCCCTCAGCGCGCACTTTTTAAAATGTTCACTAGCCGGCAAGGCTTTGGATAATTAATTTAATATTTATTTTTAAGTAAAATAAAATCCGCCCCGATGCTTATCGGGGCGGAACATCATTTTTGAAGATTGTTCTTTCTATCCGCCCATTGGCTGTGACTATAGAAATTATGATAAAGGGATTTTCCTCCCCTCCAACATGCGGGGAAATAGTTCCTTTATTTTTTTCAGATTCATCTTCTCCTTCTTTGAATACCGGTACGCTGATCTCCCATTTTCCTTCATCGGTCTTGAGCGCGCCGAAAATTATTTCTTCGTCGCTTACAAAAATGTTCCATAGTTTCAGCGCTTCTTTCCCAAAAAAATAGATCGCGGTGCCGGTTCGCCATATTCCGTCATCAGCCCTCTTTCTATACTTTCTTACTTCCATTAAGGCCGTCCTATCTTTAAATAAGATGACATTTCTTACAGACTCTAATTCTAACCACGAGTTAAAATCAGGAATTTCATTTTCCATACAACCCCCTTATTTCAAGTAATCTATTTTTATACTAGCACCCGATAGATTATTGTCTAGTTGCTACGTAACCGCATCCAATTTTGCGTTCCAATATGACATCCCACTGATTGTTTTATGGGTATGTGTGTAAGTTGTGCAAATATTAGGTTTTAGCATTTGACTTTATGAATTTTATATCGCATTATATACAAAGTTAGCTTCGATTCTTTGAAAATTTGATATAAAGGAGGGAATAATGCAGAGCACTATAAGATCCGGATTTGGCCTGCCGGGCGGCAAGGTTGGAGTGATCAACAACGCATCCATCACTGTTAAATGCTTGGTTTTCTCAAAAGATGGACTGCTTATAGTAAAGGAAAAGAATCCCAAAAATAAATCCCAAGAAGAGCGGACAAAAAACGCGCTTTCTTTAAAAGAGATACAGTGCAGCATCCGGAAATTAGTTGAAAGGAGAAGGGAAAGAAAAGATTGGTCCGTGAATGAAGAAATTTTAAGAAAATTATTTGAAGAGATAAAAGACAACGGAAATGAATCCGTTATTTCTTTGTCTGCTGTCCGCGAGATCTTAGAGGAAACAGGATTTTTAATTAAGCCCCAAAAACTTACGCGCCTTTTAGTAAGGCCGGGCAATCTGCCGCATCATGTAGTTTTGTATCTTGGTGAAATTATTTCCGGAAAGTTAAAAAAAGAATCCGGAGAAACTTTCAATTTTTTTAAAAGACTTTCTGATCTGCCCCCAACCGATGAAGAACCGGGGGCGGAAAAAATTATGAAAACAGAACTTATGTTTTACAGACATAAAGTTTTGTATATTCCCTCGGCTCTAAAAATTCTTTTAGAAAAGAATTTTAGTTTCCCTTTTTCAAAAGAAGAAGTGGAAGACTTTTTAAA
>JAUSKP010000065.1 GCA_030646555.1 bacterium
GCTGGCCGACTTCGATCCAGAGCCGGGTCAGGCCGGTGTAGTCGCGCAGCCAGGCGTCGGGCTCGTTCGGGTCCGAGAGCCCCGCGCCAAACGCCAGCGTGCCGTCGCCGCCGCACACGGTCTGCAGCTGATGCGCCTGCAGCGCCAGCGCGCACAGCCGAATCATCATGCGCTCGTCGGTCTCGCTCGGGTGTCGCGCCAGCGTGAGCAGGTGGTCAAAGTAGTAGGCGTGGTCGATGTCGGCGATTTGCAGACTGGCTTTGAAGATGGTGGATTTGATGGCCATGGCAGACAGATAAAGTGTTGTTGTTTTGATGGGAACAGGACAGAAGCCTCAAGGCTGCAACCGATTCGCCAAGCGGCGCCAGCTGATGCGGTGCGCTGGCCGACGGGAGTCCATATTTGAAGATGAAGGGCCAGGCGCGTCCTGGCGCGGTGCATGCTACTTGCGTGACTTGGTGGGAGGTGGTGAGACACGGCGAGGGCGATCAAAGAGTACCCGAAGTTCGTCCTTTGCGGCTTCCAGGCGGGCATGCTGCTCCGCGGAGAGTTGGTTTCCAGCGCGATTGATATAGAAGGTAAGCATCGACATCGCCGATCGGAAGGGAGTCGACTTTAGACGCTGGCTGGCCTCGGCGGAGGTCTTGAGTGACTGGGCAATCGCGAATGGGTCGTCCCATGTGAACACGCCGGGCGCGAGATCAAGGGCATTGCTGTCGCGCGTGACGCGCTGAGACCACCGCTCTTGTTCGTTCGATGACCCGCCGGGCTTGCGTGACTGCGCCATGGGACTTCGAGGCGAACCATAAAAAGGTCAGACCCGGCGCGCCAGCTCGGCTGCCATGCCGGTGTAGCTGCCCGGCGTCATGGCCAGCAGACGTTGCTTCTCAGCCTGCGGTATCTCCAGCTTGGCAATAAAGCCCTGCATCAGTTCGCGCGTCATCGGTTCACCGCGGGTGAACTTCTTGAGCTGCTCGTAGGGTTGCGGCAAACCAAAGCGGCGCATCACGGTCTGAATCGGCTCGGCCATCACTTCCCACGAGGCGTCCAGGTCGGCGGCAATGGCGGCCTCGTTGATCTCCAGCTTGCCCAGACCGGTATTGAGCGACTGGTAGGCCAGCACCGCGTAGCCCATCGCCACACCCATGTTGCGCAGCACGGTGCTGTCCGTC
>JAUSKP010000002.1 GCA_030646555.1 bacterium
GTTGAGGTAATCAGCGAATAGCGAATTAGTACGAATGAACGAATTGTCATTCCAAACTTGATTTGGAATCCAGTCCGTCATTGCAAGTGCCGCCGAAGCAATCTCACAGATAGATTGCCACGTCGCAGACTCCTCGCAATGACAAAAAGAAAATTTGACAATTGGCGAGTCTGTTCGTATAATAACGTTAATGATTGAAAAAGGCTCCGCGATGCGGGGTCTTTTTTAAAAAACAGTCAGAAAAATAACAAAGTCGCAAAAAAATAATAAATTGTCATTCCGCACTTGATGCAGAATCCAGAAAAAAGAACTGGATTCCCGCCTTCGCGGGAATGACAGAAAAATATGTTTAATCTAAAAGAAATTAAAAAAGCCGTTGAACAAATAGCCCAAGAAAAAAGTCTTGATCCGGCGCAAATTATGGAAGCCATTGAAAGCTCCATTGCCGCCGCCTATAAAAAGGAATACGGCAAAAGAACGGAAATAATAAAAGCCGAGCTTGATTTCAAAAGCGGGGACTTGAAATTTTGGCAGGTAAAAACAGTGGTTGATAAAACAACTGTGCGAGAAGAGGAACCCGCCGACGCCGACTTGCCCGCCGGAGCTTTAGCGAAGGAGGGGGCTATGGCGGGCGAAGGAGAGAAAACAATTACACCCATAACATCAGAAGAGAATGTTGAAGACGTTCTCCCTCGATACAATGAAGACAGGCATATCTTTATTAAAGAAGCCAAAAAAATAAATTCTAAAGTTAAGCTTGGAGATGAAATGGAATTTCCGCTTGAATCACACGATGATTTCGGCAGAATTGCCGCGCAAACCGCCAAGCAAGTTGTGCTTCAGAAATTAAGAGAAGCGGAAAGAGGTTCGGTAATTAAAGAATTCCAAAGCAAGGTTGACGAGATAATCAGCGGAGTGATCCAGAGATTTGACCGTGGAAATGTTTTTATAGATCTTGGCAGAGTCACCGGAATTATGTTTCCAAATGAAGCGATCCCGGGCGAACACTATAATTCAGGCGACAGAATGAGATTTTATGTCGTTGCCGTCCAAGAAGAATCAAAAATTCCGGGCATCATACTTTCCAGAGCTCATCCTAAGTTCGTACATAAACTTTTCCAGATAGAAGTTCCTGAAATAAATGACGGCACTGTGGAAATTAAATCCATTGCCAGAGAACCGGGCAGCAGAACCAAGATTGCGGTCGCTTCCAAAACCGAAGGCATTGATCCGGTAGGATCCTGCGTCGGACAGAGAGGCACCAGAGTGATGGCCGTGAGCAATGAACTCGGACAGGAAAAAATAGATATCATTGAATGGTCCGATGATGCTAAAAAATTCATTACCAATTCACTTTCCCCGGCGAAAGTAACATCGGTTGAAATTTCAGACAGGCGCGAAGCTAAGGCTTTCATTCCGGAGGATCAATTAAGTTTGGCCATCGGCAAGAACGGACAGAACGTCCGCTTGGCCGCAAAGCTTACCGGCTGGAAAATTGATATAAGATCCCAAGCCAAACCGGAAGAAGTCCAGGAAGGCGGGGTAGCCACAGCTCCGGAAACAATTGGCGCTGACGAATAAAAAACAGCGACTAGCGACTAGTAGTTAGTATAAAAAATATCTGCCAGCTGGCGGATATTTTTTATTCTTTTTCTTTTAGCCTATACTGAAACGCTTCTGCCAAGTGATTAACATTCAAATCTTTAGAATTTTCTAAGTCCGCAATAGTGCGGGCTGTTTTTAAAACTCTGTAATATCCGCGCGCGGAAATCAAAGACTTTTCAAAAATATCTTTCAGGAAATTATCCGCTTCTTTATCCAGCTTGATCATCTCATCGCACATTTTGGAATTCATTTCCGAGTTGGTCAGAATTTTAAATTCTTTTAATCTTTCTTTTTGAATCTCGCGGGCTTCAACAATTTTCTTCCGCATTTCTTCGGCCGACTTGGTGTCTCTATTTTTATTTGTTAATTCTTCCAGCTTCACTCTCGGCACATCAATCTGTAAATCAATTCTGTCTAACAACGGTCCGGAAATCTTTTTCTGATATCTGAAAACTTCAAATGCGCTGCAACGGCATTCTTTTTCGGCGTCGCCATAATATCCGCAAGGGCAAGGATTCATAGCCGCCACCAAAATAAATTTTGCCGGAAAAACCATATTATTTTTCGCCCTGGAAATAAAAGCTTTTCCGCTTTCAATCGGCTGTCTTAACGCCTCTAAAATATCCCGGCGGAATTCGGGCAATTCATCCAGAAATAAAACTCCTCTGTGCGCTAAACTTATTTCTCCCGGACGGGGATTTTGTCCGCCACCGATAATAGCCGGCGGGGAAGCGGTTTGATGCGGAGTCCTGAACGGCCGCCAATTTATAAAAGAATTGCCGTTCAAAAGCCCTGCCGCGCTATATATCTGAGTAATTTCAATAATTTCTTTAAGCGTGGGCGGAGGAAGAATAGAAACCAAAGCTTGAGCCAGCATTGTTTTTCCAGTGCCGGGACTGCCCTGCATAAGTAAATTATGACCGCCGGCCGCAGTAATCATCAGCGCTCGTTTGGCATTTTCCTGTCCTTTGATATCGGAAATATCTATCATTTGATGATCCGAAGAAATACTTGGCTTAATTTCGGTCTTGGACTGCGACTCAATAATTTTCCTGCCCTCTAAATGTAAAATTAGGTCGTTCAAATTATTAAAACCGAATACATTAATATCACTGATTATAGCCGCTTCAGCTGCGTTAACTGCCGGAACAAATATTTCTTCAAACCCTTTATCTTTTGCCATACGGCTAATATTCAAAACCCCGCTCACTCCGCGCAGTCCACCATCAAGCGCCAGCTCGCCAGCGAAAATTTTATTTTTAGAGTCAAAATCTTTTATTTGTTTGGTTGCCAATAAATATCCTATAGCTATCGCCAAATCATATTGCGATCCGGTCTTTTTAACATCGGCTGGCGCAAGATTTACGACAATCTTTCTATTTTCTTTGGACGGCGGTTTTACTCCGCTATTTTTCAAAGCCGAGCTCACGCGCTCCTTTGCTTCGGAAAGGGATTTATCGGCTAGGCCAACAATATTAAAACTGTGAAGCCCGACATTTATATCCGTTTCAACTTCTATTAAATTTGATTCCACTCCTTCAACCGCGGCAGAAAAAACTTTTGAAAAATTTTGCATAAATTTAAAATTACTAACTTGTGTCATTGCGAGCAAAGCGAAGCAATCTATCTGTTATGAGATTGCCACGTCGCAGACTCCTCGCAATGACTCTGAAATTTAATTTATTAATTAACAACAACGTTATTTAGTATAACAAAAAACCGCTCCAGATTTTGGAACGGCTTTGTGCATAAAATTTCTCAAATAATTATCCGCAGTGGTCGCAGTGATCACAAGAAGACCCGCAATCGCCATAAACTCCTTTTGCGATTTTATCCAAACCGCCATCCACGTCCGCCAATTCTTTTTTCAAAGCGTCGGCAACGGAAAGATTATTCCCATATTCTTCCGCCTCATCGGATTCTTCCGGCATATCATCGTTGCCCTGTACATCGTTTCCAAAATCCACGGGAACTAATAATTTTTTAATTTGTTCCTCAAGATCTTTTTTACGAGCTTCTAATTCTATTTTAAGTTTTAATATATCTTTTTCTTGCATAGTATTTTTAATTTATTATGATGTTTTCAGTTTAATGGAAAGCTTAAATGCGGTCAAATTCGTTATCTGCATTCAAATTTTCTCTGCTTGACTTTATTAAAATAGTATGCTATCATATAAAAATAAGTTGGTAATAAGGCGTACATTAAAAATGCAGTAAAAAACTCAAAACGCAGAAAAAGGAGCATATTATGAAGAACAAGAACGTTAGTCTCGAGCAACTCCGGGCCATGCAGGACAAGATAAAGAAGGACAACGAGATCCAGGAAAGGGAATCAAGGAAAGCCAAGTTCCCCGGCCTACTGCAACTGGCAATCGTGGCCATGAGGGCCTGCAGAGAGCTGACCTGGAACAACAAACACGGCGCCTCGGATGCCGCCAAGAAAAGCGAGCTGATGGGAAAGGTCACGGAGACCACCGAAGCGTTCGTGAAAGCCTACCGGCAGATCGTGGGTAACGACCTGGGACTGTGGTGGGGGGCGGAGCTCCAGAAGGAATATGTCAAAGGCGCCCCTGAGGCGCTTCTGGTGTACTACCTCTCGGACAATCCGAACAAGACCAAGCCCCTGGCCTACAAGCTCAAGGAAGCGGCGGATGAATATGTCCGCGGCTGGGGAATGCTGGGCAAGAAAGAGAAAGACCGGAAAGAGCTGTCTGGCCCGATAGAAATAGTGGGCAACGGCGAACTGGCCGTTCAGTCGCTCATTGAACAGCTCAGTGCGGGAGACGAGATCCAGAAGATCCAGGTAACGATGCTGGAAGAACTCTTCAAGGATCCGATAACCCACCTCGGCAAACCCGCCGAAGACCCCGAGAAAAAGAACTTCACGCTGGGGGCAACTCTGAGCGTCAAGGGAAAAGGGGACAAGGTGACGGTGGCGGAGATCGTCAAGGATGTCATCATCAAAACGAAGCGCCGCCAGTAAGAAGTACCCGCCTATGTTTCACTAGCGTGAAACAAATGGCCAAAGCCCCCAACTGGGGGCTTTTAACTTTTTATTCTGTCATTGCGAGAAAAAAGATTAAAACTTTACTTAGCAAAAGGATTAGAATCCATTTACCAAATACTTCCAAACGCGATACTAGCCAATTTTATTTAGAACCAGGCGGGAGGAGGAAATCGTGGTTTATCCACCTTTCCGACGACCAACGCAGTTATAAATAAAATTGGCTGTATCCCTATGGGTTGCCGTCTAAGATTGAAAATTTCTGTGTTATGCCTCCAAGCCGTGGAATCATCCACTGGCTTGTCGGCAAGCCTTGAAATTTTCAACTTATCCTGGCAACGCGTTTAGGAATTATTTGGCAAATGGATTCTTGGCCCCAATCACTTCAAGATGCAAATGACACCCAGTCACTCCGTCCGTTTTTCCGGTATTGCCGATATAACCAATAACATCTCCTTGTGAAACATAATCCCCGATAGAAACAATTACTTTTTGCATATGGGAATAAAGAGTCTTGGTATTGTTCGGATGCTCAATAACGGCATATATTCCGTACCCGCTATTCCAACCTGAAGAGTAAACTTCCGAAACCAAACCTTCGGCTGAAGCATAAACCGAAGTCCCGCAAGCATTGGCAATATCTACCGCGTTATAATTATGCAGTTTCCCCCAATTCCAACCAGTGGTCGGAACGGCAAAATATCCGGGATATTCAGGTAGAGCCGTTGAAGTATAATATGAAGTTTTTAACGGCTTGGCATATGGAATTATTATTGTTTCCCGGCTTTCTAATTTTGAAGGCGAGAGTCCAATGTTATAAGAAATAATTTTATTTACATCAACCGAATATTTTTCAGCAATAGAATTTAATGTATCGCCGATTTGAATATCATACAAAACTCCGGAAACCGGCAAGATCACTATTTCTTGCCCAATTTTTAATGAGTTCGCGTTTAATTTCGTATTGGCCCATAAAATAGTATTCAAAGAAATTCCAAAATTAGCGGCTATTTTTGCGAGATTGTCTCCCTTCTGAACTTTGTAAGTAAGAAGTCCATCGCGACTGGGCAAAGAATCGCTTAGTGGATTGCTCTTATTCAACAAATAAGCGCCATCAACCAAAATGAAATTAATTTGTTCGCCTGAATCAGACGAACTAAAGCTATCTATCGGCGATTGATTGGCAACCGCCCCTTCAAAGTAATTTGATATTTCAATATTTTCACTTGTTCCGCCAAAACCGCTAGAAAAATATGAATTTGAAGAATCCGCGGGGGCAATATCCGATGAACTAAAAATTCCCCATGGTTTTTCCAAATAAGACAATAAACCTAAATTTAAAAATGCCATAAATATAATTAAGCCAACCGGCACTGCAGTCGTCCAATTTAAAAAATGCAATAAATTCTTGGCTTTATTCAATTGTTGGCGTAAAATGTTAATAATACATATAAACTACCATTTTAAATTGGGAATAACAAAATCCAAATGTCAAATCAAATCCAAAATTCAAATATTAAAATTTTTAGGATTTAAGATTTAAGTCATTGATTTAAAATTTGTAATTTGTAATTTGAAATTAAATTTAGTATAAAAAATGTTTAACAACGCTGATAACGACTTAAATGAAAAGCAACTAGAGGCGGTAAACCATGGAAATGGTCCATTATTGATCGCCGCCGGCGCCGGTTCGGGCAAGACCAAAACCTTGGTCAGCCGGCTTTTGCATTTGTTAAAATCCGGAGTTCCTCCCGAAAAAATAATCGCCATAACTTTCACGAATAAAGCAGCTAAAGAAATGCGCGACCGCATTTCAAATTTGAAATTCGAATATCAAAACTCGAAACAAATTCAAAATTCAAATAATCAAATTTCGAGACCCATTTCGGATTTCGGATTTAGTGCTTCGGATTTTCCATTCGTCGGCACCTTTCATTCCTTCGGAGTTAAAATTTTAAAAAATGAAGCTGTTTATTTTAAAAGAACGAAAAACTTCACTATTTTTGATAATGACGATTCTCTAAGTCTGATCAAAAAAATCCTTAAAGAAAAAGATTTGCCGAAAGAAAGATATAATCCCATCGGCGTGCTGGGAAAAATTTCAAATTTTAAAAGTGAGTTAACAAATATTGACGAAATCAATCCTGAAAATGTCTTTGAAGTAAAAATAATTGAAACTTACAGGGAATATGAAGCGGTCCTGCAAAAAAGCAACGCTTTTGATTTTGACGATCTCATTACAAAAGTGGTCCAGGTATTCAATGAACAGCTGGAAGTTTTAACCAGATACCAAGATCAATATGAGTATATTTTGATAGATGAGTATCAGGATATAAACACCGCCCAATATCAGCTGATAAAACTGCTTTCACAAAAACATCAGAATGTTTTTGCCATCGGCGATGATGCCCAGAGCATTTACAAATTCCGCGGATCGGACTTCCGCAACTTTTTGAATTTTGAAAAAGAATGGCCAAAAGCAAAAATAATAAAACTGGAACAAAATTATCGCTCCACTTCCATTATTGTTTCTGCTTCATCCGCAATCATTAAAAATAACAAACAACAAAAACCAAAAGAACTTTGGACCAAGAATGCAGAAGGGGAATTAATAAAAATAACCGCCTATCAAAACGCCGAAGAAGAGGCCTGGGGCATTTGTGAAAAAATTCTTGCCCATCTGAAGCCAGGCGAAAGAGGGATTGAGCAATTAAAAAATGTTTCTCCTGCCAAAACCGGCGTTACTAATGTTTTCCTGGACGAACCCGAAACTAAAAATGAACTGGTTAAGATCGGGGAAATTGCCATACTCTATAGGACCAACGCCCAATCCCGCGCCATAGAACAAGCGCTTATACAAAGCCAAATTCCGTATGAAATTTATGGCGGACTAAAATTCTATGCCAGAAAAGAAATAAAAGACCTGATCGCTGGGCTGAGATATGCCTACAATCCTAAAGACGCGGCCAGTATTGAAAGATTGGACAAAAATTTTGCCAAGTCCAAAAGCAAAATAATTTTTGAACGCCTGCCAGAACTCGCCAAAGAACTTACTTTGGTGCAAATTATGAGCTACTTTATGGAAAGCACAGACTATGCCGGTTATTTAGTTAAGAATTTTAAAAATCCGTCCGAAAGAATGGAAAACGTGAAAGAACTTATTAATTTCGCTTCGCAATATAAAGATCCTTATAAATTCCTGGAAGATGTGAGTCTAATGTCCGCTTCCGATGGAAAACCAAAACTTTTAAAAGATTCTGTAAAGCTAATGACTGTCCATGCCGCAAAAGGACTGGAATTTGATAATGTTTTTTTAGCAGGATGCAACGAAGGATTCCTGCCTCATCAACAATCTTTTTTTAAAGCAGATGAAATAGAAGAAGAAAGAAGGCTGATGTATGTGGCTATGACTCGCGCTAGAAAAAAATTATTGATCAGCTTCTACGATCTTCCCTCAAGATTTCTGGGAGAATTGCCGGGTGATCTGATAGAATTCATAAAAGTTTCCAGCTATGGAGAAAGAAGAATGGATTGGGATGATGAAACTATTTATATTGAATAAATATAATCAACGAATAACGAATTATTACGAATTTACGAATAAATCTGTCATTGCGAGGAGTCTGCGACGTGGCAATCTTGTAATTGAATAGATTGCTTCGCTTCACTCGCAATGACAGGGGAAATTAAAATTTATTGATATTATGTCTACAAAACTGGGCCAACATTTTTTAAAAAATGATTCCGCGATTAAAAAAATAATTGCGGCTTTGGATATTCAGCCTGGAGAGACCATCATTGAAATAGGTCCGGGAAAAGGAGCACTCACTTTTCCATTACTGGAAGAATGCGCTCAAAAAAAATGCCGGCTGATTGCGATAGAGAAAGATGCCGTCTTGGCACAGAATTTAGAATCCAAAATAATGCCACTTCCGCGCGCCCTCTGTCATTCCGCACTTGATGCGGAATCCAGAATCATGGATCCTCGGGTCTCGCTTCACTCGCCCGAGGATGACAACAGAAATATAAAAATTATTACTGGCGATGCATTAGAAATCCTAACGGATTTAACTAACGATAAACGACTAATAATAAACAGCTACAAAATTGTCGGCAATATTCCTTATTACATCACAGGAAAATTATTAAGAACCATCAGTGAATTAAAAAATAAACCAAAATTATCAGTTTTAATGGTGCAAAAAGAAGTGGCAGAAAGGATTTGCGCTACAACACCAAAAATGAATTTACTAGCGGCAGCCACGCAATATTGGGCAAGCCCGAAAATAATTCTAAATCTCAAGGCAAAAGAATTTGATCCGCCTCCGGAAGTGGATTCGGCAGTAATAAAAATAGCCACTAGAACATTAGCCACTAGTGAATTAGAAGCGGAGAAATACTATAAGTTAATTCATATAATTTTTAAACAGCCGCGTAAAACTTTAGCCAACAATTTAAAAGACGGACTTGAAATTTCCAGGGAAGAAACAGAAAAAATTTTAAACACACTGGGCCTACCCCTAAATTCCAGACCGCAGGACGTGTCTGTTGAACAAATACTAAAAATATCGGGATTGACTAGTTTCTAGATTTATTTGTTTATTGTATAATAATAGGTGATGAGCAAGCCAAAAATCATAATTGCTGCTCTTATTTTGGCACTCGGCTTAACCGGAGCTTATTTTATAATCTCAAATTACAATTCCACTAAACCGGCAGAAAAAAACATCATTATAGAAGAAACCATCGGCAATAATCCGGTCGGCATCGTGCCCGCCATTTCCGATACTCAAAACTTGACAAATCTTTTAACTAAAAAAATTGAAGAGAGCATAGCGGCAAAAAACACAGAAGGATTTAATGTAATTGACGGAAAGACCCTGATAGCCGCGCCAAAACCGGAAACGATCGTTGAAGATCTGCTTTTGGAGGCAGGAAAAAACTTTGACCCGGCGAGTTTAATTCCAAAAATAAATGATTCCTCAATTAAGATATCAGAAGATAGCGGTAAAGAAGCTCTTTCAAAATATTTCGTATCCCTTAGCAATATAATTACTAGCGCCAGCAAGAACATACCTGTATCTTTATATAATGCGGACAGCTTATCAGTTTCCGATATTTCCAAAACTAAACAAGTTTATGACGCCATAGTAAGCAATGTCCAAGATCTCACAGTGCCAAGATTAGTTCTAGATATACACAGAAAAGAGTTGGAACTGCTCACTACCAAAAGAAACATATATGAAAAAATGGCAAATCTTGAGCAAGATCCTGTGACCGCATATTTAGTGATAGATGAGCTGTTAAGAATAGACCAGGAATTTGCTATACTAAAAACAGAGGTAAAAAAGTTTTTTACGACTTATTTGCCATAACAAATGTCTATCAATTTATACAAAAAAATAATTATCGGATCTGTCCTAATGGGCTTAATTTTGAACCCGGCCTTTCTACTGCCATTTGAAATAAAAAAAGCTAATGCCGTGCTTGGAGTTGCTGATACCGCTTTTGTTTCCGACGTAATTTTGGATACAGCAATACCGGCCGCAATTGCGAAACAAACCGTCAGTGAAACCGTGATGACCCTTAAAAAATTCGTAGGGATGATGCTTAAGAAAGTAATTTTAGACAAAATGGTAAACCAGGCCGCTCAATGGATACAAAAAGGCGGTTTTGAAGGCAAGGGCGGAGATATGCCATTCGTTGAAGACATCGGAAGCTTCCTTCAGCAAGCGGGAGATGAAGCGGTCGGCTTAGCCGCGGCCCAAGTCGTTCCACAGCTTTGTTCTCCGTTTCAATTAAACGTTGCAGTAAATCTATTTGCTCCGGTAAAAGAGATCTCGGGCCAAGCAGCTTGCACCTTAAGCGGAATAACGGAAAATCTTGACAATTTTTTCAAAGATTTCAGAAAAGAAAGCAAGGGCAGATGGCTTTCTTATAATGCAGCTTGGGAGCCGCAAAATAATTATTTTGGCTCTACTTTGATCGCTAAAGACGTATACGACAAGGTTAAAAACGAAAAACAAATGGTAGAAGAAATAAAGCTCAATCTTGGCAGCGGATTTTTCCCTCAACAAAGATGTTCATCTCATAAAGAAAAACAAGCCGACGGAACATTTATAGAGGTCTCCGACGGCTGTAAAACTGTCACTCCCGGAAAATATATTTCCGATTCCATACTTAAGACCAGCTACACCAAATCCGATGCTATTTTAAGCGCGGATGATATTTCCACTTACATCGGAACATTGCTGGATGCCGTGTTATACCGCTACAGCACATTGGCTATGGGCGGTTTAAAAGCTTATTTGGCTAAAGGAGGAGCTGATAGAGAAGAAGCAAATGCCAGAGAGTCGTGCAAAAAAACAAATTCTTGTTGGGAAGATGCTGTCACCGCTCAATTTAATCAAATTGACAGGATCACATTCCAAAACAACAAGGCGTTATACCTAAACGAAATACGATCAGTCCTTACCACTAAAAGATCAACCAGAGACAACTTAAACAGCGCTATCAACACTGAAACCGCGCTGATTAGCTCGTTGGAAAACATACAATTGTGCAGCGCCCCAGTCGGAACATTTACTAATGACCAAGACACGCTAAAGACAAATATTGGCATTGTCATATCCAACGAAACAGATGTTTTGTCTAGCATCACGGCTAGAAGGGATGATATGCAAAATCAGATTACTGATCTAGAAAAAGCTCAAAATGAGTTTGCTTTGTTCTCTGATACCGATGAACCTACTATGAACATTGATTATCTTTCATTGGTCTCTAGCGGAACCTTGGACGCAACAATGGCAAGCACAGCGCTTACAGATTCTCAAACAGACCTGACCGCCATCCAACAAAATTCCGATGCTCTATTAAAAAATCCCGCAACTAGCGGCGGATATAGCGACATCATAACAATTTGCTCCGCAATTCCAACTGTGCCGGTAACTCCATAAAAAATGCTCGTCATTGCGAGTGCCGCCGAAGCAATCTAGACCATAAATAGATTGCCACGTCGCAGACTCCTCGCAATGACAGAAAAGAAGAATAACAAAAAACAATGATAAAAATAATAAAATCAAACAAAAGAATATTGATAGCGGGGCTCATTGTATTAGCCGTTTCTTTTATTCCTTTTGATTTTAGCCATGCGCAAGGTTTTGTTGCCGAAACTGTTGGAGCAGGGTTTGTTTGGTTTCTCGGAAAAGCTCTATATATGGTTGGCTACGCCTTCTCTAAGCTTACCTTTGTCGGCGGGCTGATCTTAAATTGGGCTTTAGCGCTAAATGCCAATATAGGCGACAATCCCGCCGCTCAAATTGGCTGGGGAATTACCAGAGATTTCACAAACCTCGGTTTTGTTTTGCTGATAATAATCATAGCTTTCAGCACTATATTAAGAATAGGCACTCTCCAAGCAAAACAAGTTCTCCCGAAACTTATTGCCGCCGCATTGCTCATAAATTTCAGCATCATAATCGCCACATTCCTTCTTGATGGCGCAGGAATTTTTACAAATTATTTCCTTCAAAAAGGATTTCTTTCTGGGGAATCTACAAATGGAAACGAAGTAGGAATTTCACAAGCGATTGCCGGAACGCTTTCTTTGGGGGCAATACTTGGATCGCCGGCACCGGAATTTGCATCTGGTTTAACTAATTGGGGAGCGGGACTTGTTAACTATATCACTAGCATTGTTTTTATTGATATTATGACGGCGGTAGGCGCAGTAACCACTTGGACTATGGCTTTTATGTTCCTGGTCAGATACGTATATATAGGATTTTTGCTTATTTTAATGCCTGGCGCAATTTTAATGTGGGTCATTGGCAACAAATATTGGGGGGAGTGGCTAGATAAGTTTTTTAAATATACATTTTTCGGACCGATCGCGTCATTCTTTGTTTACATCGCCCTTTCCACTTCTACTAAAATGGAAGCGCTAGTTTCGAATAATTTGAAGACGCTGGTAACCGCCGACGATATTACTGGAATAGCCGCTCAATTCGCCGATAAAGCCGCGTCTATGATAATGATGGTCTTTATGCTGATGGGCGGTTTGATGGCGGCAGAATCCCTTTCAATTATGGGCGCTAAAACAGGCGTCGCAACGGCCAATGGAGCTATGAAATTCATAGGTAAGGCAACGGGTAAACTCGCCGCCGCGCCATTCAGATATGGTAAAGCTACTGCAGATGCAGCCGCTGAAAGAGCCTCTAAGAGCACCAATCCAATGCTTCAGAGATGGGGATCTAGATATAAAGCAAGCTCCCAAAGATTTAATGAGGGTGTAATAAGGACAAAGCAGGCAATTGGCGAAATAGCAAAGTTTGGCGGAGAAAGTAGTATCGGCAGCATATACAGTACAGCCCTGCGTGAAGTAGGGGGTCCTCTAGGTTATAAGGGTAGACACAGCGACGAAGATCTAAAGAAAAAGAAATTGGAAGCCCTGGATAAAAATGAAGGGAGGGTAAAACTCCTTGATTTGTACGCGAAAAAAGGCATTAGTAGAAGTGTTATGGACAAAATCTTTACTGCAAACGACAAAGAAAAAGACAATGCCAAGAGCAAGACTACTTTGGATAAAATTGAAAGACTGATGACCTTCAATAAACGTGGTACTACCACTAAGATTACCGACACGGAAGCACATACTGAATTAGTAAATAACTTTGACGATTTTAAGGCTGCGAAAGCTAATCTGACATAGAAATGGAACAAAACGAATTAGAAAAAAAAGAAGTTCAAAAAAGATTTGACGCGCTTCCGGAAAATCTTAAAAAGGAAATACTGGCGGATAAGAATGCTCAAATAATCCTTTCTACCTGCCAAGATTATAAGATTTCAGAAGAAGATACAAAAAAAGTTGCTCTATTGGCGGGCGAAGTTTTTTTAGGATACATAAAACCAGAAGAGGTAGCCTCTGAACTTAATAAATATTTTGGGGTGGAACTTCAGAAATCTAACTTCATTGAAATAGAACTTAAACAAAAAATTTTTAATGGGCTAAGGGCTGATCTGGATAAAATCTATAACCCCTTGAAAATAGAAGTCCAACCCGAAGAAGAAGCTTCTCCGGCTATTATTAAATTAGAAAGCGAAGCGATCTCTCCATCTGTCATTCCTGGCTTGCTTGCCCGTCCGGAGCTTGGCGAAGGAGGGACCCGGAATCCAGAACCGCAAAACCTGGATTCCCGCGTTCGCGAGAATGACAAAAAACCCGTTGAGCCGGTAATATCAGAGGCTGCCCCATTTATAATTCACACGAATGTTGAAGCTGTAAAAGCAGCCGTTCCACAATTTCCAAAAGAATCTCCTTCCCTAAACTTAAAAGTAGATCCGTCCATCATACAAAAAAATCCTACAATCAAGCCTATTTCAGTCCATTTAGAAACCACTGAACCAGTTCAAGGAAAGAGATTCCAAATGCCCGTCATAGCCGGACAAAAAATATTTAGCGGTGCCCCCCAGCCGACGCCAATAATATCGCAAATAATCCAGCCCCTTCGACCAAGCTCCTTCGACAAAGCTCAGGACAAGTCAGGACAAGCCAAAATTGAAATAAAACCAGCGGAAATATCCCGACCAGGGGTCGAGGATCCTCGATTCCAAAAGGAATCGGGACAAAATCCACCCCAACCCTCCTTTAAAAAGGAGGGGGTAAATATCCCAATACAACCACTATCTTCTCCTTCTTTAAAGGAAATTAGTGAACAAAAAACAGTTCCTCCCCTCATTGAACGGAAAATTACTGCGCCAGAGCCGGCTAAAGTAGTTCACTACAGCGCATTTAAAACCGAGCTCACTAATCTTGGAACTCCTAAAAAACCAGAACCCACGAAAGAAAGCTTTATAAATTTAAACACCTTCACAAAAGTTTCGGGAAACACCGTCGACCTAAGGTCTAAATCAACGAATAACGAATAGGTACTAATGTACGAATACTGATTTCTAAAATTATCTTTTATTCGTAAATTCGTGATATATTCGTTATTAGTTGATTATTAGTAAATTCGTATTAATTAGTAATTAGTTGATTCTATGCAGTTTCAAGTCCCACAATTTATAGAGACAGAAGACCGAATAATAGGTCCCTTAACCTTAAAACAGTTCGGGTTTATTGCGGTTGGTTTTGGAATTTCCTTCTTTCTCTTTTTTTTCTTGAATTTATTTCTTTGGATATTCCTGGCCCTAATTATAAATACAATCTTTCTTTCTCTCGCTTTTATTAAAGTAAATGGCATTCCGCTGCCACAAGTTGTTATGGCGGCTATAGGTTATTTTTGGAAACCTAAGTTTTATCTTTGGAAATAAACTGAAATTTCAGCGCAAAAAGTGGAAAAATCCGGAAAAGCAATGGCGATAGAAGAGAAAAAGAATCCATTGAGTGATATCTGGCAAAGGCTTCTCACGTCCAAAGCCCCTATTCCAACCCGGGAGAAAACAGCCCATCCTTCTATTTTTAACCAGTTTCAAGATCATCAGGAACAGTATGAAGTATTCAGAAAACTAACAGGGGAAAAAGAAATTGCGCGAAGAATAGACTACAAGTAAAATTCGAAATACGAATATCGAAATCCTAAACAAAAATGGAAAATAGAGAAAACTCAAAACTATACGACCTAGAACAAAGAACATTAGTATTCGCACGAAATACCAGAAATTATCTCAAAAAATTGCCAAAAACCCTATTAAATATGGATGATGTTAAACAAGTTTTAAGGTCATCGGGTTCAGTCGGCGCTAATTATATTGAAGCCAATGAATCTCTTAGTAAAAAGGATTTTTTAATGAGAGTAAAGATTTGCCGAAAGGAGGCAAAAGAGAGCGTTTATTGGTTTAACTTGATTGAAAATCCAAACAACGAACTACAAAAGGAATGTTTAAAGTTAATGCAAGAATCCAAAGAGTTAATGATGATATTCGGTTCAATAATTAGAAAATTAGAAAATTAGAATTTGTTTCGAGTTTCGGATTTCGGATTTCGGATTTATTATTTTATAATAACTATATGGATAATACTCAACAGTCCTCACT
>JAUSKP010000007.1 GCA_030646555.1 bacterium
AGTGAGATAAACATAAAAAGCATTATAGATATAGTGAAAAACGCTATGATCGACTCTGCCATAGGAAACAGTGTGATCATGGTATGCGACATTAAGCTGAACGAAACCACTATCAACGAAACAATGATATTGGCTAAAAAAACGCCAAATGTCTGCTTTAATGTCTGTGACGTCCTCTTAGGATTTGCGGCTATAGCAAGCTTGGCCCAGTATCTTAAAGGATTCATATTCCCTCCCTTTGTCTCGCCATAGCTTTCCTCGCCCGCCATAGTTTTAACGGCGGCGGGATGCGAAGGCGGATTATATTATTAACGTACGAATATCTACATACTAATTTAAATCCGAAATAATTCAAGCAAGCCAAAATCAAAATTCCTAATTCCCAATATCTAAGAATTTGTCATTCCCGCGACCTGCCCGACTAACGTCGTTCAGGCGGGAGGCGGGAATCCAGTCTTTTTTCTGGATTCCGCATCAAGTGCGGAATGACAGAAAGATTTTTTAATTTTTCCTGCCTGCCGGCAGGCAGGGATTTTTAAACTTTTCCGCCGGAGGCGGATCCGCCTTTGGCGGAAAACTTTCAAAGATAATGTCCAAAAACCAATAGTCCAATAACAGCCGCGGTAATTGCGGATAAAAGCACGGCGCCGGCGGCAACGTCTTTTGTGTCTCGAGCATAAGGATGATATTCGGGAGACGTAAGATCCATATCAATTTCAATGGCGGTATTAAATGCCTCCGATACAAACACCAATCCCCCGGCAAAAACCAGCATCGCCCATTCTATATATGTGATCTTAAAATAAAAGCCCAACAATATTACTAAGGCAAAAACAGTGACGTGAATCCATGCGTTGTGTGTTGATTTTATAAATACCAAAAGTCCTCTGCCCGCATGCGCGAAACTTTTAGCTCTCTTGATAAGAGAGAATTCTTTTTTTGTATCAACCAAGTTGTTTTCCATAATTAAAGTATAACAAAAAGCCCCGCGTTATCGCGGGGCCCGTGGCTTTCGCCTACTTCACCGTTGTTTCGGACGGTAAAGCATTTGATGATTTTGCCGTGTTCATCTCGCTGGATTTATTCAGACAAGATACCCCACCCCATAGAGTCATTGCCATCATAAAGATCCCTAGGGCAAGCTCTACGCGCGAGAGTCTAACTCTGTCATCAGCCATAATGAAAGCCGCAAATACGACAATCACTATAGCTAAAACACCAATCATGTAAGAAAGCAGTTCCATAATATCCTCCTCCATTCCATATTCAATTTTTAAATAGCCAATAAAGAACCGAGTCCTTCATTGTTTTTACAGTATAGCATACAATTCCTATTTTGTCAAGTTGCTTTTTATCATTCAATTATATATATTTATTGAACGTTCCTATATCTATATATAGGCAACCAGCAAATTTGTTTAATGAGATTTAAAATTTGCGAATATTATAATTAATAAACTCTCAAAAAATATGAATCTAAACAAAAAGTCCAATCCGACGCTCAATCATATAATGAAGATGTCGCCGGCATTGTTGCCGAGCATCAAGGAGGGCGAAGTAGTAGAGGCAAAATTACTGCAAAGAACTAAAAAGGCCGCCTATTTTGACTTAGGCAAATTCGGCATGGGCGTGGTCTACAGGCAGGAAATATTCAATGCCAAAGAAGTATTTAAAAACCTAAAAATAAATGACCCTGTTTCCGCCAAAGTCGTTTCCGTTGAAAATGAAGACGGCTATATAGAGCTTTCTCTCGCCGAAGCCGGCAAACAGAGAGTCTGGCAGAAACTGAAAGAACTTGAAGAAAAACAAGACGAAGTGAAAGTAAAAATAACCGCGGCAAATTCCGGCGGACTTATTGCTGACATTGACGGCATCAAAGCTTTCTTGCCGGTTTCCCAGCTTTCCACCGAACATTATCCCCGTGTAGACGAAGGTTCTAGGGACAAAATCTTAGAACAACTCAAAAAATTTGTTGGGCAGGAACTTTCCGTAAAAATAATTGACCTCAACCCAAGAGCCAACAAGCTCATTATTTCCGAAAAAGAAATAAACAACCAAAATATCAAAGACCTTATTTCCAAATATAAAGTCGGCGATATTATTGACGGCATTGTTTCAGGAGTTGCAGATTTCGGAGCTTTCATAAAGTTTGCCGACAATCCGCAAATTGAAGGATTAATCCACATTTCCGAACTCAGCCATAAATTAATTGAAAATCCAAAAGAAATTATCAAGGTAAATGACGCAATTAAAGCTAAGATTGTTGAAATAAAGGACGGCAGAGTAAATCTTTCTCTCAAAGCCCTTCAGCCGAATCCATGGGACAAAGTGAAAGAAAAATATAAAGCTGAGCAGGAAATTGAAGGAAGCATCACCAAATTCAATCCATTCGGCGCTTTTGTCGGACTCGATGATGAGATCCAGGGAATTATCCACATTTCAGAATTTGGAGGCAGTGTGGAAGAGATGAAGAAACAAATTGAAGTTGGAAAGAAATATAATTTCAAAATTGATTCAGTGAAACCGGAAGAAAAGAGAATAATTTTGAAATTGAAGAAATAGAACCATTCTCATCTTTTCTGTCATTCCAAACTTGATTTGCCTGCCTGCCGGTAGGCAGGGAATCCAGTCTTTTTCTCTGGATTCCCGCTTTCCCTCCTTCACTAAAGTTTCGGACGGGCGAAGCGCGGGAATGACAAACAAAAAAATCCCCCATTAACGGGGGATTTTTACTACTTAATAAACTACCATCGGAGCTTTTTCTCTCTTAGTCAAAGGCGGCGAAATTTTCACGAGATGATTTACACCTCTAAAACCGTAAACATCGCGCTGCAATTTTACAAATCTTCCAATAAGCACCTTGAGACATATTTTTTCCGATTTAAAAACATCTCCCCCTGGTTTTACATCTAATACCTTTTTCAATTCAGTCATATTTTCCTCCTCCTCTGTCATTCCGCACTTGATGCGGAATCTATCTTTTAAAGAACAAATAATATCAAGTTATTAAAATACCATGAATCTAAAAATAAATCCAGCCCGTAAATTGATGTCTTAAAAATATTTCCGTGGTATTATTATATAGATTTCTTTCCGACTTCTTAGACGGAACTAGAAACTATATAACCCTGTTAAATGATGCCCTGCATCAACCCAGTTAAATAAAATCTTCGATTTTCTTTTGCCGAAAGCAAAAGATTTAATAGGGTTATTTAACAGGGTGCTCAATTTTGTAGTTATTTTTTTACTACGGAAAAAAGAGCGTAAAAAATTAAACAAAATTGGCATGTCAAAAATAATTTATAAGAATATCTTTTGGGCGATCGTAACAATGATCTCGCTCACTTTAATTTTTTCCGTGCTTTTTGAAGCGACCGGAAAAACCGAAACTTTGTCCATCAATCAATTGGTAACAAAAATAAATTCCGGCGAAGTAGCCAAAATTACCGTAGAGGGCAATAATTTAAAAATTGATTTAAAAGACGGCAAAAAGGCCATTGCTAAAAAAGAAACTGAGACTGGTTTAAGCCAAACCCTCAATAATTACGGTGTTAGTTCATCGGTTTTGGATCAATTAAATTTAGAGGTTAAGGAGCCGTCCGGATTTAAATTTTGGATGGGCATAATACTTCCTGTGATTTTGCCGCTAATCGTGATCGGAGTTATTTTTTGGTTCTTGTTCAGGCAAGCCAAAGGCGGAGTCAATCAAGCGTTTTCTTTCGGCAAATCCAATTTAAAACTTTTTAACGCTTTCAAAGAAAAAATTTCTTTTAAAGACGTAGCCGGGCTCAAAGAAGCGAAACAGGAACTGGTTGAGATCGTGGATTTTCTCAAAAATCCTAAAAAATACCTGGACATCGGCGCCAAGATCCCCCGCGGAGTATTACTAATGGGCGCGCCTGGAACGGGAAAAACTTTACTGGCCAGAGCCGTTGCCGGAGAAAGCGGAGTCCCCTTCTTTTATATTTCCGCTTCTGAATTCGTGGAAATGTTTGTCGGCGTGGGAGCTTCCAGAACCAGGGATGCTTTCCAAACAGCCAAAAAAGCCGCTCCTTCAATATTATTCATAGATGAAATTGACGCCATCGGTAGAGAAAGAGGAACCGGGCTTGGCGGCGGACACGATGAACGCGAACAAACGTTGAACCAAATTTTAGTGGAAATGGATGGTTTTGAAAGAGAGGCTCGCACGATAATCATAGCCGCGACCAATCGTCCCGATGTTTTAGACCGCGCTCTTTTAAGACCAGGGAGATTTGACCGCCAAGTTGTTTTAGATTTGCCTGATATAAACGACAGAGAAGCCATCCTTAAAATACACACAGTCGGAAAACCCTTAGATAAAAATATAAACCTAAGAAAAGTGGCAGTCAGAACACCGGGATTTTCCGGGGCAGACCTGGCTAATTTAATGAACGAAGCCGCTATCTTAGCTGCCCGCGACAACAGGAAGGAAGTTCTGCAAAATGATATGTTCCAAGCCGTTGAAAAAGTCTTGCTCGGCCCAGAAAGAAAAGGGCGCGCTATTTCACTGAAAGAAAAAGAGATAACAGCCTATCATGAAGCCGGACACGCGCTTGTGACTGTCTGTATAAAAGGAGCTGATCCAATACATAAAATTTCCATAATCAGCAGAGGCAGAGCCGGCGGATACACAATGAAATTGCCCATTGAAGAAATGCATCTTAGAACCAGAAGCCAATTCATTGGTGAGATAGCCACTTTGATGGGCGGATACGCTGCCGAACAGGAAATATTCGGAGAGATGTCCACTGGAGCCTCAAGCGATCTTAGGGAAGCTTCTAAAATAGCGCGGGCTATAGTCACTCAATATGGGATGAGTGAGAAAATGGGCCCGATGACATTCGGAGAAACCCAAGAGCTTATATTCCTTGGCAAGGAAATGTCCAGCGGAAAAAATTACTCCGAACAAGTGGCGTCGGAAATAGACAAGGAAGTTAAAAATTTCATAGACCGCTCTTATAAAGCCGCGCAAAAAATATTAAAGTCTCACAAAAAGATTCTGGATAAGATTGCCAAAACTTTGATGGAAAAAGAAACTTTGGAACAGGAAGAATTTTATAAGTTGCTAAAGGAATTTAATTTGAAACCAATAGAAATTTAAAATTCTCGGCTTCACCGGTTTTTAAATATGGCCTATAGGTACAATAAGCCCTATAGGATTTATGGGCCGCATTTTTAATAAAGTAAACTATCTTGAATACCCGGCAAAAAAATGATAGTTTTATAAAACAATAAGTTGATGGGCATGTAGCTCAATGGTTAGAGCACCGAGCTTATACCTCGGCGGTTCCCGGTTCGAGTCCAGGCATGCCCACTCATGAATAATATTAATTACCGATCTTTTTTAGTCTGGGGCGCAATCTTTCTATTTATTGAGATTATTTTGTTGTTTTTTTATTTTAATTTTTCACATCAAAAAATAGACGGCCTTGATCAATTCGCACAAATTTTTACAACCAAAGCGAGCGAGCAAAATAATTTTCCTGTCTTAAAACAAAACCAGGCCGGACTCGCGCTTTCCGCGGAAGCCTACATTTCCATTTTTGCCGCAGATGATGGCTCCTCCTTCGCTCCTCCTTCGCCAAAGGCT
>JAUSKP010000017.1 GCA_030646555.1 bacterium
CCTGGTGAGCCAGGCTATCGATTTTGGAGTTCGGCGTATGGGGATCATATAAGAATGGGACAAGACAAGGACGCCACCCCTATCGATTCTCAAGTGCTGCTTGAATTGGTGCGTATGCGTATGCCTTTCGGGAAATACAAGGACCATGTCCTTTGTGATCTCCCTGAATCTTATCTGGTATGGTTTCACCGGAAAGGTCTCCCTCCGGGAAGGCTCGGTGCGCTCCTCTCAGCCCTTTACGAAATCAGGCTTAATGGACTGGAATACCTTCTGAAGCCACTCAGGAAGATTCAGCCGTGAAGCGGGCTGGACAACTCAAACGGTCATTTTCGACCCGGCCTGTTTGACTATCATCTCAATATGTCTCTTGGTTCTCAGCAGCTCTTCTTTCCTTGCCTTTGACAGCTTCTTAACCATACTTTCCACACGCAGCGCCAGGCTTCTGCTCCCTATTTTCTTCTGGAAAACCAACGTCAGAGGTCCCCTGCCTCGGAGGTACTTTGCTCCCGCACCATTGTTTGCCTGGTGCTCCACAAACCTGCGGGCAACATTGGTCGCAATTCCTGTATACAGACTTCCATCGTGACATCTGATCAGGTATAAGTGCCAATCCAACATAATCTCTTGTTACTGAGCATCTGACCAAGGGTTGTCCAGATGAGGACTCATCGACCTCGTTGACGGAGAAAATGCGTTTGCGTTCCGGATCTATGGAAAGCATAGTGGCCGAAACACCGACTTGTCAATCAGGGAAAGGTTCCGCCTTGGGCCCGCAGACTTAACGCGAGGCCAAACCACAGCGTCCGACGATAATCTGGTTCCCGCCCGAACCTTCCACGATGCATAGTCTCACAGTTGGAATTGGTCCGAAGTCCGCGTCACGATATCCGCAAAACGGACGATTGGTGATTTCGTCCCGGATACGAAATGGCGTGTGGATGTAGCGTATATTATGGTCACGCTGGTAAACTCCGACCCAGAACGTGGTACAATGCTGCAGGGCAGGGCACTTGTTCGACGGCTTCGTTCCCGAGGTGACATGTGTCTGGAAAAGAGGATAGGCATGTTGGCGTTCCTAGCTGGCGAGTTTCTGACTCTGACAAACAGGGTAGTCATGCGATGGATTAGACTTGTACCTGTCGGACACGCCGACGTTCTTGCAGCACGACAACAGGGTCGGCCGCTGGTTTTCGTGGGTTGGCATGGCCACAATTTCGTTAATATCGGTGCATATCTCAAGTTGTTCGGCCAGGATTCCCGGGCAGTCATTATGGTTCGCGATGACCTCGGTGGTCGCATACTGGCGCAATTCGCCCGTCGAAGCAAAGTCACCGTGGTCTTTCTTGGTAGAGACCCCAGCTCGTTCAGATGGGCGAAAGGTGTCGCTAAGGTCATACATCTCATCGAGAACGGATATGATGCGCTTCTGGCTGTTGATGGGCCGGAGGGTCCAGCCTGCCAGGTTCGACCAGGAGCAGCCCTAATGGCAAGGCGTTCCGGCGCTGTGTTGATCCCAATGGTTGCAGCCTCCAACAGGCGAATGGACTTAGTCAGACGCTGGGACAAACACATGATTCCGTTGCCGGGAGCGCGCACAGTGGTCCATTTCGGCCCCCTAATCGATCCGCTGGCACAACATAGTCTGCCGCCTAAGCCAGACGAATTGAGAGAAGAAATCGGAGAAGCCCTTCTTGCCGGTATGCGCCAAGCAGAGCTATGTCTGGATTCTGCTTCATTGTCCATCGCGAAGGCAGCAGAAAGAGGCCATTGACTCCATCATAACGACACCAACCAAACATGGTGTCTGCAATCTGTGAGGTGACTCGTGCGGTTGGCGCTGAGGAAGGATATCCCGATGAAATTGCTCGGCGCCGTTGTTCTTCAAGGGTAAAGCAGATGGGCTATGGGCCGTCAAAGTCATCTAAGTTGTCTTCTTATTCATTGACATCTGATTGCCGGAGTTCTATTCTAACCTCGGAGCGGCTGTCACCTCATGAGAGGAGTACACCGCACCGGGTGGCTCAATAGATACTGGTGAACGACACGACTTTGAATCGAAG
>JAUSKP010000030.1 GCA_030646555.1 bacterium
AGCGACATACGGACAATCGGTTTCTACAAAAATCCTATCTAAGGGCAAATATTTAATGATCTCATCATAATTTTTAGCAAATGTAATAACACCCCCAAAAGTAAAATAGAATCCCAGATCAGAAAGTTTTTTAGCCATATCTAAAGATCCCGCGTAAAAATGCATAATCTTCGTCAAAGAATTAAAACCAGGGTCTTTTAAAACTTCTAAAGCATATTCATAAGCATTATCCGTCCCCTTGCTCGGACGGCAATGCATCATCAACGGCTTATTTATTTCTCTTGCCAAATTTGCCTGCTCGCTAAAAACATCTTCTTGGGCCTTTTTTGAATCAGTCTCGCGGAACAGATCAAAACCGCATTCGCTTATAGCCACCACTTTGGGGTCAGTTGCCAATTTGCGCAAAACTTTAATATCAAAATTTTCCGGTTCTGTTTCGGCCTGCTCATTTTTGTCTTGTGGTGAGCCCGCCGAACCATCGTAATGCTGGCTTGCCTCTCCAACATGATTCGGATGAAAACCAACAGTTGCCCAAACATCTTCCGGAAATTGATAGGCAATTTCTATGGCTCTTTTTGAGGTTGAAGCTTGAGTTCCTACCGCAATCATCTTTACTCCAGCCTCTCTAGCCCTCTTTATGACCGCCTCCCTATCCGCGTCAAAAGCCGGAAATTGTATGTGCCCGTGAACGTCAAAAAATATTATCTTTCTGCTCATAATGAAATTGTATATTAAATATGTATATATTATACTATACGCAGCTATTTAAAATCGGGGGGGGTTAAAATGAAAGGCCAAACCGGCGATGAGTCGTTCGTTGAAAAATTATCTGAAAAAGTCAGCCCGCAAAACCATGAAAATCTCTATGCTTTCCTGTTAAACTCATGGCTATCAAGCGGAGAAGACTGTTATTTTTTCCATTCCAAAAATACAGAAATGTTATTGATGGCTTTAGGCGGAGAAGGTGTTTGTATTTCTATTATCCGCCCAATTGAAAATTCCGATATGGCTATCTCTATCAGTATTAATAAAATCATCACTCAAAAAGAAACTGTTGATTATAGCGTCTCCGTCGGACGATTTAATCTCACTAAAACTGCCGGCGACCCGGTGAATCTCGCCGCTGTCCGCGGAGAAATCATAATCCTTGACGCAGAGGCTGGCGAAACTCAGGAAAAGATAAAAATGACTGGCCAGTATCGAAACTACAAGGAAATGTATAGGAATGAGTACGAAAAAACTTCGCACTGCCGACCGATTCAATGGTTCGCAAGCCTATTTTCAAAAAGCAACGAACAAATCCTTAAAGAAAAAATCGTCAAGCGAATTGATGATATTATCAGCTTGGCAGAATTCCAAATTTCGGATCCCCTGCTCAACAGACTTCAATCACGAGACGCTTCCGACTACTAATCACTAATCTTTGCCGCCCTGCATTGCGAGGGCGGCTTTTTTTACCTCATTTCTATCATTATCAAATACTAGAAATTGTATGTGTTTGCGAACATCAATTATTTTCAGAGACGCGGAAAAAGATTTTCAATTTTTTTAACAATAAATCCGTCTCTTTTCAATTGAATGGCGTCTGAAATCTTTTCAGCTGTCGCCGGCAAAAAAGGTACCAATAATTCAGCGGTCTTTTTTAAAATAGAGGCAAGGTTATATAAAACCTCTTTTCTTTTTTCTTCTGATAAATCTTTAACCCAAGGCTTATTTTCATTTACATACCTATCTCCAAATTGGATCAGATCCCAAACAGAAGCCAGCGCCTCATTAAATTTAAAATCTCCTATTTTTTGCTCAACCGTCTTTTCAACCTCATTTATTTTTTCTTTAACTTCTTTTGATATTTTTCCGCTAATTTCGGGTTCTCTGGAAGCCAAGGTAGAAACTCTAGCGGCAAAATTGCCAAGCCCGTTCGCCAAATCGCCATTATATCTTTCTTCAAATTTTTCATAAGAAAAATCTCCATCTTCGGAAGAAGATATCTCTCTAAGCAAATAATATCTCACCGGATCTATTCCATATTTTTTGGCTAATTCATACGGATCAATTACATTGCCCAAAGACTTGGACATTTTTTCGCCATTGGATGTAATAAAACCGTGCACGAATATATTCTTAGGCAAAGGCAACCCGCAGGAAAGAAGCATACCCGGCCAAATAGCAGTATGAAAACGAGATATGTCTTTACCGATCATATGAACATCCGCTGGATGTTTTTTCCACTTGTCCGTCCCACCATATCCGCTAATATAATTCGCTAAGGCATCTGCCCAGACATACATCACTTGAGAATCATCATTTGGAACTGGGATTCCCCATTCCAGGTGCCTTTTGGAGCGGGAAAAACTCACATCCTCCAATCCTTCTTTCAGTAAGGACAGGATCTCATTCTTTCTTGTTTCCGGAATTATTTTTAATTCATCACTCTTTATTTTCTTTTCTATCTCTTTTGTATATTTTGAAAGTTTAAAGAACCAATTTTCATCTTCAATAAATTCTAAGTCTTTTTTATGGACCACGCATTTTCCATCAACGATATCTTTCCCTGTTTTAAAAGATTCACAGCCCACGCAATAATAGCCGCCATATTTTTTTTTATACAGATCCCCTGCGTCAAAAAGTTTGTTCCAAATTTCTTGCGCAACGGGCCAATGATTTTTTTGATCAGTCGTGCGGATAAAATTATCCCAAGATAAATTAAGCGCGCCCTTAAGCCCTTTAAATTTTTCTGATAATCCATCTACAAATTCTTGCGGATCTTTATGATTCGCCTCGGCAGTCCTTTGTATTTTAGAACCATGCTCGTCGGTGCCTGTCAGAAAAAAAACTTCGCGGCCTAATTGGCGATAATATCTGGCTAATACATCGGCTTGCACAGACTCCAAGGCAAAGCCAATATGCGGCTCGGAATTAACATAAGCAATGGAGGTTGTAATATAGAATTTTTTAGCGCCAAAAAGATCTTTGAACATTAAGATGTCGGTTGCTCTACCTTCAGCCTGTTCTTCATTTTTACTTCAGACCAATGATTGATTACTTCCTGCACAAGCACAGCTCCTGGCACTGCCAAAATAAAACCGATTATTCCCGCCAGCTGACCGCCTAAAAGGATCGCTATTAGAACAACTGCCGGATTTAGACTTGTGGTCAATCGCATAAAGGTCGGTACCAATAAAGTTCCTTCTAATTTTTGTACCACCACAAAGAAAATAAGCACATAGATCGCGATGGCCTGTGATTGGGACAGGGCAAAGAGCACGGCAATGGCGCCGCCGATGATCGGCCCCACAAAAGGAACCAGTTCTAAAACGGCCGCTAAAATTGCTAGAACCAAACTATATTTTACGCCCAAAAGAGAAAGCCCGATGAACACGGCAACTCCGACGCTCAAACTCAAAAGAATCTGACCCTCAAGCCATTTCCCAATTTTATACCTAGTTCTAAAATAAATGCTTAAAATCTGCTCTTCATAACTTGGCGGCAGAACTGCCCGTAAAAGTTTCTCTACCCCGTCTCTATCAACTGTAAGATAAAAAGAAAGGACAAAAGACATAATAAATAAAGATATTCCTCCAAGAAACTTAGACAGAGTGTCAAATAAAGACGCTCCTCCGCTAAATAAAACGCTTGCTAATCTGCCGATACTCTCGCTGAACGCGCTGGAAGCTTCAGTTAATTTTTCCAAGCCCAAAACCGGAATATCGGCCCCAGCCATAGTTTCAATAAAAACATTTATTTCTGTAAGGGTCACCGGCAAAATAATATAAAGTAAAATAGCTATCAATAAAATAAGAATAATGAATATGCCGAGCGTGCTTAAAACTCTTGGAATTCTGCGTTTTTCCAGACCGGATATCAAAGGATCAAGAGCGGAAGAAATTACAATAGACAAAAGAACCGCCAAAACAATATCTTTAGCCAAATAAAAAAAATAAGCTATTAAAAATACAAAAACTACTCGCCAAAGGCTTGACCAGCTTACCTCTAATTGAACTTTTCCGTTTTTGCCTGTTTCCATATCTTAATAATTCTAATCAAAATCTATACTATTTACAACGTAATTTATGGCAATATAGTTTCTTATATCTTATATTTAACCTAATTTGACATAATTTAAAATATATTATAATATATTTGCAGTTCATAAATAGCAAAATCTTAGGAGGAAATATGACATTCTTAACGTTCGTTGGAGGACTCGTCGTATTCGCACTGCTCGTCCTGCTCGTGCCGCGCGCATCATTCATGGTGTTGCTCGGCATTTACAACTTGCGCATAGCGAGTAGCCTGTTCCCCAGTACTCCTGGCTCAAACTGGGAAACCCTTGCTACGGTAGTCTTTGTAGTAGGTGTGGCCGCCGCCTTAATACTCGACATCTATACCGCCCGTGCAATCACAAAAGTGTAGTACAACTTCCCATCAAAAACACAAAAGACCCAGCTTCACGCTGGGTCTTTTACTTTATATAAAATTACAACTTCAGTTCTTTTTCAAACTCCGAAGCGTTTTGAAACGGACCAATAATAGCCAAATTGAGTTTGCTGTTTTGAAGAATTTCTTTGGCTAAAGCTTTGACGTCCCCCGCCTTCACGGCTTTTATCTTTTTTATGATCTGTTCCGGATCAAGCATTTTTTCTTTGAAAAGTTCCTGCTCGCCGTAAAATTCGGCAAGGGAATCCGAAGTTTCAAGACCGATCATCATACTTCCGCAAATATGATTTTTTGATTTATCTAATTCTGCTTTAGATACTGAAGTATTTTTAATTTTATTCAGCTCGCCCAAAATAGCCCTAATGACGATCTTTATTTTTTTATTATCCACTCCGGCGGAAATTGCCAAGAGCCCGTGATCCGTGAATAATGAGCTTCCGCAATTTACATAATAGGCAGCGCCCAGCTCCTCTCTCACTTTTTGAAAAAGCCTAGAACTCATTCCCCCGCCCAAAATATCACATAAAACACTTAATATGTATTTTCTTTCATCAAACATGCCAAAAGCCCTGAATCCCATAACCAAATGCGTCTGATCCGATTGTTTTGTTTCCAGGGCGACTTTTGGCTTGCTTTGCGATTCAACTACTTTTTCTTTTCCAGTTTTATTTGATTTTGAAAGACTGCCGAATATTTTATCCAATTTCTTCAACATTACTTTTTCCGAAAAAGATCCCGCCACAACAATTGTGGTGGCTTCAGGAACATAATGTTTTTTCCGGTATTCCGCCATCTTTTCCCTATTTACCGCCGAAACGATTTCTTTCTTGCCTGCGATCGCCCAGCCCGCCGGCTGATCGCCATATACCAATCGCATAAAATTCTCGTGGACTTTGCGCATCGGCAAATCCTCATACATATTTATTTCTTCAATGATCACGCCTTTTTCTTTCTGAATATCTTCTTCTTTAAGAAGCGGGTTCATATACATATCCGAAACGATATCCAAAGCATTATCAATTTTGTCCTTGCTCACCTTGGCATAATAACCGGTCACTTCCTGTCCCGTAAAAGCATTATAAACCGCGCCCAAAGATTCCATTTCTGAAGAAATAGCCAAGGCGTTTGGTCTTTTTTTAGTCCCCTTAAAGCACATATGCTCCAAAAAGTGAGAGATGCCATTTATCTCTTTATTCTCATATTTTGAACCCGCTTCCACCAAAACCAAAAAAGTGGTCGCCATGCTGTTTTTCATTGGAACCAAAATAATTCTCAAACCGTTTTTTAAAATGTGTTTTTTAAACATAAGTAATTTGTTTTTAAAAATTTCTGTCATTGCGAACGCAGTGAAGCAATCTATTCACTATTTGAGATTGCCGCGTCGCAGACTCCTCGCAATGACGAACATTAATCATTAAATTTTTCGCTGAAGTATTTTTTAAGTTCAGAAATTTTAATTCTCTCCTGCTTCATAGTATCTCTATCACGCACCGTCACCGCTCCATCTTCCAATGAATCAAAATCTACAGTAATGCAAAATGGCGTGCCAATCTCATCTTGTGAATAATATCGCTTCCCGACATTTCCCCTGTCGTCCCAAGCAACCATAAAATTTTTCCTCAAAGAATCATAAATTTCTTTAGCTTTCGCGACTAATTCGGGTTTATTTTTCATTAAAGGAAAGACCGCGACTTTGTATGGGGCAACTTTCGGATTTAATTTTAAAACAATCCTTTCACCCTCCTCTACATATGCATCAAGCAACAAGAAAAGGAAGGTCCTATCAACTCCGCCTGAAGTTTCAACAATGTTAGGAATAAATTTCTCATTTGTTTCCGGATCCGTATAATTCAAATCCTGTCCAGAATATTTAGAATGCCCAGACAAATCCCAATCGCCACGCCAATGAATGCCCTCCATTTCTTTTCCAATCGGCGAAGCCGTATATTCAATATCAAAAGCTTTCTTGGCATAATGAGCCAATTTCTCATGCTTATAAAACCCTAAATTTTCCGGATGAGTAAAAATACCTTTATACCAACTCATTCTTTCCTCTTTCCAATACTCAAACCATTTTTCCATTTCATCGGGACGGCAAAACCACTGCAAATCCCACTGTTCAAATTCTCTCTGCCTAAACAAAAAATTTCCAGGCGTCACTTCGTTGCGGAAGGCCTTTCCAATCTGGCAAATGCCGAAAGGAATTTTTAAACGCGTAGTGTCCAAAACATTTTTATAATTCAAATAAATTGTCTGGCACGCCTCGCCTCTTAAATAAGCGCTGGTTTTCTCGCCTTCAATAACACCAAGCTGGGTCGGCACCAAGATATTAAAAACTTTCGGCTCGGTAAGCGGGCCGCCGCAATCGGGACATTTCTGCTCTGTAATATCATCCGCCTTAAAACGATGATGGCATTTTTTACATTCAACTAATGGATCAACGAAGCTTTTGACGTGTCCACTGGCTTCCCAAACTTTAGGATTTGTTATAATCGCGCCATCAATGCCAACGATATTATCGTGCTCCTTAGTCATCCAATCCCACCACAATCTTTTCAGATTGTTTTTCATCTCAACTCCCAAAGGACCGAAATCATAAAAACCCTGCAAACCACCGTATATTTCACTGCCGGGAAAAACAAAACCCCGCCTTTTGCATAAACTTATTACTTTTTCCATTAAATTTTTTTGTTCTAATTTTTCCATCTTAAAAAGAATACCAAAATAAACAGTGTTTAGCCACTAGCGACTAGTGGTTAGCTCTGTCCTAAATCCCGTCTTTTACTAAATTCTAACTACTAGTGGCTAATCACTATTTTATGGCTGCACCACTCCTCCCTGCTGTCCCACTGTTATATCGTCCGGCAAAGCGGTCGTAATTTGAGCAAGTCTGATCTCTTTTTGAACAGAAGAAAATGTATCCGTAGACCTGACAATGGTTTCGCCTAAAAGCGGCATATAATTGGCTATCTGCGAACTGGAAGGCGTGGCCTCAATTTGAAAAATTACTTCAACCGGATCATCCACGAAGCCTTTATTCGCCGGCAATTTTTCCAAAGTCCAAACCATCTCATTTGTTTTTTCATCCAAAACCGGAGCATTGCCAAAATTACTTTTAGCGACACCTGTGAACTTAACACCCTCTTTTAACGGCGCCCTCACTTCTATGCCGTTAAAATCCGTAGCAAAACTCTTGAGTATCCAATGAATCGTAAAATTGATCGGCTGATTAACTTTTAAAGGCAAGGTTCCTTTATTTAAAATACCGGCTTCAGCATCTCTAAAAAAAGCCCCAGCAGACAGCGCTAAATCGCCCGCCACTTTAGTCTCCATTTTAGATATATTGTATGTCCTGCTTGCGTTTAAAAACTCGGGAACGGTCGGCGATTCTATCTCGGCCTTAACGCTTAAAATAAAATCCTTATCCCCAAGCCTTCTAACAGGATAATTAGTCTTAGTTTTTATAGAAAAAGAAACAAAGCCGGCGCTTCGCGGCGCAATATAATTTAATTCTGGAGTATTGCTGGAATTCCAGGTCAAGGTATTATCTGTTTTTCTAAAAACTGCCTTGGTATCCAAAGATTCCAGGTCAAAAAGCTCGCCCAAAATTTGAACTCTTACCACAGCCTCTCTTAACGGGACATCTGTGTTGTTTATATATCCGATATTATATTTCAGGTCATCGTTTAATCTTGTCACGTAGTCCTGTTTGTCGTTTAAAAGGATCAGCAATGAAAGCGGAGACGGAGAAATGACGGAATTAACATCTTTCAAATCTATGCGATATTTTTGATTGTTCAAGCTGAAATTAAGATCGGCCTTAAAAATAACCGGAGAATTTTCCGGGCCGGCCACGCTGCCCTTCACAGTAAAACTGCCTTCTGATCCCTTCCGCAAATCTCCGAGCTCCCAAACATTATTTCCGGAATCAGCTTTGGAATCAGAACTGATAAAAGTAAAGTTGGCGGGATATTCCAGGACCAGCTCCAGTCCGGAAAAATCAACTTCGGAAATATTTTTATAATTAACGCTCACATCAAATTCCTCTCCGCTAAAAACTTCTTCCGGGGCTTTTATTTCCACGCTTACTCCGCTATCCAAAATTTTAACTTCTTTTTCTGTCTCTTTTTCATATTTAGAGGAGCCTGATGAATAGGAAACTAAGGTTTTAATTTTAAGTTTTTCGCCGATCCCTTTTCCTCCAGAGACGGATCCTCCTTGGGCAGACAAGAAAATAATTTTGTAATTTTCAGAAACAAGGCTGCCCTGGCCCAAATCGCCCAAGTCCTTGCTGTCTACCAGCTTTTCTTCTCCGCTGCCGGCAAAAACTGCCCCATCCGGAAGAGCGACTATGATTGAAACATTTTTTAATACAGAATCTATCTGATTGCTAAATTCAACCTTGAGATCAAATGGAACACCGGCCATCACCTCATCCGGACCGCTCAAACCAACGTCAAGACTTTGATTATTGCCATTTAAAATATAAATAACGCTTAGCCCTATGATCAAGACCAGTCCGATAATTACAAATTTAAAAAAATTATTCATCCCACACATAACAAAGACTGGAAAGCAAAGCTTTCTCTGAATCTGTTATTTTAAAATTTAATTTATATTTTTATTTATTATGCGACTTTTTTCAGATGACAACAAAATGGTCTTTGTTATGTGTGGGATTCATACCCGTCCCAAAACATTTTATATATTTGAATTCTTTTCTATTGATAGCAGTCCTTACAATAAAAAATTAGGTCTTTAACTGAAAAAAAATCAGGCGAACCCTTTAAACAATTATTACATTTAGCGCACGTTGGGTCAAAACCTAAAATTTTTAAAGCGCTGCTAAAATCCCCCGCTTTAGCCCCGCTGTCCGCCAAAGCGACCAAAAGTTCCCACAAATTATGATCCGGCTGGCCCTCCGGAGAAATATCTCTGACCAATGAAACTATCTTAAATAACGTTTTTCCGGGAATCCCTTTTTTGGAAATTAACGCATCAATGAGCTGCGGACTATTCTTATCAACTATTCTGACCGTCACTAAATTTAACGGCTCGGTATGGCTGGCTAACTTGGAAATTATTTTCCTGCCGCTCTTTATTTTGGCGGTGATTTTTCCAAAATCTTTTGTAAATAAATAAACTCTTGAGTCTAATTCGCCCAGATCAACTTTATCTAAAACTATTGCCTCGGTAACATATTCCAACATAAATTTAAAATATGACTATAAAAAGAGAAGTGATTTAAACTACGCGATTTTCTTTCTTCGCAAAAGCCAATACATAATTATAATAGCTGAATAGTTAAGTATCAAAAAACACGGCGTCCCCCAAGAGAATCCGTCGAATTTCCAATCAGAGAACGGCCACAAAAACGGCGTGGGATAAAATTGATATGAATGTGTCGGGATGTCCAAGAGGACATGGATAAACCAGCCGCCAAGCTCCCAGATTGGTCGGCGGAATATGAGAAATACTATTCCAAAAACAATAAGAAATATAATCGCGCTATGACTTATGCTGTATAGTATGGCGGTTAAACGCGCGATGAACGAAGTGGCGGTTTGAATCGTACCGTTGCCGAATATCAATTGATCGGACGCGGGCTCAACCAAATCCGGCTGTGGTAAATCGGAAAAACTCATACCGCCAAAAATAAAATTTCCAAAAAGCCAAATGAACCCTATGGTAAATGCAAACAAATCCGGGAACACGCCCCAAAATGCCGCTCTCCATACTTTAAGCGGTTTCTCCCGTTTTTTATTTACTCCTTTATATACAGCTCCGGCCCAGAGACCGTGCGCGAAAATATCCATAATTCTATATTTCTCTCGCCGCTTTAAGCGCCCTTGCCCACCAAAGAAGGTCGTTAAAAAATCTTTCCACCGGATCTCCCATTGATCCCTTGCGGATCGGTTCAAACATTTCAGAACCTGTCGGCCCCTTGCCCATCATGGCCGCGAAGAATATATCAACAGGAATATGAATAGCGTTTCTAATAGGCGCCATCTGAAGCTCAACCGCGACTTGGCGGAGCTGTTCTACGGAACGCGCGCCAACCGCGCTGCCGTAGCTCACAAAGCCAACCGGCTTTCTATTCCACTCCGTGTAGATTACATCCAAAGCATTTTTAAGCACCGCCGTATAGCCATGATTATATTCGGGCGCAACAATAATAAACGCGTCTCCGTCATTTATTTTTTCTGCCCACTTTTTGACAACTTCGTTTGGGTACTGGCCCTTCGCCATTGAAGGCGATATCGGGCTATCAAAAAACGGCATCGGATAATCGCGCAAATCCAGAAGCTCGGCTTCCGCTCCTTCCAGCTTCTTTGCTTCCTCAAAAATCCACTGCGCGGGCTTTTCACTGAAGCGATTTTGCCGCGTGCTGCCAAGAATGATTTTAATTTTGATTGGTGTATTCATATAAATTTATTTACTTTTTTAATACCATAGCATTAGTATAGATTATTTTAAATAAACATATAAATAGGAAAAGTGCGGCTTTTAAACTTTATGATATTCATGCTTGCCGGCATACCAAAGCCCCCGCCAAAAATCGTTGAATTCCTTATTGGTGCGCGGGACAGGATTTGAACCTGCATGCCCTTACGGGCGCCACCACCTCAAGGTGGTGCGTCTGCCAGTTTCGCCACCCGCGCATATTTTAACCAACAACTTACGACTAACAACTAATAGATATATTATAACTAAAAAATTAAGTTTGTCATCAGATTTCAAAATAAAATCGCCCTTTCCGGGCGACTCTATTTTATTTATCTTATTCAGCCGAACCTACTTTCTGGCGAGTCTGTTTTCTGGAAAGATCTCTGATGTAATAAAGTTTGGATCTGGAAACTTTTTTTGGAGAACTTATGATTTCCAATTTCTGAATTTTAGTGGAATGAAGAGGAAAAACTCTTTCCACACCAACTCCGGCCAAAGTGGTCCTTACGGTAAAACAAGCGCCAATTTCGCTGCCGTGCTTCCTGGCGATGACCATGCCGGAAAATTGGGCGATGCGCTCTTTGTCCCCTTCTTTAACTTTCTCAAAAACCTTAACATTCGCTCCTGCTTTTATTTTATTGAAAATTTCTTTGTTTATTGGCATAGGTTTGTATTGCTATTTGTAGTTAGTATAATAAATGAAAAAATGGGTAGAGTCAAATTATTATAACCTATGATAAAATTAAAGAATGGCCATTGTTCCAAAAAGAAATATCTCCCCAAAATTGCATGACATAAGACATGACGGAAAAAAATCTTTCCCAAAAACTGAAAATCGGGAAAGGTCTTATTTTTTTATTGAAAAAATGGAGCCGCGGAGTAAAAAAATAATAAAATATTTTATTTTAGGCGGAATTTTTGCGTTATTAATTTCCGGAACCATCTACGCGGTCAGCATTAAAAATTCCTTTGCTGATTCTTTCAACTATGTGATATCTCAAGCTCTAAACCTAAAAGACTCTATTTTAAATACGGAAACATCCGGAATCAAAAATTCTTTAGATGCTATAAATAATGAAATTCAAAATATCGGAAAAAAAGCCGATAACTACGGCGTTACCGAATTTCTAAAAATAGTCGGGCTTTTTAATAATTCGCTCAAAGAAGTTCCCGGCGCCTTCCAAAGCATAAGCGATATCAGCGACAGATCCGCGCAAATAGCCACAGATATTGATTATCTGAAAAATAACGCCCTGCAGCTGATCTTTAACCAAAAGGGAGAAGAGCTCGCGTCTTTAATTGCTAATTTGCAAACAAATCTTTCGGCTTTAGAAAAATTAAGCGTGGAGTTTAAGAACCAGGCCAGAAAAATAAAAGGCTTGAGCCCAAAACTGTCCGCCATATATGAAGCTTTTGATAAAAATTATTTAACGATTAATTTAAATATTTACAGGGCCGAAGAAGTGCTAACGGCTCTTAATTCTGTTTTAAAATCACCCGAAGAAACAAAAATTCTTTTATTGTTCCAGAATCCCACAGAGATGAGGCCAGCGGGAGGATTTATCGGAAGTTTTGGCTATATCACGCTGAATAAAGGCAGCATACAGGAAATAAAAATAGACGATATTTATAACGCCGACCGACAGCTGAATATCAAAGTTGCTCCGCCAAGAGAACTGAGCGCCATAACTGCCCTTTGGGGCGCCAGGGATGCCAATTGGTTCTTTGATTTCCCGACATCCGCCGAGAAAGTTTCTTATTTTCTAGAAAATTCCAAGCTCTTCAGCGATGCAGGAACTAAATTTGAAAACATAATAGCCATAAATACAAATCTATTGGAGTCGTTCCTGGAAATAACCGGCCCGATTGAAATACCGGAATATGGTCTGACAATAAACCGCTCAAATTTCTTGAAAGAGATCCAATATGAAGTGGAGGCCGGGCGGGATAAAATTCCCGGACAAAATCCTAAAAAAGTTCTTTCATTTTTAGCGCCGATTCTTATAGATAAATTAAAAAATCTTGATAATGACGGAAAGATAAAAATGATAGGCGTGATCAAAGAAGCCGCCGCCCAAAAAGATATAATGGCTTTTTCAAAAAATGATTCCATCCAAAAAATATTTTTTGAATATGATCTTTCCGGAGAATCTTTTTCTATTCCTAAAGATTGGAATGGCGACTATCTGGCTGTCGTCAATGCCAATGTGGCCGGAGGAAAAAGCGACGCATTCATGGATCAACAGATACAACTGGAAAGCCAAATTCTTGATGACGGCACAATATCCGATAGCTTAACAATTACCCGAACCCATAGCGGACAAAATGAAAAAGATTGGTGGTATAAAGCTACAAACAAAAACTATGTCAAAATCATTACCGCAAAAGAATCAGAATTAATAAACATCAAGGGCAATGATGCTTCACCGTATAAATATGTCTCCCCCGCTAAAAGTTTAATTAAGGATCCGGATCTGGAAATTATGCAAAACAGCCTCGTTTATGACGATACATTAAAGACTTGGCAGGAGAAAGATGGCAATAAAAATATATTGGGAGTTTGGCTCAATACTCCCGCCGGAAAAACAAAAAAACTGGAAATACATTTCAAACAAAGCGAAAAGATCACGATCGGAGATGGAATTAAATTTGTTTTTATTCTTGATAAGCAATCCGGAGTCGGAGGATCTTTTGAATATAAAATAACCGCGCCTCCGGGATACACATGGGAAGAATCTGACGGACCAACTTTTTCCTACGGCACCCAACAGATATCTTCAAGGGAAACTATTCAGCTGACTTTAAAAAAGAACCTAACTCTTTAGGCGGAGCAGCCTTAAATTTAAGTATTTTTCCTTTAACGTCTGGAAATTCTATAGACTCCGCATGCAAGAATTGATGCCCTATCTCGGGAAACATATCATTTTTACGCCCGTACATCTTATCTCCCACAACAGGACAGTGAATATAAGCCAAATGAACCCTGATCTGATGCGTCCTCCCGGTTTTAGGATAAGCTTTTAATAAAGTCAGGTCTTGATCCTTATATCTGAATCTTTTAACAACTTCAAATTCTGTTGTCGCGTCTTTTGCCATCCTGGCGCAGTGAACACTTCGGCGAGTAGTACCGCTTTTTATTCCTATCGGTTTATCAATAACCACTCTGTCGCTTTTAACAGTTCCGTAAACTAAAACCAAATAAGTTTTCTTAATCTTATGTTCCTGAAAAAGCTTTTTAAAATGATCAAATGATTTTTGATTAAGCGGAATTATCATAACACCGGAAGTTTCCCTATCCAGACGGTGCACTATGCCGGGGCGATTTATAATGTCTTCTCCTACATTTTTAATTTGAGGATATTTCTTTAAAAGCCAACCAACCAAAGTCTCCTCGTCCTTATTCAGGTCTTCCCTATTTAAAACAGACTTATGAACTAATAATCCTGCGGGCTTATTAATCACTATGAAGTCCTTGTTTTTATGTATTAATTTTGGCTTTAACTTTAACATTTAATAACATTAGCATTCCATATCATATTTGTATATAAATCCCGCACCTTTCTGCGAGGTATTAGACCCGCGCAGAAAAGATTATTTAATATCCATTCATCCCCGCAGCAAGCTACGAGGTATTCTGGAAAGGTGCGGGATAAAAAGGGCGCCACTAGGCGCCCTTTAATTTTGCAAACTTTTCAAGCGTTTTAAAATAACGGCTTATTTGCGAGATATCGCTAAAAGCGATGCTTCTCTTTTTATCGCGGCAAGCTTCTATTTCTTCAGACTTGCCTCTTTCTTTCCAATTGAACTCGTAAGGTATATGTATTCCAAAATACCCCACATTCATCCCCAGAAGAACGTCTTCAAAATAAGTATCGCCCGCGCAATAATAACGAATAGCTTTATTAGTTTCTTTTATCTTTTTAAGCATCTCGTCTTTAGTGTCCGGAACTACTATGAAGTCGTCGCAGTAGTCCATAATGCCAAGATTTTGCAGAGCTTTCTTTTTTCCAAATTGAACATCATACGCGCCCTTAGTAAGAACTATAACTATGTCGCCCTTTCCCTTTAAGAATTTAAAAAGCGGCAAAACCTCGGAACGCACGATAGATTCGTACTCGCACTCATCAAAAACTCTGGCTCCGATCTTGTTTAACCGATGAGCCACGCTTTTAATCAGTTTTTTGCCGATCTTCCGGCAAAAAAATTTATAAGTCCTTACCAAAGACAGCGGGAAACGGGACTTGTGAAAAAGATAGGGCTTGCCGTTTTCGGGATTTATTTCCCTGAGCATAGCTTGATCTATCTGATTCTGCGCGGTCATTATTTCCTGCTTAGAGACCGCTTCACCGAAGATCTCTAAAATTATCCTGGTCATTCCCGCAAGAGCTTTTTCATAAAGCTCTCCGGTTTTCATCAAGGGCCCGTCCAGATCAAAAACCCAAAGCCGTTTAACGACCCTACTCGCATTAGACATATCACTCCTCCCTTTGTCCGCCATAGCTTTCTTCGCCCGCCAGAGTTTTAACGTCTGCGGGATGCGAAGGCGGGTCAATATTCAAAATTTAAAGAACTTCTTCTGGTTAAAATTTAAACACTAACTAGGACACTTGGCAAGGCTAATAAACTAAACCGGAAAAACGAAAACCCCCGCAACGCGGGGGAAAAATAAATATAAGTAAATCAACTAATCCTCACTACACCCATATAACAACCTATATTTTATTTTTGTTTCACTATTCTTTTTAACGTTTAGCCACCCTTGAAGTAGAAATATACGAAGACAATGCCCTGCCAATATCTCTCATAAACAAGGTTCCTATCCCTAAGATAATCAAAATAATTATTTTTTTAACCGCAGAAGTGCCAAGAAAAGCCTTAAACATATAAGAAGCAACCGCTATCGGATTTTGCATACTGGATAAAAAAGCATTTTCAAAAACGCTCTGCACGAAGACCAGTTTGCCCAAAAAATAAAAGACCAAGACCAAAAAAATTATTTCCAAAATAAATAACGGAACGATCCGCTTGAAAAGCCAAACGAAATATATCCTCCAGGCAACTTTATTTTTTATATTATTATCCATTGATTTAGTATTTTTTATATTTCTTCTCCAACTATTTTTTTGAAGACCCTTTTGGCTCTGAATATTCTCATTTTTAAGGCGGGCATTGATATATTTTCTGCCTTAGCTATTTCTTCATAGGACATATCATCAAAAAAATAAAGCTTCAAAACTCTGCCCAAGTGCTCCGGCATCTGACCTATGGCTTTCGCCACGCCCTCTTTCATATCTTTTTCCAAGGCAACGTTTTTATTTTCAGCAAAAGCCGGGCTCTCATTGTATAGAACTGGGTCCAAGTACTCCGTGTTTCCTCTCTCCTTCTTTAATTTCTGATAATGCGTAATTGAGGTGTTTATCAAAATCCTATAGGCCCAGCTTTTAAACTCAATGCCCGGACGCTTTTGGAAGTTTGCGGCATACCTATATATCTTCACGAAAGTTTCCTGGACAATGTCTTCGGCTTCTTCAAGATTGTGCGTAATTCCCCTAGCGGCTCTTAAAAATGCCTCTTTGTATTTGTCCACCAAGAACGAAAAATACGCAGGGTCTTCCTGGGATAGCTTTAAAATTTCTTCGTCTTTTAGATTATTCTGTTCCATTATTCGTTAAAATAAATTTTCGTTTCTTGTCGTCAGTCGTTTGTTATAAGTCATTAGTCTAACTCTTATTTGTGCGCCCTGGAAGGATCGAACTTCCGACCTTTTCAATGTCAATGAAACGCTCTACCACTGAGCTAAGGGCGCAATCCTAATATCACTAAAAAGAACCGAGTGGGCACAGAAGGAATCGGACCTTCGACCTCTGTCTTACTGCGCCCCCTACTAAAAAATGGGCGCTTTGTGGGTATGGAAGGAATCGAACCTTCGACCTCTGTCTTATCAGGACAGCGTTCTACCACTGAACTACATACCCATTTTTTTAGTGCGGGGGTCAGGACCCCACCACACCATTTTAAATCAAGAATATAGAATAATTGTTATTTTACAGCATAGTAATTATTTTTTTAAAACATCTTCGTCTCAAATGGTGAGGGGGCGCCGCAGCGTTCTACCACTGAACTATGTGCCCAAGAATAGAAAATTAGAAGTTAGTGCCTAGCCATTAGTGAAGAATTTTTGAGAATTTCCCCGAAACTCCATAACTAATTTCTAGTCGCTAGTGGCTAATAACTATTCATTAATATATTACAAAAATTAAAATTAGAATAGTCCCCCCGGCGATAAAGCCGGGAAAACGATAATTTTCTCAAAATTATTGTTGCATCTTGCTGACCTCTAAAATTTTAATCTTTTCTATATCAAACTTTACCGTATTTACACTGGCTGCCCTTCCGGCGCTAAGCACTTCTTTAATTTTTAAAGCTAAAAAATCTATTGAATAGAATATATAGATTAAAACTAGCGCGGACATTAAAATGCCCAAAAGCAAAAAAATCAGGTCCTGCTTATTCTTAAATATGTGTTTAATTTTTTCTAAATTCATGCCATTTTTGCCCAAGAGGGCAAGTTAATTTATTAACGCAGCCCGACCTGCCCTGTTAAATAAGATTTAGGGTGTCTATTTATAAGTATTTTACCACGATACATTTTAAAATATTTTTCTCTATGCATAGATTTTTTATGATCCTCAAATCTTAATTTTGTCATTTAGACAAAATTATTTAACAGGGTAAAGCTGCAAAAGTGAGCACCCTGTTAAATAAGATTTGAGGTGGCTCCTTAAATACATTTTACCATGATAAGTTTTAAAATATTTTTCTCTGAGCATGGCTTTTTTATAATCCTTTCACCCTGTTAAATAAAATCTTCGATTTTCTTTTGCCGGAGGCAAAAGATTTAACAGGGCAGGTCTTAATTTTGTCATTTAGACAAAATTATTTAACAGGGTAAAGGTCTTGTCAGACAAAGCCC
>JAUSKP010000056.1 GCA_030646555.1 bacterium
ATATACTTTTCCAATTTCAAAAAATTAAAAAAAACTACGGGTCTCAAAACGAAATTATCTTTCGCGCCGAAATGCCGGAAAAATCCGGATCTATCCGTGCCTTTTACACCCAAATACACCAACTCAATCTTAGCTCCAGAATCAGCGAACGCTTCGCACAACTTTACGATTTGATTACCATATGCCCTACCCGTAGGCATCGGGTTGTTTGTAATGTATGTTATTTTTATATCCATTTTAATATGTAACAAATCTAAAATCGCAGGTGTCTCTCTCTTATTGTCTTTTCCTAGCAATTACAAAAAGAGTAATATAGCGCTTCGACGTAAAAAGCATCGTCAACCAAATAAGCATGGCAGGGAATCCAAATACGATCCAATCTTTAATACGCGCTAAATTATGGACTCTAGAAATTATTTTTTCCGCCTTACTATTTAATTCAATTTTTCCATTTTTTCTAGATCTATTTTTTAGTCTTCCAATAATATTCATAGAAAAATATGTTCCATATTTACGTCGTAATTTAGTAACAATATATCCGAGTCCCTCTGAAAGCCGACGAATATAAACAACCTCAAATCCATTCTTTTTAAGATAATCTGTAATTGTGGAACGATCCCATCTCGTAAGGTGGCGTGGTGGTAGATCACCAGAATTAAGCCATCGCGCCCCTTTACGATACGGCATGCTCATAGCAATGTAACCACTAGGAACTAAGGCGTTTTTTACTTGTTCTAAAAAATCGTGGTGATTATCCAAATGTTCAAAGACATCAAAAAACGTAATAAAATTAAATTTCAAATTCGAAAACTTTAATTGAAAACCCGCCAAATCCATAGCGTAGACTTTATTTAATTTAAATACCGTCATCGCAGTATTGATTGCATCCCGATCAAAATCAATACCAAAAACATCCCAGCCCTTCTTAGAGGCCCAATAAATAAAAGTACCGGCCCCGCACCCAATATCTAACAGACTACCCGTTAAAGAGCCAAGAAATTTGATGGCCTTTTTTTGATGCCAATTTGGTTCAAAGTCGGGATCTATATTTCTACCTGCATATCTCAAATCTTTTTCATACCACTCCGCTCCCGGATTTTTAAAAGGAGTCCAATATTGGACTCCGCAATCAGAACATTCATAAAGCGCATATTTAATTCCATTATCAATGTAAATTTCAATTTCACTTTGTTTTTTTGAAGATCCGCAAAAATAACACTTAAAATTATTTTGTTCCATATAATTTTAAATAAATTTCTTTTGTTTCCTCTGCGGTATTTTTCCAACTAAAAAAATGGGCTCTTTCTAATCCCCTTATAGTTAAATCGCTCTTTAATTCCTTGTTTTCTAAAACATTATTAATTTTTTCTGCGATATCCTCTGGATCATATGGATCAATTAAAACTGCGGCATTGCCAGCGATTTCTGGCATTGAAGTGATATTTGAAGTAATTACCGGGGTACCCGAAGCCATTGCTTCAATAATTGGAAGACCAAACCCCTCTTGAAGAGATGGAAAAACAAATAATTCAGCGGCGGAATAAAAATCATTAAGATCCCCTATCTCAACGTAGTCAATAAAAACTATATCGCTCTCATAGCCAGATTTCTCAGCAAGTTGATGAGCCCGTTTTCCATTGTCCTCAGGAGAACCAATAATAACTAGTTTCTCGCTTCTCTTATATTTATCCCTAAAAATTCCATAAGCCTCTATGAGCCTAAAGATGTTTTTATGGGGCAAAATTCTAGCAACTTCTAAAATGAAGTGTCCGCCAATTTTATATTTTTCAAAAATATACTTAAAAGCGCTATCTTTATCCGTATTTTTATAATCCTCCCCTCCACCCAAATAGGTAAAATAAATATTTGCCGGATTAGCGTGGTAATATTGTTCGATTTCTTTAAACCCGTATTTTGATAAGGCTATAAGTGCATCAACTTTTTTATTGAATTTAATTAATATAAAATTAAAAACTTCTCTTGAAAATATCCATCTTCCTGGTGCGGTTATATCGCCCGCCCCATGAGTAGTAATAACAATTTTTTTAGCTGGCGCTAACCAAAAAAAAGGATAAACCCTTGGTTGGAACCAGTGAATTATATCGAACTTATTTTTTCTATACTTCCAAAAAAATAAAAGCTGCGAAATAAAATGCGAACCATAAGGCAGTTTTACCTTCGGCAATAAAATTTCTTTAGCCCGCTGATAAAGCGGATCTCTTACTTTTTCATAATGAACAAGATAAAAATCAAATCGCTCATCTCCAAGTATATTTTCAATTAATTTTCTGGCATACAAAGCTGTGCCCTTTGCCCTGCGATTATCCATCGCATAACTCATTAATGCCACTTTAATTTTTTCTCCCATAAAATAAGTTTGATTCTAAATCTTTTTGCCAGCAAGAATTTCCTTAATAGCGCCAACAATTCTTCTGGCATCGCCCATCGTCAATTTTGCGCTCAACGGCAAAGACACGGTTCTCTCTCCAATATACTCCGCATTCGGATAGTCGCCGATTTTATAGCCAAATGTTTCGCAATAATATTTATGCAAATGAATCGAATTAAAATGAACGCCCGTTCCAATTCCGCGAAGATGCAACTCCTGCATAAATTGATCGCGACTGATACCGGATCTTTTTTTATCAACTAATACCGTGTAAAGATGCATGGCGTGCTTTATGTTCGGCTCATCCGGACTTGGCAAGGTTAACGGTAAACTCTTCAACTCTTTATTATAAAAATCCCAGATTTTTTTTCGGAGCTTGTCGTATTTTTCTATGCGTTTTAATTGATGGATACCGATAGAGGCTTGAATATCCATCATATTATATTTGAATCCGGGATAAACAACTTCGTAATGCTTATATCCCTCATCAGAATATCTTTTCCATGCGTCTTTAGACATACCATGTAGCCCGTAAATTCTTATCTTGTCAGCAAACTCTTTATTATTCGTTGTTACCATACCGCCCTCGCCCGTAACAATATTTTTAGTCACATAAAAACTAAAGCAGGTGAGATCGCCGATACTGCCAATTTTTTTGCCTTTGTATTCGGCTCCAAGCGCATGAGCCGCATCTTCAATAACATACAACTTATATTTCCTGGCAATTTGCAAAATTTTATTCATTTCACAAGGACGACCGGCCATATGAACCGGTAAAATTACTTTTGTTTTTTTAGTTATAGCTTTTTCTATCTGTGATTCATCAATATTCATAGTTTTTGGATTTATATCAACAAAAACAGGGGTGGCGCCGCAATGCAAAATAGAATTAGCCGTAGCGCAAAAAGTTAGAGGAGTTGTTATAACCTCATCGCCCGGACCAACACCACAAGCCAAAAGAGACAAGTGAAGTCCGGCCGTGCAAGAATTTAAAGCCATTCCAAATTCAGCGCCAACATATCGGCTAATATCTTTTTCAAATTTGGCGACTTTGGGCCCAGTTCCCAACCATCCGGAACGCAAAGTTTTAACCACTTCTTTTATTTCCGGATCTTCAATCGCAGGGGAGCCGAAAACAATATATTTTTCTTTTTTCATATTATTTATTTTTTGATTTAAATTCATCAATAAAATATTTCTCTAATTTTTTAATATAAACCGGCATACCATATTCCTGAGCCGTTACCACGCCTTCTTTAGCAATACTATCCCTCAATTTATTGTCTTCTACAAGCCTTGTTATTTTAGAAGCTAGAGAATCGGAATCCTTTGGTTCCGCCAAAAGGCCGTTTTTTCCTTCAGTTATTGCCTCTGGAACACCACCAACCTTAGTTGCCACCACAGGACAACCTGCGGCCATAGCTTCCAGCATGGCGATCGGCTGACCTTCCCAAAGCGATGAAATAACAAATATATCCAAAACCGGCAAAATATTCTTAATATCTTTAGCGGAACTAATTATAACCTTTGAATTAATCTTTAATTCATCTACTAAATCCCTAAGTTCAGCCTCCATTTTTCCATAACCAACCAGTAAAAAATAAATGTCTTGGCGATCAATTTCATTTAATATTTTAGCCGCGGCTTTAATTAGATAAATTTGACCCTTCTGCTGAACAAATCTCGCCACCGAACCGATCACAAAGCTATTTGGAGGCAAGCCCAAATCTTTCTTGATCCTTGCACGATCAAAATTTTTTTGATCAGTCAGCTCAATTGGATATGGCAAAATTGCGAATTTATTTTTATCTATCTTTTCCTGCTCTGAAGTAAAATTTAAAATTGCGTGAGAATCCACAAAAATTTTAGCCGTTTTTCTGACTAAAAATCGATCAGCTAAAATTTTCCACCACTGTTTCTGCCAATATATATTATGCTCAAAAATAAAGACCGGCTTAGCGCCCGTAAAAAGATTAGCTACCCTGATGATAAAATTTGATTCGAATAAATGACAACAAAATATATCAAATTTTTCCCTGCGCAATAGCAAAAAAACCTTGATCCAATTAACGACATCCCAGGGACCTTTAAAATAAAATTCGTGGTACGGGGTATTCAACGACCGAGAAAGCAAATCGGAATAGTTATTCTGTCCAGTCGAAAACAACGTACAAAGATGCGGCTCAAATCTTTCTCTATCAATATTCTTAACCTGATTTATTATTAATTTTTCTGCCCCGCCAATATCCAAATTTCCAATAGTAAATAAAACTTTTATTTTTATCATTTATGAATAATTTAATGCTTATTAAAAGCTCACAATATTAGAACCATTGTTTGTATAACATTGTTTCAATATCAAAAATTAAGTAAAATATGAGTGTTTATTATGAAATCAAGCAGATTTTTTAAATCTGACAAGCAACCCACACCCTCACTCATTTAATCTACTTGCTATTCGACAGCTGTTTTAAATCATTTTCAACCATCATTTTTACCAGCTGATGAAAATTAACTTTCGGCTTCCATTTCAATTCTTTTGCAGCTTTTGATGAATCGCCCTTCAAAAGATCTACTTCGGCCGGTCTCATAAATTCTTTATTCATTTTGACGTATTTTTTCCAATCCAAGCCGAGTTCTCCAAAAGCCGCTTCAACAAATTCTCTGACAGTATGCGTTTCTCCGGTAGAGATCACATAATCACGAGCCTCTTTCTGCTGAAGCATCAGCCACATCGCTTCCACATAATCCCCTGAAAAACCCCAATCGCGTTTAGAGTCTAAATTACCCAAAAGCAATTCTTTTTCCATACCCAATTTTATTTTTACGGCAGCATTGGTGATCTTTCTTGTAACGAATTCCAATCCTCTGCGCGGACTTTCATGGTTAAAAAGAATACCCGAAGCCGCGAACATATTGTATGACTCCCTGTAATTCACAGTAATCCAATGCGCATATAGTTTAGCAACGCCATACGGACTGCGCGGATAAAAAGGCGTTTTCTCGGTCTGGGGCGTTTCCTGCACCTTTCCAAACATCTCCGAAGATGAAGCTTGATAAAACTTTATCTTAGGATCCGTCTGGCGGATTGCCTCAAGAAGGCGCACAGCGCCGAGCCCCGTAACTTCACTGGTATAAACCGGCTGTTTCCACGAAGCTGCCACGAAAGATTGAGCCGCTAAATTATAAACTTCGTCCGGTTCAGACTGATTGATGGCGCGGATCAAAGACGCTTCGTCTAAAAGATCACCAGAAATGAACTCTATCTTGCCGGCCAGATGAGCGATATTTTCGCGCTTGCTCTGGCTGCTACGGCGTTCCAAACCAAAAACTTTATATTTTTTTGCCAGTAAAAATTCTGCTAAATAAGATCCATCTTGTCCTGTAATTCCCGTTATAAGAGCCCTTTTCATAGTTTTAATTTTTAATTTAATTAATTATATACCTTTTTAGACACATCTCAAATTAACCAAAATGACTGAAAATTTTATCTTTAAACTGATTAAAATTTAATAAACCATCAAGAATGCCATTTGCTAATATTATCGCTAGCGAAACAAACGCCGTTCTGAACCATATTCTTCTATCCTGTCCGAACGATGCGATGAAATAGGCCGCGAAAACTGCCAAGAGCGGATAGATCTGGAAACGATAACGTGTTTCAACTACGGTAATAAATAGAATTAAGGGGGTGGCAACCGCAAATGCAATTAAATAATTTATGTATTCATTTTTTAATTTAAGCAACTTGATAATTCCTCCTAAGCCTAAAACAAGCGCCAAGAATGAAAAAATAGCGGAACTAAAAACAAACAAGATCTGTCTCCAGCCGGAAGCATAGAACCAAAAACCCATCGGCCGCAAAACGCTGAAATATTTATTTATTCTTAAAGCCGTAAGCTTCGCGAACTCTCCCGGATAATTAACGACAAAACTTTTGAATTGATTCATTGACTCGCTGTTTATATCCACCGCGCTATTTTGGCTTATATAATCGCTTATTTCCGCGCCCGCTTCCTGCTCGCCATTGGCGCCAACATGATTGCCTATCCAAAAATTTATAGCTCCGGCTGTGCCAAAGGGCATTATCTCCCCATAAATCCTATAATTCCTGGCAGTCCACGGCAAAAAGACCAATATTAAAATAACTGCCATAATAACCGCTCTGCCCCACTCTCTTTTTTTATATAAATAAAAAAATAAAATAGGCAAAAAGAATAAAAGCGGGGGCCTGACCAATACCGCCAAGCCGGAAATAAAAGATAATAATAAAAATGTTTTTAGGCTGTTGTTTTTAACGTAAAACATGAAAAGGTAAACCATTAAACAAGTAAAGAACAGATACAAAGTTTCCGTCATCAGCATGGCCGAAATTTCTATCAGATCAGGATAAAGCCCAAAAATGGCCGCCGCCCAAAGGCCTATTTTCTTTTTGTTATCTGATCCCGCAAAAGCCAAAAAGCAGATTAGGTATACCAAGTAAGCCGAAGCTGAGTGTAACAGCGCCTGCATTATCCAAACCGCGGGATAGCTGTGTCCGAAAACTTTATAAATTCCGGCTAAAAAATATTCGTAAAGGGGCCCTACTCTTGCAATACTGTAATCGTAAGCTAAATCGGTTCCAATGCCCTCTCTATATCCGGCTCCACTAACGATATTCTGCGCTATTTTATCGTAAGACAAAGCGTCGACAGCCGGTTCTATTTTGTAATAAAAAGAATAAAAAATGCTCAGCCCGAAACTGACCGACAGGATAATCAAAAGCCATTTATTTTGAGCTATGAAATTTTTTCTCCCTACGGGAGATCCGCCGTAGACGGAAAAGCTATTCATAATTAAAAAGGCAGGTTAATTTTATCAAGCAAAAATCTTATATTGTAATTGAACCAAATATAAATTCCCAAAAACGGGTACAATAAATACCATTTTACCCTTGAAAGGCCGAAACCCGCAATAAGCGCAAGCCAGAACATAAAGATCACAGCCAATCTTTGAGTAATAGCCGGCCAAATATAGAATGTTAAAGTAACCGGCAAAATAGCTAGCAAAATCTTCAATCTTTTTTTATCTATTATTTTTAATTCTTCCTTAACCCCGAATAAAAATGCCAGCCAGCCGAAAGAAAATAGCCAGCCCAAAATTTTTATCAATAAACCAAAACTTTTTGATTCAAATCCAGGAACAGATGAGGCCATCTCAACATTTAAGAACTTATCAAAATATAAATAATGATATTTGAAATAAATAAAAGTATGGAAAGATAAAAGGGGTGCTAAAACTAAAACAATCGCAACCAAACAATCCTTAAGCTTTTGCCTCCACGGAATATCCGACACGCTGATCAATAAAACTAAGTTTCCCAGCGCCAAACCGCCGTATTCCTTGAATAAAACACCGATCGCCGCAAAAAATATCGATAAATAATAAAATTTTCTATTAAATGTATTGGTGTATTTAATAGCGAAAAACGTGGAAAGAACCAAAAAGAACCAGCTGCTCATATCCGCTAAATGGGCATTGCTAGGGTCTATAATATAATAATTAAAAACGACTAAAATTGAACTCCATAAGGCCACTTTCTTTTCTTTATATATTTCCAGCGCTAAAAAATAAAAAGCGAGCGCTAAAAGAAAATAAAAAATAATATTTACAACTGAAAAACTCACGCTAAAATCTTTAAATAAGTAATTTGCAAAAATTGAGGCATAAAGAAACAGGGGTGTGGTAATAATACGGCCCAACTGCATTCGATCGCTTACAGGATCGCCCTGTAAAAACCTGGCAGCTTCAAAATATTCCACGGCATCTTTTTTAAGTTCGGGCTGATATCCGATATAAAAATAAGCGATAAAAATATTCAGAGCAACAAATATTGAGATCAGAAGCGGGTATTTATTTTTTATAAAAAATTCTTTCATTGAAATTAATGCTTTTAAATAATTACTTAACGGATTTGCGCCCCAATGCCAAAATAATGCCGCTTTTGCCTATGATAGTTTCCGCTAAAAATAATATGACCGATGCGATCAGCGCCGGTACAAAGAAAATTATGTTTATAAAAAGATCCTTTTTGTTGTTTTGATACATATTGCTCAAAAAGACTTTACTGTTCACAAAATCAAAAAATAAATTTTTTTTCACACTTAAGACGTTTAAGAAACTCTGCAGGCACCCAAAAAATCCATAAACCAAACTGCTTCTTCTAATTATAATATTCTCAAGGCCTGCCTTTTGAAAAAGAATACCTATGCTTTTCGGAGAAAAATGAAACAGGTGCCTTGGCACATCCAAATGAAACCAATTTTCCCTGAAAATTCTTGCCTGTAATGACCGGAAATTGGGTATTTCCGCAACCAACGCGCCATTATCTTTTAAAACTCTTCTAGCTTCAATGAGATATCCCAGCGGATCTTCTACGTGCTCCAAAGAATGCCACATTGTAATTACGTCAAAAGAATTTTTTGAAAAATCACTTTTTTTAAAATCCCCCAGCTTTATAAACTCGCCCGCGCATCCACGCATATGACCAGTCGGCGCTATCTCCGTCCCAAAAGCCTGCCAGCCCCGCTTTCTCATACTCATCATAAATGTCCCGTTGCCACAGCCGACATCAAGCAAAGAAAGAGAGGGCGCAAATTTCTTAAGCCTCGAAATAGCCATGACCCTGATATAATTTATAATGCTTTCCACTAAAAACTTTCTTTGGCCATAATATCCCCGACCATAATAATTTGAAATGTTTTTGTCTGCCAGCTCTGCCTTGGTAATAGCTAGATCACAGCAAGCGCATCTATAAACAATAAAAGGATCTAGGCTGATATAATCATTAGCTTGAAATAAATGATCTAGTTCCGCGCTTTGGCACAGGGGGCATTTTAATGTATTTGAAGAATTGTTTTTCATAACAGAACTTATCTTAAAATATAAATCTCATATCCAGTCTTATTATTAAAAATATCGTACTTATTATCCAGTATTACCTTTTCACTCTGGGTAAAGTCTTTATTATTTAAAGATACAACAACTTCCGGCAAGTAATTATCCAAAACCGATTCATTGCCGATTAGCGCAATACCAGTCACTTTAACTGTCTGATATTTTTTATAGGTATCCAATAAAACAGATGTCTCAAATGAGTCCGTAACCCATACGGACTTCCCTGGAAATTCTTTATTGATAAATGAAGCTGCCTTGACCGCTGAATCAGAATAATAAATTTGGGCGCTCGTAAAAAGATTGGCTATTTGAATAATGGCAAGTAATAGCACGGCAATAATAGTTAATTGCCCGCCAGTGATCTTAGTTTTAGAAATAAATACTTTGAATCTTGAAAAAATATCAGTTAGAGCCTGCGGGATCGTAAAAAGAATCAAAAACTCGGCGATCAAAATATATCTCAACCATCCTGGACTGCGCAAATAATAAGCAAAAGCGATAATTCCATAAAAGATCACAAAATTATAAAAAGGTCTGCGCCGTCCCTCTTCCGATGACCAATATCTGCCTAAAATTACTACTAAGAACAAAATGCCAAAATAAATAAGCGTGGTAGATTGAAAGAAATTAGCTAAATTATTAATAATATTTGATGCTGTTGCTCCGCCATAAGGATTTTTATAGAAATTAATAATTTCAATCCAGGTCGTCTTTAAAAAGGGGTGCTCCAGCGCTAAAAATATCCAAGCAATTATAGCCGGCGCTATACCCAAACCAACTCTAATTATTTTTTTTAAAAAATCATTCCGTTCCAAAATAAACACTAAAAAGAGCGCCGGAAGTATCAATAAAAACACGGATGGCTTTGTTACTATCGCCAATCCAAGAAACAATCCGCTCCAAAAATATTTATCTTTAATCAGCCAAAAATATAGGCCAGTAATCAATAAAATAAAACCGGGGATCTCCCCGACCGCAGTCCTTCCGCTAGCATAAAAAGAAGAAAATGTAGCTATTAATAGCAGTGATAGAAGAGTGTTCTTAGCGCCAAACAGTTTTTTGCCGAACAAAAAAAGCGCCACTAGACAAGCCACCATAAGCGCCAGCATAAAAATTCTGGCAACAGCCAGATCAAAGCCAAAAAGGCCAAAAACTGCCGCTAAAAAAACTGTCACTGGGTAGCCAGTTGACTGTATAAGGTAAGGTATTCCCGAAAATTGATCAGGGCTGACCCGAACATCCAATACTCCGAATTCTAAAAAGTTATGAGCCAGTTCTACTGTAAAAGCTTCGTCTACCCAAAATTTCGGCTTAGTTGTAAGTGTAGTAACGGAAAAGATCACAACAAAAAAAATAAGACCCACCAAAAATAGGCCAACGCAGTTCTTTTTAAGAAATTCTACTAACCTTGCTGAATTGATCATAATTTTTAAGACCAAGCTTGAACAACGAATATCTCAAAAGCACTCCTAATATCGCAAAACCATATTTCACACTTCTTCTAAAACTGATCTGGGACGCTTCTGGAAAATACTTTGTCTTAATGGGAATTTCCTTTATCTTCAAGTCCGCAAGCCGCATTTGCACGATTATTTCCGTATCAAAAACAAAATCATCGGAATTCAAATCCAAAGGCAATTGCATCACCTTTTTGTTATAAGCGCGGAAACCGGAATGATATTCGCTCAATCTGTATCCCAGAACAAAATTTTCCAGTTTGGTCAAAAAAATATTAGCCGCAAATTTCCAGTATGGCATTCCTCCCGCTAAAGCATTTTTAGGAAAAACCATCCTTGAACCGATGACTGCGTCTGCTCCGCCATTCACCATCGGCTCCAGCATTTGAGGAATATAAACAGGATCATATTGAAAATCGGGATGGACCATTATGGCGATATCGGCGCCCAATTTCAACGCTTCCCTATAGCAAGTTTTCTGATTGCCGCCATAGCCGCGATTTTTTGGATGAACGAATACTTTTAAACCAAGCTGTTTCGCCACCTCTACCGTGTTATCTTTGCTCGCATCATCAACGAGAATAATATCATCAACAAAATCCTTAGGAATAGCGTCTATGGTTATTTTCAGGGTCTTGGCCGCATTATAGGCCGGAAGAACCACAACCACTTTTTTATTGTTTATCATTGCTATAAATAATATAACAATAACATCAAAATTTCCAGTAAAAACAATGGGCTAAACATCCCCTTTGTGGTTTCAAAAAAATAGGATAATATATCTATATGTTTAAAATAATACACGAAAGAAAAAAATGCATAAGTTGCGGGGCGTGCGCCTTGGTCTGCCCGGCGATATTTGAAATGTCGGAAGAAGATAATTTGGCCACGTTAAAAAATTCAAAGGAAGATGGTGACGGCGTTTTTGAACTAGAAACAGACAACGCCGATTGCGCCAAAGAAGCCATCGCTATCTGCCCGGTCAATGTTATTAAAATTCAAGAATAACACCGGGAAGGCGCCGGATTTACCCCGCACCTTTCGAGGATTTTGTTTGAGAATTTATTTTTTCTTTTTCCAATGATTTCAAAAATCACGAAACTTTGATTTTTTATAATCAGATATTGAAATTGTTATCCTCGAAAGGTGCGGGGTTTATTTTGCTCCAAAAAGCCAGCGATAAGCCCTTATTAAGATCAATTTAAAATGCGTAAAATTTCGGATCTCGCCAAAAAATCTTAACATTATTTTAGGCCTGAAATAAAAGCGAAACAGCGCCTTCTTTCTCAATTTTTTCATCTGCTCTCTTGTAAATCCTCTAGGGGCATAAACCGCATCGGCCAGCACAAACTTGCTCCAATCCTCATCGGACATCTCTTTCAATTCGCCTCGCTCCAGCAATCTATTGGTAATTTCAGTTCCAGGAAAGGGTTTGAAAAGAGAAAATCCGGCTCTTTTTAAATCTAATTCTAATGAAAAATTAATTGTTTCCATAATATCCTCCATAGTTTCTTCAGGATAACCAATGATAAAAAAACCGGAAACTTCCAAACCGCACTTTTTGATCAATCCAACTTTTTCTCTGATCTTTTCCTTAGTAAGACTTTTTTTCATATCTTTGAGTATTCTTTCCGAACCGGATTCAATTCCCACGGAAATACTATAAAGACCCGCGTCTTTCATAGTTAAGAGAAGCTCCTCGGTCAAAGTGTCCAAGCGCACGCCATTCGGACAGGTCCATGTTATATCAAGATTATTTTCTTTTAACTTTCTGCAAAAATCTCTGACCAGATCAGCATTGAACGTGAAGTTGTCGTCTTCAATGTGAATTTCCCTTATGTTGTACTGATTATAAAGAAGTTTTATTTCTTTTATCACTTCGTCCACGCTTCTTGATCTGATCTTCTTTCCACTGACAAGATAGCCGGCGCAATAAGTGCAGGAAAATGGGCATCCTCGAGTAATAATTATCGGGGCAATGGGATAATTCTTAAAAAAACCTCCGTGCGGAGCCAATGGATAAGTATCTGGCCTTAAAAGATCCCAACTCGGCATTCCCAAACTATCTAAATCCTCAATAAAAAGTTGCTTATTAGCGACCGTCTGACTATCAGACCTCCAAATCAAACCAGGGATATCCATTAAGCTTTCTTTCGTCATTGCTATGTCCCTTGCCAATAAATCCAATAATTTCACCAATCCAATTTCTGCCTCGCCCTTAAAGGCCCAATCTATTTCCGGGAAAAACTGGAATATATTAAGAGAACTACAGGAAGGATGCGGCCCGCCTAAAATTATCTTTATCTGAGGAAATGCCTTTTTAATAAATCTAATATAGTCTTTTGCTTTCACTATTTGAAAAGTAAAAATCTGGATCCCCACAACATCAAATTGATTGCTTTTTAAAAACTCTCCAAATTTTTCTAAGGTCAATTTTTCTTTAATGCCGTCCAAAATTTTTACATCATGATTTTTCCTTATAGCGGTAGCCAAATATCCCAAACCAAAAGGCGGGATCAATTCATCAGACATTGCATCTGGACGCATTAATAAGACATTAAGTCTTTTCATCTTTTATATCGCTACTTAAACAAATTAAACCTCAATATATGCCATATTGCCGCCACACCATCCCGCCAACTAATCTTTTTTCCTTCTTCATACGATCTTCCATAATAAGATATTCCCACTTCATAAACTCTCCAACCACCCTTCGCTACCCTGGCAGTCAGCTCCGGCTCTATTCCAAACCTTTTAGATGCTATCTTATCCTTAAAAGAATCCGTCACCTCCCTGCGGAACGCTTTATAGCAAGTTTCCATGTCCGTCAAAGTCAGACCCGTCAGCAGATCAGAAAGGAATGTCAAAAATAAATTACCCAGCAAATGCCAGATGAGCATTACTCTTTTGGGTTCGCTGGTCAGAAACCTTGAACCATAAACAACATCCGCCTGCCCGCTCAATATTGATTTCAGTATTTTGCCATAATCTTGAGGATCATATTCCAGATCCGCGTCCTGGATAATCAAAATATCGCCAGTGGCATTCTGAAAACCGGTTTTAATCGCCCCGCCCTTTCCAAGATTTTTATCGTGAAAGATGTATTTTATGCCGGAAATTGTTTTTAAAATTTCTCTTGTGCCATCTTTAGAACCGTCATCCACAACTATAATTTCCTTCTCCAAACCATCTAAATCAACCGCTTTAACGCGTTTGATTATTTCTTCTATTGTATTTTTTTCGTTGTATGCCGGAATAATTATTGAAAGTTTTTTCATCCCCCACATAACAAAGACTGGAAAGCAAGGCTTTCTCTGACTTTGTTTTTTATATTTATTTTATTTATACAACCTTTTTATAAGTTACTAATCCCGGTACAAAACAAATTGGTCTTTGTTATGTGGGGGATTCATTTTAATATTTTTTCCATTAGTTTTTCCAAACTATGGTTTTCAACCGCAAATTTTCTTAATTCCTTGCCCAATCCGTTTTTTTTGTCATCCGACAAAGAGATAATCTCTTTTATTCTGGATGCCAGCCAGATTACATCATTTTCATTGATAATAAAAACATTGTCAATGAATCCCTTTAATGACTGGTTCGAGGTCAAAATTGGAGTTTCACAAGCCATAGCTTCAAAAATGGTCTTATCCATGCTGCCGGTCAAGGTTAAATTAACAAATAATTCATACTCGTTATACAGATCGGGAGTCTCCTTTGGGGTCACGGCTTTGCGGAAATTTATCTTTTTATCTAATCCATACTCTCTAACTTTATTTTTGATTAATTCATAATATTGCCTATCTTTTTCAGAGGCATCGCCTACAATAACGGCATTAAAAGAAAAATCTTCCTTATTCAATATATTTAAGGATTCAATCAATAGATCAATATTTTTAACTGGCGATATCCTGCCCAAAAACAAGATAGAATTGAGAATTTTTTTTATCTCAGAACGCTTTTTAAATAAATTCGTATCTATTCCAACCGGCATAATCTCAGTTTTTTTAAATTTAGCCGTATAAGAATATTTTGATGTGCAAAAAACCCTATTAGATAAAAAGATGGATAGATCGGTCAATAAATTACCCTTTGGATGATTGCGCCAAAGCCATATTTTCTTGCCCCTAATCCCGCTACGCGGGACGGGCGAACGCTCTGAGAAGAGCGTTTTAGCCATAAACCTCCATAAAAAACACCCCAAAAGAACATACTCCTGGTTCATATGCACAAAGACAGCGTCATAATTTTTACGCTCGCTCCAAATATATTTATAAAAATTAAAGATGTATTTAAGCCTTATAAATAATCCGTCCGTCATCCCGCACTTGATGTGGGATCTAGGATCTGGATTCCGGCTCAAGGCCGGAATGACAAGACACTTCTCCTTGCCCAAAGACAAAACCTTAACGTTTTCCGGTAAATGATATTCCCCAACGCCCAAAGCAATCACGGCAACCTTTTCATAACGCTTAGAAAATTCTTCGATCCAATGATGAAAAAAACCCAAAACAGGATCGCTCATATCAACTTTCTGAGTAATGATTAGCAATTTCATTATTTCCTTTTTAGGTCCTTACCATAAACACCAGTCAAAAGATCAAAATCTTTTTTACTGGATACTAACAATTCAATGTTTTTCTCTTCATTAGCCAACAGAACTACTAAGCCCTTCTTGTCTTTCGGCAATTTTTTCTTATACAAATCAATAAGCGCGGCAAAATCCTTTATAAAGCAATGCCCTCCCCCTCCGCGACCATTCTTATGCACCGGGTTGATATGCATCGGACCTATCCATGGATCAACAGCCATCAAATCCTTAAACACTTGCCAATCACAGCCCAATTCCGCCGACAGATCATAAAGAATGTTCATAAAAATTACCTTGGTGTAAAAAAAACTATTTCTGGCATATTTAAAAAGCTCGGCTTCGCGCGCCATGCAGATCTTAACTGAGGCGCTCTTAGGTAAAACGCTCAGAACCTCATCGGCTTTGACGCGATAAATAGCGCTGTCTTCCGGCAAGCCGATAATGTTGTGATACGGAGCGGCCACATCGCGAGCCGCGGTCATTTCCGTTAAAAATTCCGGCGAATGCATCACAAAAATATCCGGGTGTTCTTTCTGGATAAGCTCTGTGGATCCTGGAAGTATCGTAGACTTCAGAATAGCTATCTTGCCCTTACCGACAAGCCCAACGACTTCTTTTACAATGCCCAAATCAAATCCCTCCGGAGTGGTCGGTGTAGGCACGGCAATAAAAACGATATCACAATCTTTTATTTTGCTTTTGTTTTTTATGTATGGTTCTTCCTGAGAATAACGGACAACGTTAAATCCCCTTTTCTCAAAATCATCAGCATAATTTTTACCGATCCAGCCCTGGCCGATAAAACCAATCTTAATTTTATTTTTCATCCCACACATAACAAAGACTGGAAAGCATAGCTTTCTCTGACTTTGTTTTTTTATATTTATTTTATTTATACAACCTTTTTATCGACTAAGACATCCCCTTACCAAACAAAGTGGTCTTTGTTATGTGTGGGATTCATTTTATTAATTAAAACTTTCCTTATATAACTTTAAATATTGCTCTTTTGTTATCAAATTTTCAAGGGTCTTTTTACCTTCCAAAGAAAAAAGGTTTCTTCTTTTATTATCTTTTATTAATAGTTCTACCGCACTAACCAGCGCCTTTTCGTCGCCAACCGGAAAAACAACGCCGTTCTCGCCATCTTCAACGACTTCGCCTGCCAAGCCGACACCTGACATTACAACCGGCAATCCAGCTGCCATCGCTTCCATAACAGAACGGCCATAGCCTTCATAATTTGACGTTAAAAGGTATAAATCGGCTGTTTTATAATAAGAAAATAGCGTATCTTGAGCAACGAAAGGCTCAATTACAACATTTGACAATTGACTTTTGACAATTAACTTTTGCAAAGTCTCACGCTCGGGACCGGAACCAACTATGACCAAACCAAGTTTAGGATATTTTTTAACTAATTCCGCCATAGCTTCCAAAGCTAATCCTATATTTTTTTCCTTTGTCAGACGGGAAGCCATCAAGATAATAAAATCAAATTGAGGATATTTTTTGTGAAGATCGGCTTTGATTTGAGCGCTCTTGATGGCTTCCACATCAATAAGGATTGGTAGAACATCAATCTTCAAATTTTTAATTTTCCCTCTGTCATTCCCGCGAAAGCGGGAATCTAGGTTTCTGGATTCCGCATCAAGTGCGGAATGACAGAAAAGTTTAATTGGAAAATTTTTAACCAAAGACTGCTTAATTCGTTCACTTACTACTCTAATACCATCGGCTCTAGGAATTAAAAATTTAGCAAAGATAACTCTTAATTTATTAATAAAAGATTCTTGCCAAAAATATGGACTTAGGAAATCTGTATGAATTTGGAGTTGGAGAGGAATTTTGTATATTTTCTTAAGCATCCAGCCGGCTAAACCGGATTCAAAGGGATCCTGGCTCGAGACAACGATATTGTCTCGGTAATTTTTAATTTTAAATTTTAAATTTTTAATTACTTGCCCCGAAATACTACATATATTCCAAAGATAAAAAAGCTTACAGATATGGTTTGTGGGATAAATAAAGACATTTTCACCTATTTTTGCATCTTTATTGCCTAAATCTTTATGAGAAAAAACTATCACGTGAATTTCTTCAAATAATTTCCCGTAATCCGAATAACGGTTCCAAATATCAGAATTCTTTTTGAATAAATTTCTATCCGAGCCGATTACTAAAAGATGCATAAGAGTAATTTAATGATTTAAGGATTTAATAATTTAATGATTGTTCAGGAAACTAGATTGCCACGTCGCAGACTCCTCGCAATGACCCCGGTGAAAATACGAATATACACATACGAATGACAGAATGTTATAGATTTTTATAAATTTCTAAAAAATTATCCGTTATCTCCTTCCACGAATGGGTAAATTTAAAACCGGAAACCCTTTTCCTATATTCAGCATAATTTTTATCATCGGCTAGAAACAGGATCTTTTCCACAATGCCGCTCGTGTCTGAAGGATCAATGAATACCCCTATACCCCCTAATTTATCATAAAAACCCGTCTCCTTGGTCAATATAAAAGGTTTATCGGCTCTAATGGCATCTAATATGAAATTAGGGCTGATATCACTTAAAGAAGGCAGGATTACCGCATAACATGACCTCATCTTCTCAGCCAGTTCAGCATGGGACATTTTGCTGATGATCTCGAGCTTTATTCTAGGATCCCTTTTTTGAGCCTGAGCGAAAGCGGTTTTGAGCCGCTCCAAATTTTTAAGCCTAATCGGCCTGCCGGCAAAAATATAATTCTTCTCCTTCGGCTCAAAACTTTTTATTTTCTCGCCATAAAAGTTTTCTACAACAAATAAATTTTTATTTTTAAGATCGTAATTTTCGCTTATTATTTCTTTTTGCCAATCCGTACTGAACACAAGCGCGGAACAATTGTTAAAAACGTATTCCGATAAAGAAAAAGTCAATTTTTGTTTAAATGACAATTCTGGTTTTTTATCATAAAAATCTTTCAAGGTCATCATATCTCCGCTTTTTCCAATATAGCTTTCCCACAAAAAATCTCCGGCCACGCGAACAACTATTTTTCTGTTAACCAGCTTTGCGGCAAAAACAGCGGGCAGTCCGACGCTAAAAGTGTCCAGGGCTATCACAAGATCGGCTCTTATCATATCGGGCAATATCTTGAAAAAATAAAAAATGTGCCTAATCCCGACCGGCATCTTTTTTTCCTTGTTATAGCTAGCTACCGCCACATCGTTGCCCCGGAGTATCAGCTCTTCCGCGATATTTTTCGCATATTCGGCGGGTCCGCCAATATCCGGAGGATAAATGCCGGTACAAATAAGAATATTCATAATATAATGATTTAATGATTGTACACTTTTTCGGTTTCAGAGACCATTTTTTTAAGACTAAACCTTTCTTTAACTACTTCCTTCGCTTTTAAAGAGAGTTCTTTGGCAACGACTTTGTTTTCTATGAGCCCACCAATTGCGCGAGCCAGGGCCTCCGGACTTCTCTGGGCAACCATAAGGCCATTTTCATGATTTTTAATTAATTCCGGCATTCCCCCTGCCTCCGTAATTACGATTGGCAGTTCCGCGGCCATCGCCTCCAATAAAATATAGGGCAGGCCCTCTTTTACAGAAGACATGGCAAAAACATCAAAAGCTTTTAGATATTGCGCATCGTTTCCTGTCGGTGGAACAATAAAGAACCTATCATCTAACTCAAAATTTTTAATTTTAAGTTTTAAATTTTTAAACTCCGGACCTTCTCCAATAATAAAAAAATAAGCATTCGGAATTAATTTTGCCGCCCCGATAAAAGTTTCATAATTCTTTTCTTTCACTAATCTGCCTATGGAGCCAATCCAAGACCAATTTTTATTCTTAATTCCTAATTCATTATTCATTATTCTGTTCCGCGCTTCTTTCTTGCTCAAAAACTTCATATTCGCATCTATTCCATTGTGAATTTTTACTAATTTTTCAGGCTCACAAATATCATATTCTAAGGCCAAATTATAATCATATCCAGAAACACAAATTATTTTATCAGTAAATAAGCCCGCAATTTTATGAAGAAAGATATAAAATAGCCTTACTAGCCATTTTAATTCGTTGGTATGATTAAAAACCCAGCCGTGAGCGGTAAATACGACCGCGACACGTGACCCTCCGTCGCCAAGGCTTTGGCGGGCAGGCATGTGACATGTGACATTGAACAATTTAGCGGCAATTGCGCCTATTACGCCGGCCTTAGAACTATTTGAATGTACAATGTCCGGCCGTTCAAGTTTAAATATTTTTAATAACTCAAATACGGCCAGCCAATCGTTTATAAAAAATAACCAGGGATAAGTTTTATTTGATAACCAACGAGATTCTACTCCGCCATAAATAATTTTAGCTTCAAACTTATTTTTATCTAAATTTTCCGCCAAATCTTTAACATATTTTTGAGCTCCGCCTATTCCGGATTTTGTTAAGATGTATAAAATTTTCATAGTATTTAAAATTAAATAAACTAGATTGCCACGCCCCGCAAAGCGGGGCTCGCAATGACCCCGGTGAAATGGTGTGGCAAAGCCACAATTTCACGGGGCAGGCAGAAAGAGCCTACTTATCTATTATAAAACAATCTAAATGACTAATTTGTTATAATTACATTGTTACTTATAGATATTAGATTCTTATTATGAACATTGCTTTATTTACTCTTGCATACGCCCCCTTTGAGGGCGGGGCTGAAATAGCCGCCCGGGAAATAATAAGCCGCTTAAAAGGTCTTAATTTCACCATTTTTACCTATAAATTCAATAGGGATTGGCTATCTTTTGAAAAAAATAATAACCACGACATCGTAAGGGTCGGGCTAGGAAAATCTGTTAAAACCAATAAAGGCGGGACCAAAAAATATTATGGCCGTATTTGGGATAAAATTTATTTTGTTTATAGGGCCTGGCAAGAAGCGGAAAAAGTCCATAAGCGCAAAAGGTTTGAGGTGATCTGGGCTTTAATGGCTTCGTACGGCGGAGTTGCGGCATTACTTTTTAAAATGAATCATCCCGGCGTACCCCTGCTTCTTACCCTGCAAGAAGGCGATAGCGAAAAGCATCTGGTGTTTGGGAAGTTTGGTTTGGTGGGTTGGTTTGGAAAAAAAATAATTAAGAATGCTAATTTTATTCAACCGATCAGTAAATATCTGGCCGACTTTGCTATCAAAAGAAGCGCGAGTTGTCCAATAGAGGTGGTGCCGAATGGTGTAGATATAGATTTATTTCAGACCGGGTATAAAGAATCGGAAATAAAATTAATGCGGGATAATTTGGGCATAAAAGATGAATACGTAATTTTAACTACATCCAGATTAGTATATAAAAATGGCGTAGATATTTTAATTAGGGCGGCGGCTAAATTAAAAGAAACCAGGCCCAATATAAAACTTCTTATAATTGGCGATGGGCCAGAATTAAATAAATTAAAAAATCAAAGTCAAAAATTGAAAGTTGATAACAATATTTTATTTTTGGGCCAGATTCCGCAGAAAGATCTGCCTATTTATTTCAGAATATCCGATGTTTTTGTACGCGCTTCTAGGTCAGAGGGCCTGGGCAATTCTTTTTTGGAAGCCATGGCTGCCGGCATTCCGGTGATCGGCACTCCAGTCGGTGGAATCGTGGATTTTTTGAGTAATGGGCACACCGGTTTATTGGCCACCCCCGAAGATCCGGACAATTTAGCCGAAAAGATCAATTATATTTTAAGCCATCAGGATATAAAGAATAATGTCATTAAAAACGGGTTAGCGTTGGTAGAAAAACATTACTCTTGGGATATTGTCGCGGAGAAAATGAAAAGAATATTTATTTTAATCAATACAAATAATTAGGATAAGCTTACTATTATGAATCCCACACATAACTTACACCGATTATGCATTGCGTTTATTTATTACAATCACTAAAAAATAAAAGTTTATATATCGGTTGCACTTCGGATTTAAAAAAGAGATTATTAATGCATAATCAAGGAAAATCATTTCATACTAAAAAACATATGCCCTGGAAATTAATATATTGTGAAGCTTACAGTTCAAAGCAAGATGCTTATAGTCGCGAGCAATCATTAAAGCTACGCGCTCAAGGATTACGACGTCTCAAAGAGAGACTAAGTGGTTCGTTGGTGGTGTAAGTTATGTGTGGGATGAAAATATTAGTGACGGGCGGAGCCGGATTTATCGGTTCCAATTTTATACATTATTGGTTAAAAAATAATCCTTCCGACAAGATCGTTAATTTGTACAAACTCACTTATGCCGGCAATTTGGATAATTTAAAAAGCGTTGAAAAAAATAAAAATTATTCCTTTGTAAAAGGAGATATTTGCGACCCGGCTTTGGTGAACACACTGGTAAAAGATACCGATCTCATTGTCCACTTTGCCGCCGAAAGCCACGTTGACAGATCGATCACCGATTGTAGCGAATTCATTAAAACCAACATTGAGGGCACTCAAATTTTATTGGATGCCGCAAAAAATAACGGCTTGATCCGTTTCCATCATATTTCCACCGATGAAGTTTTCGGTTCTCTTCAGATTAATGATCCTAAATTTACCGAGACAACGCCTTACGATCCCCGTTCGCCTTATAGCGCATCCAAGGCGGCCTCGGATCATTTGGTAAGGGCCTATTATCATACCCATAAATTGCCGATCACAATTTCCAATTGTTCCAATAATTACGGGCCGTATCAATTTCCGGAAAAATTAATACCTCTATGTATTACAAATTTATTAACCGAAAAAAAACTTCCGCTATACGGCAAGGGCGACAACGTACGCGATTGGATATTTGTTGATGATCATATAAGAGGATTGGAAATGATAATAAAGAAGGGTAAAATAGGAGAAACGTACTGCCTTGGAGGCGACAATGAGATAACGAATCTGGAACTGATTAGAAAGATCCTGTCGGCTATGGGATTCGGGGAAGAAATGATCCAATTCGTGAATGATAGGCCCGGCCACGACTTTCGCTACGCAATTGATTTTCAAAAAGCTAAAAAAGAATTGGGATGGAAACCCATCTTTAATTTCGATGAAGGACTTAAAGAAACGATAAATTGGTATAAACAAAATCCGGAGTGGTGGAAGAAATTAATTAAACCCGCCGACGCTAAAGCTATGGCGGGCGAAGTAAAAAACACAAAATGAAAGGAATAATTTTATCGGGAGGAGCATCAACAAGATTAAGGCCGTGCACCAAAGTAACATCAAAACAGCTACTTCCGGTTTATAACCGGCCGATGATCTATTATCCGATCAACACCTTAATAAAAGCCGGCATCAAAGATATATTGATCATAATTTCTCCGGACAGATCTGGAGACTATCTCAATTTACTGGGAAGCGGAAGGCAATTCGGAGCCAAATTTTCTTATGAAATCCAGGATAAGCCGGAGGGACTTGCCCAGGCATTTATAATTGGCCGTAATTTTATCGGAAAGGACAATGTTGCCATGATACTGGGTGATAATATTTTTGAAGATAATTTTTCAAAAGACATAAAAAAATTCAAAAAGGGAGCGAAGATTTTTGCCAAAGAAGTACCTGATCCGGAAAGATTCGGGGTTGTGGAATTTGGAAAAAATATGAAAGTAATTTCCGTTGAAGAAAAACCGGCAAAGCCGAAATCAAATTATTGTGTCACGGGATTATATGTTTACGACAATAAAGTCGTAGAAATGGTAAAAAACGTAAAACCCTCCGCTCGCGGAGAATTAGAAATCACCGACCTAAACAATCTCTATCTTAAAGCCGGGGAGCTTAAAGCGGCAATGGTTCCGGGAGCATGGATAGACACGGGAACATTTGACAGTCTTTTAGAGGCTCAAATATTAGCCAAAAACAAGCTTCAGGATAAGTTTGTGATTTAAACAGTGACGGAAATATAAAATTAAAGATAATAACCCCTGTTAAATAATTTGCAAGGCAAATTTAAATATCAAGGATATTTATTTAACGGGGTAAAATCTATAAGCTAAGCTTATAGATTTTAAACATTTCCAAATTATTATTGCCATAAATGATCTTAATGGGCGCAATTCCCTGCCGGACAAGGTCGTTCTCAAAAGTATCGCCTGCAATTTTATCTCTTTTGAACGGATTTAAAAGCGTATTTTGCGTGCTTTGAATAAAATAAACAAGAGTTCCCCTGATCTCTTGCGGATTTTTATTAACTGTATCTATAAAATTTTCTACATAATAAAACGGCAGGGCGTGATAAAAAAACCGGCGGTAAACGATCCATTGCAGGGTAGTTATGGCCACATTATCGTTATAAACGATCAGAACCGGCTGCTGAATGCCGACATCGTTTTTATCTGCCGCGGTTTTTTCTATAATCGCATTAAGATGATTATTATCCGTTTGGGGCATAAAAGCAGGATTGATTTTATCTATTTCTTGTCCTAAAAAATTATCAAGCCCGGCTATTCCAAAATTATTTACATCCCGACGGAATAAATTTTCCCTAATGGAAAAACTCAAAGCAGAAATTATAAAAATAACAGCTATCGCTTTGAATAAAATGCCAATCTTCTCCTGACTAAATTGCCAAAGAAACCTAATAAATAAAGCTGAAAAAATAACAAAAACCGGGCTATACAGCGCCAAAAAGCGCGGAGCTGACCCCATTTTTACCAAAAGCAATGTCAAAACTATCAAATATATAAATAAAAATAAAAGTTCTCTACTTTTATTTTTTATAAAAATAAAAAATATATAAACCAGCCCGCCCAAAAACATTAAAAGATCTATTAAACCGAATGTTTTAAGCAGATTTTTGATAATGCCGCCAAAACCATCCTGGGCTTTTCCCAAAAGACCACTCCACTCCGGCGTAGCTTGACCCAGCAAATAAGAAAATTGGAGATCAAAATGGCCCGTTTTTTGAAAAAGAAAATAATTATAAATGAGCACCGGGCTAAAAATCAATAAAGCCAAAAGCAGTGATAAATATAGCCGATAATTTTTGAACAATTTTCTTTCAAAGAAAATAAGATAGATAAAATATAGCGGGATTAAAAATATAGCAGTATATTTTGTTAAAAGAGATAACCCCAAAGTTGCGCCGAAAATCCACCACCAATTTTGGTTTTTACTTTGAATTATAAGACTTCTCGAATTATCATTCTTGTCCCCTCTGTCATTCCCGCGAAAGCGGGAATCCAGAAATGGATCCCCGGGTCTCGCTTCGTTCGCCCGAGGATGACAAATAGAGGAACGGGAATGACAGAATGAAGAATCTTTTAATTCAAAGTTTTTAACAAGACATAAAAATGAATAAATATTTGCAAGGATCAAAAATAGCAAGATCGGCTCCATTAAAGCGGTTCTTGATATGCCAATAAGCCCGTTGTTCAAACTAAAAATAAGGGCTGCTAAGAGGCCTATAAACTTACCATCGAACTTCAAAAACCAACCCCCCTTCGCTAAAGCTACGGAAGGGTTCTCCTCGCCTCCATCCTTGCCGCAAACATCGGGACATTTGGCGAGGGAGAATAAAATATTCGCGATCAGATAAATAAAAATAACTGACAGCGAACCAAAAACAGCCGAAGGCAGACGTGCCGACCACAAAGAATCTCCAAATATCCTAAAAAATACGTTCTGAATAATGAAGGTTAGTGGCGGATGGTCATGGAATGACAACTTGGTCCAAAAAGGTAATTCTGCCCCTTTATACCACTCAACCGGCTGAGTTTGAGAGCTGGTTCCTAAATAATCTAAATATCCAACCGAACGGAAAGAATAAGCCGCCTCATCACCTATCATATCCTTGTCCCATACACCCCAAAAACGCAATAAAAATGCCAAGATCACTATAGCCAACAGACTATATTTTATAATATGGGGAGTTAGCTTATTTTCTATATCCATTTTTTAAAATTATAAAATTTCATATTCGTCATTGCGAACGCAGTGAAGCAATCCATTTATCATCCGAGATTGCCGCGTCGCAGACTCCTCGTAATGACAAAAATTATTATTTACTGCAAAGATTTTAGCCTTTCAATCTCTTGTTTTATGACAGTATTAGATGGATCAATAACAAGCGCTTCTTCATAATATTTAATAGCATTGGCATTATCCTTAATGTCGGCATAATATTTTGCCAAAAGAACTTTTAATTGCGCTTCATTGACGTTGCCGGCATTCTTAAGGCTGGTCTTTAAAAACTCGGGAATTTTTTCTGCTTGACCGCTAAAATTATAAATATCAACCAGATCCAAATATACCTGAGTATTAGTAGGATCGTTCTCTAATGAGATTAAATAATTTTTTTCTGATAGTTTATAATCTTTCAAATAAAAACCATACGCAAATCCCAAATTTTGAAAGGTAATATAATTTTTAGGAAAGACGATCCCGGCAAATTCCCAAACTTTTACAGCACCAGCATAATCCCCTATGGACTGTCTTTTAAGCCCTAGATCTATTAATAGGTCTAGGTGATTATAGTTTTCACTAATCTGTTTATTTAGTTCTTCAATCTCTTTTTGAATTTTTTCCTTATTTGCCTCTGACTTTTCAACGGAAAAAACTATGGGCATAGCTACTATTTCTAGTGCGGTCTTTTTAAATTGGCTATCGGCTTCTGCGGTCACATTGGTATCGGAACCAACTTCTACAACTTCATAATTAATTCCACCCACTGTTTGGCTTGTATCCTCCACGCCGATATTTTCCGGCTTAAGCGCGAAGAAGTCTTTATAGACCCAATAACTGGCGGCGGAAACTAAGATAATTGTTAATACGATAAATATTGTTTTTTTCATCCCACACATAACAAAGACTGGAAGGCAAAGCTTTCTCTGTCCTTATTATTTTTATGTTTAATTTATAAATTTTTATTGACTATGCGACTTTTCCCAACAAGAACAAAGTATTGGTCTTTGTTATGTGTGGGATTCATTTATAGATTATAGCAAAAATATTAAATGATTCAATACAATTCATTGTCGTTCCGCACTTGATGCGGAATCCAGATTTTTATAATAATTCTTCATACAAATCTTTCCAATTAGGATTTTTACTTTCAATAAGTTTCAACTTCCAAGCACGGTGCCATTTCTTAATTTGTTTTTCCCTAGATATCGCGGCCTTAACGTCAGACGTTTGTTCAAAATATACAAGAGTATGCACTTTATACCGCTTCGTAAATCCTTCAATAATATCGCTTTTATGCTGTTCCACTCTCGTTAAGAGATCGTTTGTAATACCAATATATAAGGTACCGTTTCTCTTGCTTGCCATTATATAGACGTAATAAGAATTCATAAATTATATTGTACTGGATTCCCGCCTTCGCGGGAATGACAAAGTGGGAGGCAGAAATGACAAGCGGGCAATAAAAAACGAAAGCCCCCTCATTCGTAAAGAGTGAGGGGGCGATCGACTAGTTAACTCGTTTTTTAGGCGAGCCTCAAGAAACTAGATTAGTTATTCTTCTTAGACCAGCTCTGAAGTGGGAAGTTGGCGTTGGAAGTAAATCCAGGCAAACCGTATCCATTGGTCCAATCTAAGTTGTTTTCCGTAGCAGGAGTAACCACTGGGGTT
>JAUSKP010000064.1 GCA_030646555.1 bacterium
AATGTGGTTGGGATGGCACCGATGAGGTAAGCTCTAGCCACCTTGCCATCACTATCCATAGGCACGGTCATGGAAAGATTAAGCTCGGTCATAAACTACGCAATGGTGGCAGGCTTTTCGCCGATGTCAACCGCCAGTAAGACCAGCCCTTTAGCCGACCAGCTATCGTTTATCTGTTGCAGATAAGGCATCTCACGACGACACGGTCCGCACCAGGTTGCCCAGAAGTTAATCAGCACAGGCTTGCCCCGCAGACTGCTCAACGAAATGTTATCTCCGGCAAGGGTTCGGAGCTGAAAATCGGGCGCCCGGTTACCGATGCTAACGCCTATAGGAATGGTGGGAGTGGGTGGTAGTGAAGTAGTAGTGGGTGGAGGGGGGGCGGGTTGTGCAGTGGGAGCGGGCGTAGCAGGAGCCGGTTGCGTAACAGGCGTATTCGACTGACACCCGCTAACCAATAGCACCGTGAGTAAGATTATCGCCGGTAAGAGTATCGCCGATAGTTTTGCTTTACTCATTTGAACAAACCTCCAAGATAATTCTACACTAAATCTGGACTGAAAACTACCCCGGGAAGTCTCGAACACAAATTATCGCTGAAAGGGGGCTCTGCTAAGGTTTTAGCCCTAGAGAAGCCCCCTTCGTTAGCTGAAGCACCTTCCCCCACACCACTAATTATAAATTAAGGGTCATATATTACTTTGCAATATGGGTGGCATCAAGATAGATTAAATTGTCGTCCTTATCGGTGTAATAGATAACATCACAACTTGCCATGTCCTGCCGGTCGATAGCGGCTTGTATGTCATCCAGGCTGCAAACCTGATTATTCAAGAAGTGGCCGGTCGCAGCGTTAACCTCGAAGGTACGCTCACCTTTGTCGGTCATAATAGTCACGGTAGACTTAGCCACATCAGTTGCTGTAACGGTGCCGGTGCCCTGAGTGAGATTCTGTAGAGAAGGGATATCGACATAGACCGCATGACCTTCGGCATCGGTCGCGTAGATGATTGTTGCAGGGGGCACTGCATACCCGGATTCGAGCAGGGCATTTAACAGCTCCAGACTAATAACATCGCCACCGATAAGAAGTCCGGTCGTCTGGTCAACATGATAAACCTTGTCACCTTCGGCAGTCTTAACGATTATAGTGGACTCCTTGATATTGACATCGCTGATAGTCCCTGTAACCGATGCCGGCGGCGGTACTCGGGAGACATTTACGGATAAGACGTCACCTAGCCCATCGTAGATGACAACGCAATTGAAATTCTCACCACTACTGGCTTGCAGTGCGTCGAGCTGGTCCAGAGTGCAAGCTTGACCATCCAGGGTAAGGGCTGTATTCGGCGTAATGAGGAACGTCTGTGGTCCCTGGGTCGTCTCCACAGTTACGGTAGACTTCTGGGTGTCTACTGCTCCCAATCCTCCTTCTGTTGAGGTCACCACAGGTTGTTCTGCCGGCGGTGTCGTTGCTGGGGGTGCCGCTGCCGGTGGTGCCTGGGCACAGCTTGCTGCCAGTACCGCCAGTGCCAGCAACATTATACCCACTACCCAAGTGAACCTTTTCATTGATACCCTCCTTTTATGTTTTTGTTTATTCGCTGATGGTTACTAAGGTAATCTACCTTCATTAAAACAAACTGGAACACCTTAAATAACCTTCCTTTATCATATTGTCGCACACAGACGATTTAGAAAGTCAAACAAATATCCCGAAAATATAACATTATTGTAACGTCTTATTTATCATTTCGGGGGTCTGACCGTCGTATGAGATAAGAGGGTCTTGTATCAAATGTCATTCTGAGGAGCGAAGCGACGAAGAATCTGGGCGTGGGGTTGGCGGTGAACTAAGGATACCCACCGCCCCTAGACCATTCCTACGCTCAGGGTGACATAGATGAACCTACTTTTGATACAAAGCAGGGTTAAAGATATTAATTGCAAAACACTACTTAGATAAGAGCTGGTTCAGGCTCTCTTCCAAGGCTGTTTTGCTGGGGTAAGGGCCGGTCCGTATTTCCCGGATGATACCCTCTCTATCAATCAGGAAATAGGTAGGAGTAAATTTAATGCCGTAGCTCTTGGTTACTTCCCGATTAATATCGAGGAGCACAGGGAAAGTATAGCTATTCTTTTGCATAAAGTCGGCCAGATTGGCCGGGGTTTCAGTCGGTTGAGAGCCGATAATATCAATGGTCAGCAAAACCAAATCTTTACCCTGCCACTCTTCAGATATTTGTTGTATCAGGGGCCTTTCCGCCTGGCAATGGGGGCACCAGGTTGCCCAGAAGTTAATTGCTACCGGCTTGCCACGTAGGTTGCTGAGAGAGACCGGTTGCCCTGCCAGGTTATTAAGCTGAAAGTCGGGTGCCAGGTTGCCCACCTTGTTCCCCTGAACAATAGTTGTCGCCGGTGTCTCCGGGGCAGTAGTAGTGGTTACGCTTGGGGCGGGTTGGATAATAGAGTGAGCGCCGACAAGATTCTGTAAAACAGCCAGTGCCGCATCGAAATCGACCGGCTCAGATATCTCCTTAACATACTGAACATATCTCACGGTATTGTTCTGGTCGACGATAAAGATAGCCCGGCTAAGCAGGCGAAACTCTTTGATGAGAACCCCATAAGCAACTCCGAAGGAGCCATCATTGTAATCGGAAAGTGCCTCCATGCGTGTCACGCCATTAGCGCCGCAGTAGCGGGATAGGGCAAAAGGCGTATCCATACTTATGGTATAAAAGGCGACATTTTCATAGATATTGGCTTCCGCCTCGAATCTTTTTGTTTGCAGGTCACAGACCGGGGTATCCACAGAGGGCACTACGCTTATTAACCGAACCTTACCCTGAACTCTGGGCTAAGCTAACATCTGCAGCCTTTACCGACAACTCGACACGGGGGTTAGGCGGCGCCAGGCTGAAGTCAGGGGCTTGTTGCCCGACTTTAAGCTCTGTGCCAAGCAGGGTTAGCGGTCTTCCCTCCAATGTGATTGCACCTGTTCTCTCAATGACTGCGCTCGTCTTGCCAGCACAGGCAGATAGTAGCAAGAGTAGTGAAGCTGCAACTATGCCAATAGTAACGGATTTCTTCATTTTAACTCTCCTTGTACTAATGCTATATCAAAATTAGTGCGGAATCAAACTGGTTTTCGATGGCCAGCCAGTAATAATGCCAATCGCGATACTGCTGGTAACGCTGCCTTTTACCGCGGAATCAAGGTCTGAAACCAGAATATCTGGTTGGTCAGGACAAGTATACCGACCAATATTAGCATCAAGCCACTAATGAGATAAAGCCAGACCGCATAACGATTGACCTTTCTTAAGAAAGGTGATAGAAAGCCGAAAGCCAGGCCGATGGCCAGAAAGGGGAGGCCCATGCCCAGAGAATAGACCGCCAGAAGATAAGCGCCCTGCCCGGCGGTGGTTGAAGCACCAGCCAGCATGAGGATACCAGCCAGCACCCAACTGGTGCAGGGTATCCAGGCTACTGGAAGAATGATCCCGATAAGGAAGGAGCGCAGGTAGCCACTGCGAGTGCCTAACGATAGGTTTAGCCGCTGGCTATAACTCAGCCAGGGCACCTTGAGGCTAGCCAACATCAATAGACCAAAGAGTATCAGCAGGACGCCAGTGACTTGACGAAGTATGCCTAAGTAACCAATCAGCACCGACCCCAGCAGTCCGGCACCCACCCCCCAGAGAGTAAAAACTATGGAGAAGCCGACAACAAAGGTGAGAGAGTGTAGAAATACGGATAGGCGCTTTATCTTCGTCCCGGTCTCCAGTATCTCCGGGCCGGCTAAGCTCGCCAGATACACCGGCAGCAAAGGTAGCATACAGGGGGAGAGGAAAGATAAAAGACCTGCCCCGAAGGCAACAGCAAATGAAATAGGTTCCATCCTTTACCTCAAAGACCTAATCAATCTTACTTGTTTCGCCAGGGGCTGTAAAGGGGCGAAGCCCAACTCCTTGCTAAGGAGATTAAACAATAGGATGTTAAAGAGGGGCTAACGCCCCTCTTTTTACTCTTCTCCCTCTCCTTCTAAAAAGGTTGTATCATAAGTGCTGTTTTTAACTCTTTTTGTCATTCCCACGCAAGGGGGAATCTAGAAATCGTGCCTAACCATATCAATCTGGATTCCCGTTTTCACGGGAATGACGACTTTTGATACAAAGCCCCTTCTAAAGGAGAAGGGGCTTAAGGGGGGTGAGATTAATACTCAACTTCTAATTAGCTTCCAGGTAATGACTTCGCAAAGAACCGTTATATCCTCGGTGGGCAGATAATCGGCAATGGTGTCATCAAATAAGATACTGCCTTGAGGCGCCAGCTCATCATCTCCCTGCCACAAAATTATGCTTATCGGCACCCGGCAGAAGGCATTGATAGTTAGTGCCGTATCACCCAGATCAACTTTAGAACCACCCAGCTTTATACCCGCCTCCAGTAGGAGATTGGGTTCCTTACCAAAGCGGTTCAACAGAGGCTTGATAGTCCTCTGGGAAAATGTGGGGAAGTAAACGCTGCCTTCGGGCAGTTCCCGGAAGGTGATTAAGCGGTTAGCCGCCGGGGTGCCCTTAGCCGAGATGAAATAGTGCAGGATGAGAAGCTTGTCCCTTACTGGCACCTCCTCGGCGCTATCTACCTGTGAAACCGTAATATCAGGTAGTGTAATCAGATAGGAACGGTTCAGGTACTGGATGGTAATTTCTGTCCGGGAATCTTTTACCCGATATTGAGCACCGCTCTGGCGACACTGTGCCGCTATATCATCAATCGCGGCTAGTCGCTTGCAGGCAAGCTCGTAGGCATCTCCATAATTCCTGGGTGCGGATGATGGTAAATGCGGCTTGCTGTTCATTTGACAATCTGGTTCTGTTAAAGTCCAGCCGCCTCCAGTATCTGGGGCACCTTCTTCTCCCAACCGATAGGCATAATGTGCACCCCCTGGCAGATGCCCTTAATCTGCTTAATCAGGTCAGCGGCAATGTCTATCCCGGTTTGGGTTTTATCTTTAGAATCAGCCATCTTTTTAATTAATTCTTCCGGTACCAGGATGCCAGCTACATTCTTATTCATGTATCGAGCCATACCTACCGATTTCAGAGGTATTATTCCTGCCAGAACCGGCACGTTAAATTTCTCAACCCTCTTCATAAACCGGGCAAAGCGGTCTACATCATAGATAGCCTGTGTCTGGAAAAAACGGGCACCGTTATTGATTTTTTTCTCCATTTTAATAATCTGTAGCTCAAAGCTGGCTTCGGTATCAGCCCCGGGATTGACTACTGCCCC
>JAUSKP010000023.1 GCA_030646555.1 bacterium
GAAATAAGCTCTGGAATAGTGGCGAAAAGAATAATCATCGCAATAATCGGCATTATTTTAATAATTACAAATAAAGCCGAAATCAACGCGACGCCCCTGGCAACAAACATTAACATTCTTTCAAAATCATTACTTATTCCCCCAATAGTTTCTCTCGCTCTCTGGATCTTATTTACTACGTCTGGATTTTCCAATGTTTGAATTCCTAAAGAATTAATATGCCGCGCCAAAATCACCGGCACTCTATAACCAGACATTAAACCAATGACTTGCGAAACATAAGAATTAACATATCCCAAAGCAGAAATTACCAGATTATACGATAGTAAAAGTCCCAACAATGGAATAATTTCATTAATATTAGAGCCTGGCATACTGACAATTTTGATTATTTTATCCAAAAGTCTGGCAAAAATATATGCGCTAAATAATGGACTGGTATTTAATATTAATTTAATTACAATTTGAGCTGTCGCGGCCCACGGAGACAACTTGAAATTAAATACAAATAACCACTTAACCGTGGCCAAAAAATCTGAAAATGAAAGTCTTTCTTCCCTACTGTTTGTTATATTTTTTTCCATTTATAATCACATTAATTATAGAACAAAAGACCTTTTTACGCTTCCGCTAGCCATTTCTATTCCGTATCGAGCTAAAGCGTCAAAAAAAAGTCTTATCGACTTTTTATTCATTACTAGTGGAAACGATAAACTGCCGGATTTGTTTCAATTTTATTTTGGTGCCCGGGGCCGGAATCGAACCGGCACGCCTGTAAGGGCGGCAGATCTTAAGTCTGCTGCGTCTGCCAGTTTCGCCACCCGGGCATTAAACCAACTCGCAACGTACAATTATTATAATCAAAAAAAGATTTTTTTCAATTGAGGCCACGGTCGGAATCGAACCGACGTATAGGTCTTTTGCAGAGAACTGCCTTACCACTTGGCTACGTGGCCATCAAATAACAATATAATTGTAATAAAAAAACAATAAGAAGTATAGAATGCCCTATTCTCTGTCTTTGTCTTTAAGTAAAGCTTTTTCTATAAGCGCCGCGTTTCTAAGCCCGTAATCAATCTTAAAAACGAGTTCCGGCATCGGCCTTATGTTTAGCTTGCGATTCATTTTAAACTGCAGGTCTCTTTTGAGCTTATTCAGTATTTCCAAAACTCTTTCAGATTTTTCCGATGGCAAAACGCTAAAATTTATGATCGCGGCTTCCAATTTAGTGTTCACATCAACATCGGTGATGGTAACTAAAGCTTCCGGAAACTCCAGATCTCTTTCAAACATTTTTCCCAGCTCTTCCCGTATTAAATTGCTAACCCTTTGAGGCCTAAAAAATTTCATTACCTTAAAATAAGATGGTATTCAGTTTTTATTTCAACGTCGGAAGTCATTAAAAGCCCACATTCTTTTCCGACTCCGACACTTACGGCATCCTTTTTACCTTCCTGTAAATTTATCAGCTTTCCTGTCCCAAGCACCTCTCCGTTTTTCTGAATTTCCAAAACAGTATTATTTTTAATTTCACCCATTATCACTTTTCCGCCGACAATCTGCTTTCCGGCCTTCTTGCCGAAAGTAGCCAAAACTTCCAGCTCGCCAGATATATCGCCAGCGCTCAAACACGTAAAATAGCTTTCAATAGCTTCAATTAATTCATAAATAATTTCAGAAGTTATAATTCTTACCCTGTTATCTTTTGCTAGATTTTCAGATTCTTTGCCGGATCTTACTTTGAAACCCAAGATTACAGCATCGGTGGCAATAGCGCTTTTAACGTCTGCGTCGCCTATCTCGCCAACTCCCTCACTGATTATTTCCAATTGATATTTGTCTTTTTTTGGAACTTTATGAATGAGATCGGATAAAGCCTCCAAAGATCCGGAAACATCCGCTTTAAGTATTATTTTTACCACGCAGGCTCCATCAATTTTACAAAATCTTTTTCTAGCTTCCGGACAAGTGGTTTTCGCCATTATATTTTTAATGTCTTCGTCTTTAAGATTGCCGGCTAAAAATTCTTCGCCGGTCTTTGGCAAATCATCAAAACCAATAATTACGCCCGGACTGGAAGGAGATAATTCTTGAACTTTTTCTCCCAAAAAATTCTCCAATATTTTTATTTTGCCCTTAGCGGTTTGGGTGGCGATTGAATCGCCCACTCTTAAAATTCCGTCCTTCAAAATAACACTGATTGTAAAACCTCTTTTGCTGTCTTTTTTAGATTCTAAAATTACCCCATCAGCATTGGCTTTTGGATCGTAAGTCAGCTCTTCCATTTCCGCGGTTAACAAAATTAAATCTAAAAGCTCGTCAATTCCCTCTCCTGATTTATTGGAAACTCCCTGAAAACCCACACTGCCGCCATAACCTTCCAAAGCGACGTCATTTGCAACCAGATCATTTTTAACTCTTTCAATATCCGCGGATGGTTTATCAATTTTTGTGATAGCCACCACAAAAGGGGTTTTGGATTCATGTAAAACTTTAATAGCTTCTTTTGTTTGGGGTTTGACTCCTTCTTCCGCTGCCACAACTAAAATTGCCACATCAGCAACGGCAGCGCCGCGCACTCTCATTTTGGAAAAAGCCTCGTGCCCCGGAGTATCTATGAAAGTTATTTTTTCGTTTTTATGAGTAATTTCATAGGCGCCAACGGACTGCGTAATACCGCCCGCTTCTTTAGCGGCCACATTAGCTTTTCTTATATAGTCCAGCAGACTGGTTTTGCCGTGGTCCACATGTCCCACAACAACAACTATCGGCGGACGTTTTTGATTATTTGATTCGGACATTATCTAATTAAAATAGCCCTAAAAGGGCTAAAAGTAAACCCCGCACCTTTTGAGGATAATAGCGGGGATAGGGTGATATTTAGACTTTTATTAAAAATATTTATTTTTTATAATACTTGTAAATTACAAGTTAAAATAAAAACAATCCTCAAAAGGTGCGGGGTAAATCCCTATATAATCCCTAGCCCTGGCTCTTAATAATCTCCGATGCAAGGTTTTTTAATTTCTTTACATTGTGAAGCAAGGCCAGCTAATTCTTCTTCGGTAAGCGCGTCTTGAGCGCAAGGATATAAAATATTATCTTCTTTATAAATATGCTCTCTTAAAAGAGAAATCATGGCTTGGGTATTTTCTTTGAGTTTAGTTTTATCATTTTTCCGTAAAGCTTCTCGCATCTTGGCAAGATAATCCCTTTTAGCAGCGTGTTCTAGCAACATCATGCCGATAGGCCCGCCTTCATTTGGTATGCCTTTCTTTTCTAGAGCGGGAAATAAAACTTTTTCTTCTTTTTGATGATGCGGTTCGGCAAATGTTTCCGTAAAGCGCAAAAAATCCTCAATTTTTTCCTGATCAATGACCGGCTGATTAATGACTACCTCTAAATCAGCAAGATGCGCCAGGATATTTTGATGGTCTGATTTTAATTCTTCTATACAGTTATGGTGATGACAATGATTAGACATAGGATTATTTTGCGGGCGAGCCCTGCCTCGCTAGCAGACAGGCGACTCTTCCATTTCCCAACTGGCGGAGGCGGTCGCCTTCGCGTAAAGCTTCGGCAGACCAATTTGCCTCCTCCGCTCATTTCACTCACTGCGGTGTCTGTTTGAAAATATCCGAACGGAACTGGCTGGGCTCGGCGGGCGGAATTCCCCCCACACCCCCCTTCCGCCCGCCTCGCATTGCCTGCCCGACCGATAGGCGGGAACCGGAGCGGAAAGGACGATTTCAAGTTTTTCTTTGGCGGCAAATTCTAAAACCAGAGAGATAGTAACTAAGGGCAGATGGTGGCAACTTTTACCCCACCAGACCAAGACCCGGGTGTGGCAGGCTTACCGTTGATTTGAATATCTATGCCCATC
>JAUSKP010000012.1 GCA_030646555.1 bacterium
TATGGTTAAAAACGGAATTGAAAAAAGAATTGCTGAGCAGATCTGGATGTGGTTTGAACCGTTCGCAAGGTACGGATTCAACAGAAGCCACGCCGCCTGCTACGCCGTCATCGGATACCGCACCGCATATTTGCGCGCGCACTACCCCGTTGAATTCTATACCGGCCTTTTAAACGCCGATTCCGGCGATATAGAAAGAGCCGCATTCCTTATCAGTGAAGCTAAAAAAGCCGGCATTCAAATATTGCCGCCGGACATAAATAAAAGTTTTCTGGCTTTTGTTCCGGAAGAAAAAAATATCCGTTTCGGTTTATTGGCCATTAAAAATGTCGGTCAAAATATTGTTGAAGCTGTTATGGCTGAACGCCAAAAGAACGGACCATTCAAAACTTTTATAGATTTGCTTGAAAGAGTGGAGCATAAAGATCTTAATAAAAAATCTTTGGAAAGTTTGATAAAATCCGGCGCGCTGGATTCTTTAGGCATAGAAAGAAATCAAGCTATTGCGAATATAGAAGACATTATTAAATTTACTTCCGGATTAAGAAAATCAAAAAATACTACACAAAACAGCCTTTTCGGAGGATCCAGAGCTTCGGCCGGCGCTCTTAAAATGAAACCTTGCACTCCGGCCACTCCGACCGAAAGAATAGGATGGGAAAAAGAATTGCTGGGTTTATTCATATCCGATCATCCTTTAAATATATATAAAGAAAAAATACAAAAGCTGGAAGTATCCGAAATAAGCGTTGCTATGTTCCGGGGAGATAATGACGAATGGATGAGGCCTAAAAACGTCAAGATTGCCGGATTTATATCTAAACTCCATTCAATAACCACAAAAATGGGCCAACCGATGCTTTTTGTGACAATTCAAGATTTTAATGCCAATACGGAAATATTGGTATTCTCAGATGTCCTAGACAAAACCAAAAGTATTTGGGTGGAAGGCAACGTGGTTTTAGTCGCCGGAAAAATTTCTCTTCGCGGCGGTGAATCAAAAATAATTTGCAGTTCGGCTAAACAGATTAAGTAAAGTAAAAGACCCTATTGAAAAATAGGGTCTTTTTGATCACGGCAAAATGCCGTGAGCAGACTGAATACATGCCATTGCAGCTTGAAGAACATGGGATAGTTTTTCCGGACTGTAATGCCGTATGGCTAATATCGGAGTTCGCTGCTCCAAAAAGATATTCGGCCGGGAAAACCACCTCAAAGCGAAATTCTCCCCGAATTCTTCAGTAAGAAGACGGAAGACACAGTAGGCATAACGCACTCTGAATACCTGATAAACTGACATCGGCTTTTTGTTGCAACCGATCATTGAAGGGATCAATTTCTTTATGGGACTTTTATTTAAAAAAACTAAAAGCCTTTCAACATCGTCTTCAAAGGATGCCTTTAAAGCAAAATACACTTTGTGCTCAGACATAATTTACCTCCTTATCAAATTTTTAAAGATACCTTATATATAACATACCCGTATACTTTGTAAATAATCTAATGTTCCGATCTCGACACAAAATGTCGTGGATCGAGAATCCTCGACCCCTTAATTAAGGCTCTAAGGGGTCGGGACATTTTTTATAATTTAATTTATAATAAAGCCTATGGATAAACACACTAAAACAGAAGATGAAATGCACGAAGTTAGACATTCTTTGTCTCACTTATTAGCTGCAGTTGTATTAAAAAAATACCCGGGAACTAAAGTGGGTATTGGTCCAGTTATAGAAAACGGTTTTTATTATGATTTTCTTTTGCCGGCGCCGATCAGCGATGCCGACCTGCTTGATTTGCAAAAAGAAATGCGCCACTTGATAGCGCAAAAACTGGATTTCACAAAAGAAGAAATTACCGCCGCCAAAGCCAAAAAGCTTTTCGCCGGACAAAATTTTAAATTGGAACTCATTGAAGAACTTGAAGAAGCCAAATCTCTCATTTCCCTTTATCATACTTCTGACATATTCACCGATCTCTGCAAGGGACCTCACGTCAAAAACACTTCCGAAATAAATATGGAAGGATTTAAGCTCACTCACATTGCCGGAGCATATTGGAAAGGCAGTGAAAAAAATCCAATGCTTACACGTATTTACGGATTGGCTTTTGCAAATAAAAAAGAACTGGACGCCCACTTGCTTATGTTGTTAGAAGCTAAAAAAAGAGATCACCGGCTTCTCGGCGAGAAACTAAAGATATTTGCTTTTAGCGATTTTGTAGGTCCCGGCTTGCCGCTCTGGCTTCCAAACGGAACCGTGATCATTGAAGAGCTGGAAAGGATGGCCAAGGAAATGGAACGCCGAGGCGGATATAAACGCGTCCGAACTCCGCATATTGCCAAGGAAATAATGTATAAGACATCGGGACACCTTCCTTATTATGCCGATCTTATGTTTCCACCGATGGTCATGGATGAAGATGGAAATAAAACCACCTATTACTTAAAAGGAATGAACTGCCCGCATCATCATATGATTTTCGCGAATGAGCCAAAAAGCTATCGGGATCTTCCCCTTCGCTTGGCTGAATACGGAACTTGCTACCGCTATGAAAAAAGCGGAGAGCTTTTGGGTCTGATGCGCGTGCGAATGCTTTCTATGAATGATGCGCATATTTATTGCACAGAGGAACAATTTGCCGGCGAATTTATGGCGGTCATTAAAATGTATTTGGAATATTTCAAAATATTCGGAATTGATAAATACGTTATGCGTTTTTCCACGCACAGCAAAGAAGGGCTCGGAAAAAAATATATTGACAACGAAAAACTTTGGATAAAAACCGAGGATATGGTCAGAGATATAATGGAAAAAGAAAAGATACCATTTGTTGAAGTGCCGAACGAAGCTGCTTTTTACGGACCAAAGATAGATGTCCAGATCTGGAGCGCTATCGGCAAAGAATTCACTCTGGCAACCAATCAAGTTGATTTTGCCGTGCCGGAAAGATTTGGGCTTAAATATAAAGATAGCGACGGAAAAGAAAAAACTCCTATTTGCATACACAGAGCTCCATTATCAACCCATGAAAGATTGGTTGGTTTTCTTATTGAACACTATGCCGGCGCATTTCCAACTTGGCTCGCTCCAATTCAAGCGATGATCTTGCCGATTAGCGAAAAGCATAAAAAATATTCGGACGAAGTCTTAAAAGAATTGATCAAACAAGGAATTCGCGCCGAAATAGATGAATCCAACGAAACACTGGGCAAAAGGATCCGCACATCAGAAATGCAAAAAATACCATATATTTTAGTAGTTGGAGAACAAGAAGAAACTAATAAAACAGTAGCTGTCCGACAGCGAGAAAAGGGTCCGACTGCGCAGGCAGAAAATCAAGGAGCTATGACCACGGAAGCTTTCGCGGAAATGATCAAAAAACAGCTTCCCTACTAGGGATTAAAGAACGCAGTTATAAAATTGCCCTTACTGCTTGCTTTTTTTTAAAGACATTCTATAGTTCTCTATAGGTACCTTTAAAAAATGGGGGGATAAAATGAGCGAAAATAATTTTGAAGGCCTCAAAAAAACCTTTGAAGATTTAGAAAGAGAAGAAAAACAAAGGTTGATTGAAATACACGAACGATACAAGCCGGTTTTAGAAGCTTTTAAGAATATTGAAGAGGAGGAAAAACAAAAACAGACTGAAAGATTCAATTATTATAAATCTGTTTTTGAAGAACTAGAAAGACAAGAAAAACAAAGACTGGTTGATATATATAATAAATATAAATCACTCTTTAAAACTCTTAATGAAGTAAAATGAAAAAGTGGCACCTTTTAGCAATTACACAAAAACACCTGTTTAAACAGGTGTTTTTTATTATTAGCTTTTGTGTTCAAATTCCTCTTCCAGCGTCTTCCTAGCTTTCTCAACTCCTTCCTGAATTTCTATCTCCTTACCAAGATTTTTTAAACCTTTTTCAAGCTCTTCCTTGCGTTTTCTTTCTTCTATTTCTTTCCTATTTTTTGCTACTTCGGCATAATTCAATAAAACTTCTTTTGCTTCAGGAGTTTTGGGGGTCGGATCAGTAAATTTAAATGTTTCAAACATATTAAATATTTTATCCCGCACCTTTTGAGGATTGGGTTTTTTAATTATTACTTATAATTTTATAGATATAATTTTAACACCTTCAGTTTTTGTATAATTTACTGTTAAGAGTAAATTATCCTCAAAAGGTGCGGGATTTATTTTTTTAATTATTTATGTTTTTATTATAGCACTATTTTAGCATTTCGTCAAATAGGGTTCTAAGCACTCCAGGATTGCCCCTGCCCTTAAGCTCTGCCATCGCTTTTCCAACCAAAAACTGAAGAGCGTTAGTTTTTCCGGCTTTATAATCTTCCACCGCCTTCGGATTTGCGGAAATTATCTTCTTGACCGTTTCTTCTAATCCGCCTTCGTCTGAGATCTGATTCAATCCCTCATTTTTAACTATTTCTCTTGGATCTAAGCCGGTATCTATCATTCTTACGATCAGATCTTTAGCTACACGGCTAGAAATCTCTTTTTTAAATATCATATCAACAAGATCGGCAAAGTTTTCCGCTGTGAGCTTGCTTTGATTTAAACCAATTCCCTTAACCATTAATAACCCCTTAACATCACTAGTTAAGTAATTTAGGATTAATTTAACTCTGTCGGCATTAACTTCAGTTTGCTTACCCTCCTTCGCAGGGCTCCCACCTTCGCTAAAGCTATGGCCGGGCAAGTCGGCGGGCACGTCAGATTCTAATTCCGAAACAGCCTGTTCAAAATAATTAGACATTTCTCTGTCCTGTATCAGGACACTCATTTGTTCCAAAGAAAGTCCAAACTGATCGCCGAATCTTTTTCTTTTTGCATTCGGAAGTTCGGGAATTTCCAATCTTAATTTTTCAACATCAAAACCATCTTTTGTTAACGGCGGGAGATCCGGCTCCGGAAAATAACGATAATCGTGGGATTCTTCTTTGGATCTCTGAGAGACGGTCAGTTTTTTGACATCATCCCAACCGCGGGTTTCCTGATTTATCTTCCCGCCATCTTCTAAAATTTCCGTCTGCCTTTGTATTTCATAATTGACCGCTGATTCAAGAGCGCCGAACGAGTTAAGATTTTTTATTTCCGCCCTGGTGCCTAAAACAGGTTTGTCGGACAAACCTGTTCGGCCGACCAATCCTTTAGATTGGTTTAGGCCCAAATTCTTATCAGGACTTATGGAAACGTTAGCATCAAAACGCATCTGCCCTCTTTCCAAATCAGCGTCGGATACTCCGAGGTATCTCAAAATAAGCTGTAATTCCTTGGCAAAAGCGACAGCTTCTTCCGCGCTGTGCATATCCGGCTCAGAAACTAGCTCCATAAGTGGAGTTCCGCCGCGATTGTAATCAACAAGCGTAGCTTGTTGTCCTGAGTCCGTCGAAGGACCCCCCTCTAAATGAACTAGTTTACCCGCATCTTCCTCTAAATGGACCCGATTTATCTTTACGATCTTCTCTTGCCCCAAAGACGCGGAGACGTCTAAATTCCCGCCTTTCACTATCGGCATATCAAATTGTGAGATCTGATAGCCCTTCGGAAGATCAGGATAAAAATAATTTTTCCTGTCAAATTTAAAATTCTCATTGATCTCGCCATCAATAGCCAGGCCGATTTTGATCATAGACTCAATGGCTTTTTTATTTATCACCGGCAAAGTTCCGGGATGGCCTAAGCAAACCGGACAAACGTTCGTATTCTGTTTATCATCCGGACTGTTGGGACAATCGCAGAACATCTTCGTCTTGGTGCGAAGCTCAGCGTGTATCTCTAAACCTATTGTTGGAAAATATTTAGACATAAGCAACCTCTAAATAAATGTCTTTACTAAATTAAAACCTTGATTTTGACTAAGACCAAGGCTTGTTGACGAAAATGTATGAAAATACTTTGAGGAGACATAACGCAGGTATTGGGCAAAATCAGGGTTCCCTTCGGGTAAGGAAATTTTATTTAATTTCTTCGTTGCTCCGTCTCGGCGTGGTAAAACCACGGCCTCGTTGTCGCGCCTAGAACTTAATATAAAATTTCTCTTATTAATTAGTGAAAACATTTGTTTAGAGGTTGCCGTTTAAAATTTTACTTACTGCTTTCCAAACTTTTTCGTGAACCGCGTCAATTGATAATAATTTACCATTTTCCACGCATTCAACCAATTGAAAGTCCTTGGGAAAAATTTCTGCTATTTCTAAATATACCATTTCCGCATGCTCTAAATGCTTTAAATTCCCCTCGTGAATATCACGCTTCTCTCCTGCGGCATATCCTCCTTTATTTTGTTTGCTCGCAAATTCTTGAGCAGTTTTAGCCGGAACATGCAAAACGATATTAAGATCAGGTTTGGGAATTCCAAAAATATTATATTCCAAGTCATAAAGCCAATTAAAATATTTCAGTCTCTCCTTTTTATCTTCAATTTTTGCGCCTTGATGCCCCATATTGGATCCTACATAGCGATTAGAAAATACAGTTTTCCCTTCAGCGAGAGCCTTATTGATTGCGGGGGCAACATCAAATCTGTCTATCGCATAAAAAAGCGACGCTTTGTACGGACCAACTTCCTCGGCCGTTCCATAATGTCCCGCTAAATATTCTTTAACAAAATATGATGATGGCTTATCATATTGAGGGAAATCAAAAAGAGCAAGCGGCGATTCCACGCGCAAAACCAATTTTTCAAATTGAGTTGTCTTGCCGGAACCGTCGGTTCCTTCTATTACAATAAATTTTCCTTTTTCCATATATCCCCCTGATTATATCAAAAAAGCTCTTCAATTATAATCCCAAAAAATAATTTGCAAATTTCTAAAAAAGGTATAGTTTAATATTAGAACGTTTAAATAATTTGACAGGTTCGCCATAAAGGAGAAAATATGCCCGAAAAGAAAAAATACTCCATAGAGCAGTGCTTGCTGGCTATTCGCAGTGATCCAAACAGCTCGGACGGCTTTAAGGACGAACAAGTTTGGAAAATATTCCTGGACACGGAAATAGGATCAGAAAAAGACATCCCGACCCTTACCAGCGAACTGGCTTTCTGGAGAAAGAACTTAATGGACAGATACTGCGAAGAAATTTCAAAAAATAGATAAAAAGGAGGCGCTATGCCAGAAAGAGTTTTAATTTTCGGCAAGCTTGAGGACATTATTTTTGTTAATAACGCAGAAATAAAGCTACTGCAAGATAAAATTGGCGCGCTTTTCGATGAGCTGCATGATCCAGAAGATTGCGCATTATACAACCAACATAGCGGGTGCCGCGGCTGCGCAAATCAAAAACAATGTGAAGAGGCGGCCAAATCTTACTACGTGAAAAAGGGAGAACTACAAGAAGAGATAAATAAGAAATACGCAAAAATAATTATCCTGCTTCACGAAATAGATTTTCGTGACCGAGGACTACCCAAGAAGAACCGAATAGAGAAATAAACAAGGAGGCGCTATGCCAGAAAGAGTTTTGGTTTTCGGCAAGCTTGAAGATATTATTTTTCTCAAAGAATGGCAAGCGAAGCTAATATGGGATAAAATTGATAAAATTAACAACCCATTTCCAGTTTCAACTCCGGAAGAGTGCAGATTCTATTCTGATGGTGATAATGCCGGTTGCTGTGGTTGCGATTTTGAAAACGATTGTGACAAAAATCGCAAAAAATACAGCGCAGAAATAAAGATGCTTGAAAACGAGAAAGAGGGACTGAATCATGAATTGATCCTTCTCTGGCACGAACTGCATTTCCATGAACAGGCATTATACGATAAAAGAATCATAAAATAGTTAAAACTAAAACCCCCTCACTCTGTTAAGAGTGAGGGGGTTCTTTTTTTATTTCTCAACCACTTCTATACCCATATTCCTTGCAGTGCCTTCTATAATTCTCATCGCGGCATCTATATCATAAGCATTCAAGTCCGGCATCTTTCTTTCAGCGATCTTTCTTACATCTTCCCTGGTCACCTTTCCAACTTTCGTGGTCAAAGGATTGGCTGATCCCTTTTCAATACCAGCCGCCTTTTTCAACAAAGCAGAAGCTGGAGGGGTTTTAAGTATAAAATCAAAAGTCCTGTCGTCATAAACAGTAATTTCGGCCGGAACCACATCGCCGATCATATCCTTAGTGGCATCATTGAATTTCTTGCAGAAATCCTGAATGTTCACGCCGTGGGGGCCCAAAGCAGTACCTACCGGAGGGGCTGGATTAGCTTTGCCGGCTTCTAATTGTAATTTTAATTTTGTTTTAATAGATTTTGCCATATAAATAGTTATTAGTTTTAGCGATTAGCGCGGACAAGAGGTAAATTATCCGCGTTAAATTTTATAGTTTCTTTATCTGTAATGAGTCCAGCTCAACCGCAGTATCTCTTCCGAAAATAGGAACAAGGACTTTTATTTTGCCCCTTTCCTCGTCTACACCGGAAACTTTGACATCGTAATCTTTAAACGGCCCATCCGTAATCTTCACCATATCGCCAACGACAACATCAACTTTAAACTTAGTTTCCTTGCTGCCCATACGCGACATCAAAACATCAATTTCTTCTTTTGAAAGCGGGACTGGCGTGGTGGAATCGGGACCGACAAAACCTGTAACTCTCGGGGTGTTTCTGACCACGTACCAAGAATCTTCGGTTAGAATCATATCTACCAAGACGTATCCGGGATAAATTTTTTCTTCAACCGTTTTTCTCTTTCCATTTTTAATTTTAACTTTTGTTTCTTTAGGAACCAAAATATTAAAAATCTTGTCGTCCATAGACAATGAATCAACTCTCTGTTTTAAATAACGGGTAACCGCATCTTCGTAGCCTGAATAAGTATGCACGGCATACCAATGTCTCTCTTTCTTTTCTTCTTTCGCTTTTTCTCCGCCGGTTGAAGAACTGCCTTTTTTAAATTCCATTTTGTTTAGGGGTTGCTATATAAATAATTCTAATGCCTTAGTAAATATATAATCCAAAATTCCTAAGTAGGCGGAGACTCCCAGTGAAATAAAAATAACAACAAGCGTGAGCTTATTTACGGTTGATGTGGTGGGCCATTCCACTCTTCTAATTTCTTGCCTTGATTCCTGAATGAAAGCTAAAAATTTTGAAAACATATATTTAAGTTAGTCTGAATAATTTAACATAAAAAACTAAAGGTGTCTAGCTATATATCTATATTTTTAACCGACAGGGCGTGCGCCTGAATGAAGTTCTTGCGAGGCTCAACATCGTCACCCATCAAAATATCAAACATTTTGTCCGCCGCTGTAGCGTCTTCTATGTTAACTTTCTTTAAAATTCTATTGCCGGGATTCATAGTTGTTTCCCAAAGCTGTTCCGGGTTCATTTCACCAAGACCCTTATATCTTTGAATGCCTATCTTTTCATCGCCCTTCTTCGTCATTTCTTTAACCATCTTATCTTTTTCCGCGTCGCTATAAACATAATTAAACTCATTGCCTTTTTGCAGCCTATAAAGAGGCGGCTGGGCTATATAAAGATAGCCACTCTCAATAACCTGGGGCAAATACCTATAAAACAGCGTCAGGAGGAGCGTTCTGATGTGCGCGCCATCAACGTCGGCATCGGTCATTAGAACAACCTTGTGATAGCGAATTTTAGTGATATCAAAAGATTCAGCGATGGCGGTGCCTAAAGCCACAACTAAAGACTTAATTTCTTTATTAAGAAGCATCTTATCTATTCTTGATTTTTCCACATTCAAGATCTTTCCTCTTAAAGGCAAAATGGCTTGGGTTCTCCTGTCTCTTCCCTGCTTGGCGCTGCCGCCGGCGCTATCACCCTCAACGATAAATAATTCTGAATCTTCTGGATTCCTGGAACTGCAATCGGATAATTTTCCAGGCAAGGTTAAACCTTCCAAAACTCCTTTTCTTAAGACGGTTTCGCGGGCAGCCTTAGCCGCTTTTCTGGCCTTTGCGGCTAGCATGCATTTTTCTATAACTCTTCTGCCATCAGATCCGAATCTTTCCAAATATTCTTTAAGCGCTTCACCAACAACAACTTCAACGGCGGTCCTGGCTTCGGTATTGCCAAGCCTGGCTTTTGTTTGGCCTTCAAATTGAGGCTCTCTAATTTTAACGGAAACAATCGCGGTCAAACCCTCGCGAACATCATCGCCCGTTAAATTTTCATCAGCTCCTTTCAAGTATCCCTCCTTTTTAGCAAAATCATTAAGCACCCTAGTCAAAGCCGAACGAAATCCCGTCAAATGAGTGCCGCCATCCGGGGTGTGAATGTTGTTGGCAAAACTTAATTCTGAAATTTCTAATTCATCATTATAAACAAAAGATGCCTCAACTCCGATATTTTCATATTCCTTTTCAATATAGAAAGGCTGATCTTGGAGTTTTTTAGATGTCTCGCTCAGATATTTTATAAAAGATAAAATGCCTCCGTCAAACTGAAAACAATTATAATAAATAGGCGCTTTCCTGGAATCAATTATTTCTATTTTTACGCCCTTGGTCAAAAAGGCCTGCTGGCGCAAATGATCAACAATCCTTTTCCTGTCAAATTCGGTAACTTTAAAAATTTCCGGATCAGGCTGAAATGTTTGTTTTGTACCGACTCTTTCGCATTTGCCTGACTTCCTTACTTTATATTGAGGTTTGCCCTGTTTATATTCTTGCTCATAAAGACCACCATCTCTGCAGACCTCGGCCTTCATCCACGAAGACAAAGCGCAAACAACGGAAACGCCCACGCCGTGCAAACCTCCGGAAACTTTATAAGACTCTCCGCCGAATTTACCGCCGGCGTGGAGCGTGGTCATAACTGTTTCCAAGGCAGATTTTTTTGTTTGCTTATGAATTTCAACCGGAATACCGCGACCGTCATCAGAAACAGAAACTTTATTGTCCGGCAATAATTCAACACGGATATTTTTAGCATATCCGCCCATAGCTTCATCAATGCAGTTGTCTACAACCTCCCAAACTAAATGATGAAGACCCTCAATTCCGGTGGAACCAATATACATTCCGGGCCTTTTTCTGACCGGTTCAAGACCCTCTAAAACATAAATATCTTTGGCTGTATAGGATGGGGCTTGTTTTGCTTTTTCCTCCTTGCCCGCCATAGCTTTAGCGACGGAGGGTTCTTTTTTTATGTCTTTTGCCATAGTGTATTTTATCCCACACTTATACATAAGTAAGGGACTTTCGCAAAATTAAAAAAGCTAAAGTGGCTTTTTTATTATGATAATTTAGTTATTTTTATACCTGAATTATAGCACAAAAACACCCTAAAATTCAAACAAAAAAACAGGCTTATTTAGCCTGTTTTTTACACTGATCTTTTATTGATTCTTGTAATGAATAAAATCAAATTTCTTTATGTCATAAACTATATTTTTTCGCTCTACAACTATTCTCCAACCATGCTTTTTAGCATGATCAACTAATATTCCGTCCGGATTAAAAGCTATCGGCTTGCCAACCAATTCCAGCATAGAAATATCCGTGGCGCTGTCGCCAACCGCCACGGAATTTTTCCAATCGGGGCTTATCCCTAGTTCGTCCACGATCTTCATAAGCAGCCTGCTTTTATTATTGTAGCTGTCTCTTTGCGCAAATTCACCAGTAAACAAACCTTTTTCTATTTTGAGGGCCGTTCCAAAGGCCATATCAAATCCTAAATGCTTGGCGAAATCTTTCACCATAAACACCGGCGAGCCGGAAATAGCAATAAGATAATATCCGTCCTTTTTTAGATCCTCCACCAGGTCTCTTGTAAATCTGTAAACTTTCTTTTTTTGCCTGTCCATTACCACTTTTCCAATCTTCAAAACATCTTTGCTTTTGCATCCGACAATATGCTTAAAATAAACCTCGGCAACTTTATTTATATAAGTATCATAATTTGCAATGCGATTAAGCCATGCGTGATAATCATCTTCAATTTCCTGATGGGCCTTTTTTAAAAATATACCCTCCTTCACCAAACCATTCACCAGCTCAATTAAAAGCGAAGAGCGAAAAATAGTGCCGTCTATATCAAATGCGGCTATCTTAACTTTTTTATTTTTTATTTTTGTCATACCGGGTCAGTAGAAATTCGATAATTATTATCTATTTTCGACTTAATTTATATTCTGCTTCTTTTGCTGGGTAATGAATTTTCCCTGCCTGCCGGCAGGCAGGACTGCCCAGCATACCTATATTCTATCAAATATAAGATTAATTTTATAATAGGTCTGCAAATTGTTTCTTGACCTCCCCAAAAGGAACTTCGTCAGAATCAGCAATTGGTTTTCCGTCTGGCACAACAACATTAAATGGATTAATCAATCCTCCAAATTTGAGCATTTCGTAGTGCAAATGCGATCCGGTTGATTGTCCGGTAGATCCCACGTAGCCGATCACTTGGCCCTGCCTGACGCTAGCCCCCTTCTTAATGCCTCTAGCTAAGCTGGAAAGGTGCCCATAAACAGTGCTGTATGTATCGTTGTGCCTGACTTTTACCGAAATGCCATAAGCCCCATTCCATCCAGCCTGAATCACGGTTCCTTCGCCAATACTTACAACGGGAGTATTATAATTTGCCGCTAAATCAAGGGCTCGATGCGCGCCAACACCGCCCGTCACGGGATTGACTCTTTTGTAACTAAATCCTGAACTTATATATTTATACTGCAAAGGAGATTTTAAAAATACTTTCTGAAGAGACTTTCCATTCTCATCATAATACCCTTCTTTTCCGTCGCTATCTTTGAAGTAATAACCTAAGTATTCCTGTCCGGCATTATTGAATTTTGCCGCCAAAATCTTGCCCGGCATCGCATAATTGCCGTCTAAAAATCTTTTTTCATAAATCACTTTAAAACTATCGCCCTTTTGGATGTCTCCGACAAAATCTATCTGCCAAGCAAAAGCTTCCGCTAAAGCAATTGCCAATCTGTCGTCTAAGCCTTGGCTTACCATTGTTTCATACAAAGAAGAATCGATTACGCCTTCAGCCGTTGATGTTTCAATTTTATAATCAATTAATTTTTTCTCTGCCCGCCATTCTTCTGTAGTGGTAGAAATATTTTTTATGATCAATGTTTCTTCGGTGTCTATATCGTAATCCAATTCCTTCAAAACATTTGTCTCTTCATCAAACTTAAAAACCAATTCTTTACCGGCCCTAATAGAGCTCAAATCATAAATTCTTTTAGTGTCCTCAAGAATAGCGCTGACGGTATCGGTGGCTACTCCTGCCTGGCTAGCTATAATACTAAAAGTAGAACCGGTCAGAATTTCTTTTTTAATGATTATGTCTTGGCTATTTTGAGCCGGATTTACGCTACCGGTCAAAAACATAAAAACCGAACCCACAACAAGTCCGGTAGCGGCTAAAATTTTTCCTAAAAATATAGGCATATGTTAAAAACTACAACAAAAACATTCTAATAGCCAGAGGTATTTGATGTTGACGGAACAACTGAGCTGCCTCCGCCACTGGTCGTTGAAGGCAAAACAGGGGCAACGGAAGATCCTGGCTTGCACTCGCCTCTATAATAAGCCCATTCTTCACATTTAGATCCATCATTGAAGATGCAAACTCCATATTGGCCTCCATCAGCGCTGGTTATAATTTGTTCTTTATACCCTTGTTTAACACAATAAACTGAAGCTGGATTGGCGATGCCAACACCAACAGATGTATTAGTTGTAGAAATAGACGTTGTCGTTTCACTTGTTGTTTCTAATGGTTTTATACAAATACTATATGCCTTATTGCTCCTATCTTCTTTCAAGCCATAACAACATACCCTTGTAATTGGTCCGGCCAATGCATCTCGGTTAACTCTTTCATTTTCTTTTCCACATTCTTCTTTAACTGCAGTTTCTGTACTAGAAACGCTTGTTGTTGTTGTTTTTGCGCATTCGCCCCTATAAACTATCCCTACTCCGCTTGCTTGGGCATCCGCCTCTCCGCATCCATAAGTTTTTCCATCAGTCCCGCAAACCGGATCATAACGCAAACATTTTATAGAAGATCCGCCGCTGGTAGATGAAGTCGGGGTGACAGCTGAACCGGAACCACTGCTCTCTCCGGGACACTTTGTAAATTCACAATTAGGACCAGTACGGCTAACATATGAACCATCGGAGCAGAGCTTGGCTTCTTGAGTACAAAAAACCTTTTCTGTTGGTTTTATTGTTCCGGTAGAAACGGGCTGACTGGAACATTTCTCTAATTCTTTTTTAACAGTTTCAAGTTTTGCGTTGTAATCTTTCTCTGAAATTTCCCCTCTCTTAAACATCGCTTCCAGATTAGCCGGATATTTCTTAAGAAATTCACAATTTGAAACCGGCGTCTCTTTTTGAACAGGAACAGCTATTGTCGGCTGCGGCTGCTGCTTATTTATACACTGTTCCAATTCTTTCTTAATAAATCCGTATTTAAGATTGTATTGCTCTTCGGTCAATGCGCCAGATTTCACATTAGCTGTAAGCTGTTCCAAAGATCGCTTCAATGAATCACAAACCGAAACAACTAAAGCCGAACCGCTACCGCCGACTGCTTTTATGCTTGGAATAAATACTTTTGAAGGTAATTGTTTTACTGTTACCGCCCTCTGAACCGAATCACCTGAAGGAATTTCCTTAATCAACTGCTGCGCGGCGGCAGATCCGGATGCATCGGTAACTTGCTGGATGTTCTCATTTAGCTTTTTAGTAAGATTTTCCTGAACTTTAAGAAGGGCTGGCTTAGCCGCTTCGGGCGCCCTTGCTTCAATATTGGTAATTATTTCAAGCGAACGCACATGCTTCAATTCACTGCCCTTTGAATCAATGAGCGCATTCTGTAATTTATTTACAAAATCCGTCGGGTTATCTTGAATGGCGGTTGCGGCTGATTCATCAATTTTTAATTTTGCGGAATCAACAGCGTTTTTAACATCAACGCTATCACTTGCCTTACTGCCTATTTCATCCAAAACCTTCTGGTGAGAAACAACATCGGTAGCAACTGAATTCATTAATATCTCAAACCCAGGAGTTGTTGAAGCAGTTGTTTGTAAAGATTCCAAACTTGACCTTACTCTTTCTTGCGCTGCCTGATAATTTACTACGCCCTTAGCAATAGCATTATTGTCATTCGGCGCAATTTCTTGAATTTTTTTAGCTTCGGCAACTTTTTCATTGGCTATTTTAACTTCTAATTGAGCCTTGGCCACGGGATTGAAAGTAAAAACCCTTTGAACATTTCTGCCAAATTCCTTAAAGAAATAAAACGGATTAGTAGGTAAAAGCCCGGGATTAGACACCCCTAAATCAGACGTTGTGACGCTTTCTGCTTGCTGAACAGCCTGAACATCTAATGCAACTGTATCTGTGGCTGTTTGACCAAAAACAACGCCAGCTATCATAAACCCGACCAAAGAAAACAAAACAATAGCTTTTTTCATCCCACACATAACAAAGATCTGAAAGCGAGGCTTTCTTGCTCCTTGTTTTTATTAATTATTATTTAAAACGACCTTACTACTTGTTAATTTTGAATCCACACATACAGATTAATTATCTTTGTTATGTGTGGGATTCATATATAAAACAAGTTAATTTACCCTTCTGACCTTGTTATAAGTATACCATTTTGCCCTACCTCTATAAATAGGCGTTAATACTCACTGCCCCTTCCCTTATTAGCGCTACCTTTCCTCTGTTAATCTCAATAAGCGTTGAAGGCAATGACTTCTTGGTTCCGAGGTCAATATAAAATTCAATTCTGCTTTTGAAGTATTTTGCAGCTTCTTTTATGGTTTTTGCCGGCTTATAGCCCTCCCAATTCGCGCTTGGCGCCACTAATGGACCGGTCTTTTTAATAAAATTAATCAATTTTTTATTCTTTGGAAAGCGAAAAGCCAAAGAATTGGCGCCCCTATGAAGATATGAAAATTTATTATTTTTACAAGGCCCTCCTTCGCATAAAGCTCCCTCCTTTGCGGGGCTTCGGACGGGCAAGTCGGATGGGCAAGGTAAAATAACGCTTACTTTACCTGGCCAAATTTTTGATAAGATTATTTTAGTTTGCAAACCTATATTTATTCCAAACAATTTTAAATCGTCAACCGAACTGATCAGAATGATCATCGGCTTTTTAAAATCACGCTTACGAAGTTTATATATATGTTCTACTGTCTTTTTATTCAATGCCGAACCGACTATTCCATATATAGTATCAGTTGGAATAACGCCAACACCGCCGCTTTTTAAAATTTCGGCTAGTTTTAAATTAAAACTTTTAAATACCTCGCTCATAAGAATCCGCGCTAATTATACAGCCTAATAAGTTCATCAAACTTTACCAGCCTTTCTCTCGCCGGCGCTCCAATTTTTACCGCGTCAACATTGCCGGCCTTGGCTAAATGGATTATGAATGTATCTTCCGTCTCTCCGGATCTGTGGGAAACTATGGTTTTCAAGCCATTTTCCTGCGCTACTCTTATGGCTTGGCAAGCTTCTGAAACTGTCCCTATCTGGTTCGGCTTAATTATCACTCCGCTTATCATCTTCTCTTTAGAAAACTTTTCAATAAGTTCCGGATTAGTCACGGTGAGGTCATCCCCGACCACCCATTTATCCGGACATTTAGCATTAAATTCCTTAAAACCATTAAAGTCCTCTTCGTCAAAAGGATCTTCAACGGACATCAATAAATTAGAATGGGCCAAATAATCCAATAATACTTGATTCAATTTTTCAGAAGATATTTCGTTTCCTCCGAAAGTATATTTGCCCTCTTTATAAAAATTGGAGGCTGCAACATCCAGCGCCAAAGAAAAAGATTTTTTGGACTCTTCCGCCGCCAACAATTCTTCCATAATTTTTATAGGTTCAAAATTACTTTCAAAATTTATAGCATAGCCGCCCTCATCTCCAATAATTATTTTTTCAAGTTTATATTTCGTCTTTAATAATTCTCCCAATTTTTTATAAAAACCAATCAAAGTTTTAATTGAAGCCACGTAGTCCTGATCCTTAGAGTCAACTACCACCATATATTCTTGAATATCCAGATTGTTTCCGGCATGAGCGCCGCCATTTATCAGATTAGAAAATATCAAAGGCTTTTTTTTAATAATAAGCCCGCCCCAAAACTCCTCATTTAAAACTTGCCATAATTCTTTGTTTTCTTTGCGCGCCAAAGCTCTGGCGAAAGCCACGGAAATTCCAAGCATTAAATTGCCGCCAAGCTTTTCTTTGTTTGCGGTTCCATCAAGACCGATCAAAAAATCGTCCAGATCCTTGATAGAATTAAAATTTTTATTGAATAATTCTTTTTTAACCAATTCATTCAAAACCTTTTCCGCTTCTTTAAAACTCAAAACAGCCGCTTCCCCTTTGCCTCGGCTTTTTCCGGAAGGAATTTGAGCCGAAAAAGAATTCAGTTTTTCATCTAAAACTTCCACTTCCAAAGTTGACTCACCTCTTGAATCGAATATTTCGTGAATTTTAATGTCTTCAAGTATCATATGTATTTTATATATTTGTATATAATGACCTCCGAGGACCTAAAATTCGGGGATTTAATATCTTGGTCCTCGGAGGTCAAGAAAATCATAACTTTACTTCAATAAATTCCCCGCCCGATTCAAATCCTTTGATATTTTCTACGGTAGTATTCAAAATTCTTTGCAAGGCCTCCTCTGTATTAAAGGCATTGTGCGGAGTGATAAGAACATTCGGCATTTCCATTAAAATATGGTCGTAAAGCATATTCTTCACCACATCTTCTTTTAGACGGGTCTGCGTCAAATAATTCAATTCGTCTTTCACTTCGCCTTCGTCTTCCAAAACATCGGTGGCGTATCCGGCTAAAATTCCTTTTTTAAGCGCAACGATCAAGGTTTCGGTCTGCACGATTGCTCCGCGCGCCGTATTCACCAGATACGCGCCTTTTTTAATAAGCTGAAAGTTATTTTCATTGATCAAGTGGTGAGTGCTTGGATTATAAACGGCGTGGATAGAAATAATATCGGAACTTTTTAACAGATCTTCCAAGGAAACGTATTGAAAACCCATTTCCGCCGCGGCTTTCGCGTCCGGATACGCGTCAAAAGCGATAACGTTCATTCCGAAGCCTTGGGCGATCTTTGCCGATTCTTTTCCAATTTTACCCATTCCGATCACGCCCAAAGTTTTTCCCTTGATATCCATTCCCCTTAATCCGGCCAAGGAAAAATCTCCATTTTCTTTTATCCGGTCTATCGCCTGGTAAGTTTTTCTGGTCAGATTCAAAAGCAGACTGAACGCGTATTCAGCGACTGTATTCATTCCATAATTTGGAACATAGGCAACTTTTATTCCCCTCTCCTTGCAGTAAGTAATATCAATATGATCAAAACCCGTAGAACGCGTAGTGATAAATTTCAAATTCGGAAATTGGCTTAAAACTTCTTTATTTAAAACGGAGTTTACGAAAACACAAACTACTTCAAAATCTTTTTGAAGCGGAACATTAAGCGATTCCAATTTGTCTTTGCTTAAAAATAATTCGTCCTTAGGAAAATTTTCCTGCAAAACTTTATTTTCCCAGCCCTCCAATTCAAAAAATGCTATTTTCATAATTATCTTTTTTGTCATTGCGAGTGCCGCCGAAGCAATCTATCTTTCCCGAGATTGCCACGTCGCAGACTCCTCACAATGACAATTATTTAATACTTTAATTATAACAAAAAACGGCCTTTGATGCGGCTGTTTTTATGAATATATTTTTATTTAAATCTTTGCCACTCAAGTCTTTTGCCCTGCTTCCTATATTCCAACATCATCAACTCGTCCCAAATACCATCCAAAAGATCGTATTTTTTCGCCTCCTCAACATCCACCCAGGCGAATTGATCGCATTCGTCTTCTTTGAGCTTAACCTCGCCGGATGCATAGTCCGCCGAACAAGAAATAATCAAAGATGGCGCTCCGTCCGGATGCACTATCGCCATACTTGTAATGTAATCGATATTCTTCACTTCCAGTCCGGCCTCTTCTTTCACTTCCCGACGCAAAACTTTTTCAATGATGTTATACCAGCAGCTTTCCGAATCCTTAGGCATATCCATATAATCATGCGTTTCCAACTTTCCTCCCGGCACAGTCCATTTCCCGGGTGATCTCTTCTTCTGCATAGACCGCCTAGTTATCAGATATTTGCCGTCTTTTATAATGATGGCCGTGATCGCCACTTCGTGAAGATATTGATTTTCCATAGTTTTATTTGTTTTCTTTTTCCGCAATCCTCAAAATATTTTTGATAACAGTATCGGGATTTAAAGAAATACTTTCAATTCCATTTTTAATCAAAAAATCAGTAAATTCCGGATAATCACTCGGAGCCTGCCCGCAAATACCGATATATTTTCCTTTCTTAATACATTTGGCTATAATTTCCGCTATCATTTTTTTCACTGCCGGATTATTTTCATTGGCAATATGTGTGACGATTCCGGAATCCCTGTCTAAGCCCAAAACTAACTGAGTCAAATCATTTGAACCAATAGACATACCATCAAAAATTTCTAAAAACTCGTCAGCTAAAAGTATATTGGAAGGAATTTCGCACATCACATAGATCTTTAGATCTTTGTCTTTCGCCCTGTCCAAACCGTTAGCCTTCATAACATCTACGCATTCCTGGCCTTCTTTCGGAGTTCGGCAAAAAGGAATCATTGGCACTACGTTTGTAAGCCCCATTTTTTCACGAACTTTTATCAGGGCCTCGCATTCCAAACCAAAAGCCTCTTTAAATTTTGGATCATAATAACGGGAAGCGCCCCTCCAGCCGATCATCGGATTTTCTTCGTGCGGTTCATACATAGCGCCGCCAAGCAATTTGCTATATTCATTGGTTTTAAAATCAGAAAATCTAATGATTACTTTATTCGGCCAAAAAGCCGCGCCGATCTTGGCAATACCCTCGGCGAGTTCATCAACATAAAAATCAGACTTTTTATTATAACCAATGGTTATTTTTTCTATTTCTTTCACAACTTTCTTGATCTCGGCTTTCGGACTCTTTTTTAGTTTTTCAAAATCAATCAAAGCATTCGGATGTATCTTAATATGGGAAGCAATAATAAATTCCAATCTTCCAAGACCGACTCCTGAAACCGGCAAATAGCTGTTTTTAAACGCTTCATCCGGTGAACCGATATTTACCATCACTTTAGTTTTAGTTTGAGGAATCTTATCAAGCTTGTGCTCTGTGACTTCAAACGGAAGTTTGCCTTCATAGACTCTGCCAACTTCGCTGGAAGCGCAATCCACAGTCACTTCCATTCCTTTCTTTCTCCCTTCGGGAGATCTCCCGTAGGGAGATAAAACCTTTGTGGCTTTTTCTGAACCAACAATGCAAGGAATTCCAAGTTCTCGGGAAACAATAGCGGCATGGCTGGTGCGCCCGCCCTTATCCGTGACGATTGCAGAAGCGATTTTCATGATCGGTTCCCAATCAGGATCAGTCATTTCGGTTACAAGCACTTCGCCTTTTTTAAATTGAATAATATTTTTTGCATCTCTAATAATATTTACTTTTCCGAAACCAATTTTCTTGCCCACGGCAATTCCTTCAAGTAATAATTTCCCTGGCTTGTTTAATTTGAATTCCTCATAAACATTTCCGCTTTTAGAAGAAAAAATTGTTTCCGGCCTGGCTTGCACTATAAATAATTCGTTGGTTCGTCCGTCTTTGGCCCACTCCATATCCATCGCCTGATATTTTCCTTTTTTTGCGGAAAAATGCTTTTCAATTTTTATAGACCAATCAGCAAGCTTCAAAACTTCTTCTTTAGTTAAAGAAAACTTTTCTATATCTTTTTTATCAACTTTTACAACTTTCGTTCCCTTGCTCGCATAAATCATTTTAATATCTTTATTGCCCATATCTTGCGCGATAATTGACTCAAAGCCCTTTTCAAAAGTTGGCTTAAAAACAATAAATTCATCGGGAATTACTTTTCCCTGAACGATAAGTTCGCCTAAGCCATAAATACTGTTTATGACAACAACTTTATTAAAACCTGATTCCGTATCTAAAGTAAAAATAACCCCGCTGCTAGCCTTATCAGCGCGAACCATTTTTTGAACACCCACGGAAAGGGCGGAGTCAAAGTGCGAAAAGCCCTTGTCGGCTCTATATGAAATAGCTCTGTCCGTAAAAAGCGAGGCAATGCATTTTTTGGTAGATTCCAAAAGCATCTTGTCGCCGGAAACGTTTAAATAAGTTTCCTGCTGTCCGGCAAATGAAGCGTCCGGCAGATCTTCGGCGGTGGCAGAAGACCTTACCGCCACATCAACTCCTTTTCCATACATTTTTTCCAACTCGCGATAATTAGACAAAATAACTTCTTTTAGATCATCCGGGAAAGTTGCGGCTACAACTGCTTTTCGGCAAAGATCGCCTCTTTTCTGTAAATTTCTAATATCATGAGTATTAAGATCGGCTAAAATTTCCCTTATCTTTTTATCCAAACCAGTATGCTCAAAAAAATATCTATAAGCAAAGGCTGTTAGAGCAAAACCATTTGGAATATTCACGCCAAGAGGAGTCAAATTTGAAAACATTTCGCCAAGAGCGGCATTTTTTCCTCCGGCCAGCGGGACATCTTTGATTTCTAGATCCTTAAACCATAAAACTAATTGTTTGTTTTTATCCATATTATTTTTATATTTTCTGTCATTCCTTCCTCGTGTGTCATTCCCGCGAAAGCGGGAATCTAGGTTTTCTGGATTCCGGGTCAAGCCCGGAATGACAGAGAAGAAATAAGAATGACAAGAATTTTAATTATTTATAGCAATTATAATATCCGCCACATTTGAACCCGTATCGCCTGTTTTTAAATAGTCTCCGGTTTTAGCAAAAAATTCAAAGGAATCGTTATTTTTCAGATACTTTTCTATGTCCAAACCGAGTTTTTTTGCCTTTTCCCTCGTAATTATATCACATATGCCTCCGGCATTATCAGAATTATCTCTCCCGTCTGAAGCCACCGAGATCAGCGCTTGATTATCGTTTATATACCGCAAACCGGAAAGAGACATCTCCTGATTTCTGCCGCCCTTACCCCTGCCTTTTATTTTTACCGTCGTTTCTCCGCCATATAACAAAACTGTTCCCTTATTTTCTTTTGACAGTTCATTGATGATCTCTTTAGCTACTTCGCTAGCTTCGCCCGACAAATTATTTTTGCAAATTCTCGGCATATAGCCAAGCTCTAAGGATCTTTCCGACATAGCATCCAAAGCAGTTTGATTGGAAATAAATAAAATATTTCTTACGCGTTCAAAATATTTATCATCTTTTGGAGTTTCAATAAGATCTAGAGGAGAAAGTCCGATCTTTTCGTATATTTTATATTTTTCTAAAACAATTTTAGCCTGCTCTAAAGTGGTGCTGTCTTTTACCGTTGGGCCGGAAGCGACAAATTCAAGATTGTCGCCTATGACATCGGAAAAAATAAGTGATACCACTCTCGCCGGATATGCATACTTTGCCAGGAATCCTCCTCTAGCCAAAGATAAATGTTTTCTCACGGTATTCATTTCGTGTATTTCCGCGCCGGAATGAATTAAGGCATCAACTACCGAGGATTCTTCAACGCAGGTAAATTTTTTCGGTTGGCACAAAAGAGCCGAACCACCCCCGGAAATTACAAAAATAACTAAATCTTTTTCGGTAAGCCCGGAAAGTAATTCAATGATTTTTTTGGTCGCGTCAATATTACGCGGAGACATCAGTGGATGATCGCCTGTATATGTTTGAATTTTTTTAAGCTCGCCTTCATGTACGTCTAAAACAATTCCACCGGTCAATCTTTTTCCTAATATTTTTTCTAAAACAGCCCCGGCCTCCAAAGAACACTTGCCTATTCCCACCACCACGATCCTCTCGGCATTCTTTAAGGAAAAAGTGTGGTTATGAATTAAAAGTTTTCCTTTTTCAATTTTTACGGCATTTGAAATGGCTTTTTTTGTATCTATGGCTTCCAATCCCGCCTCAATTATTTTGAGAAGTTTTTTTCTTCCCTCCGAAACCGCTAATTTTCTAAAATTCTTTATTTTCATTTAAATAAATTATAGCACTCTAAAAAATTAATAAATTACTCATATCTCAATGCTTCAATCGGACTCTTCTTAGAAGCCTGCCTCGCCGGATAAAGCCCGAATCCTAAACCGACTATTGAAGAAACTCCCAATCCTAAAATAATTGCCAGAACCGGAAAGGAAAAGGCCCATGCCATATTCAAATAATTTGTAAGAATTAACGAAATTAAAAACGCCAAAGACAGCCCAAGAGCAATGCCAATTATTCCGCCAACGCTGGTTAAAATAATTGCTTCCAATAAGAAATGAGTAAGAATGTCCCTATCCGTCGCGCCAAGAGCCTTTCTTAAACCGATCTCCCGGGTCCTTTCCGTAACCGAAACCAGCATAATATTCATAATTCCTACCCCGCCTACTAAAAGCGAAATGGCGGCGACCGCGGCTAAGAACAAAGTTAAGACATTGGTAATGGTACTGACTGTTTTTATGGCTTCGGCTTGAGTTTCCACAAAAAAATCATCATCGGAAGCATTAGTAATATTATGAGAATTACGAAGCGTAATTTTAATATCTTCAACTGTCCTGGCAACATTTAATTCGGAATCGGCTTCAACTACTATCCTGTTATAGTATTTTATTCCAAAAAGATATTGCTGGGCCGTAGTGTATGGAACAATCGCGGCTGTATCAAAATTAATAAAAGTTGACTGTCCTTTTGTGCCCAAAATCCCAACAACCTTAAAATTTCTTCCCTTGATCTTAACTTTTTTATTTAAAGCCTCATTATTAGCTCCAAAAAGCTCTTCTTTTACTTTTGAACCAATTACAACCACGTCGGCATAACCAGCGACCTCTTCGTCAGAAAAGATCCTGCCCTCTTCTGGAGAAATATTGTATATTTTTGAAAAAAATGGCGTTGCTCCAAAAATAGTCGGGCGGTAAGCATTACTTTCAAAGACCATAGTTTCAGAACCGAAAACTAATGGCATAATAGTTCCTGCGTAAGGAATATTATTTTTATTTTTTAACGCATCTAAGTCTCTATTTTTTAAAGAATCAGTAAATGTAGACATAGCGTCCATCACGCCCTTTGGCTGTTTGCCTGGAACAATAGCGATTGTTTTTGAACCAATGCTTTGAATCTGGCCCAAAATTAAATTTTGCGCTCCCTCGCCCAAAGACATCACTAAAATAATCGCTGTAATACCAATAACGATGCCTAAAATAGTCAGCGCTGTTCTAGACTTATTTGCCGAAAGGCCCTTTGCCGCAGTTTTAAAAGTGTAATTTAATTTCATAATTATTTTCTAAATTCATCCCTGTGCATTCGATGCTCGACCGCTTTATCACTTTCTATCTGTCCATCTTTCAACTTTATCAACCTACGGGCATGTTCGGCGGTGTATGTTTCGTGAGTTACTAAAATAATAGTATGACCCTGATCTTCATTCAGATCTCTTATGATCTCCATAATTGCTTGCCCCGACTTAGAATCTAAGTTTCCGGTCGGCTCATCGGCAAAAATAACTTGGGGACCCAAAACTAAGGCTCTGGCAATTGCCACTCTTTGTTTCTCTCCGCCGGACAATTGGGAAGAATCGTGGTTCATACGATGATTAAGGCCAACGGCATTTACGGCGTCTATGGCTAGCTTATCCCATTTAGATTCATCAACATCGGAATATAAAAGCGGGAGTCTGACATTTTCAAAAACAGAAGTACGGGGCAAAAGATTAAAGGCTTGAAAAATAAAACCCATTTTTCTATTACGAACATGGGCGACTTCTTCTTTGGAATATTCGCTAAAAAACTTTCCGTCAAATTTATATTCTCCTGAACTTGGCGGATCTAAAAACCCCAAAACATGTAGCAGGGTTGATTTGCCGCTTCCTGAGGGGCCCATGATTGCTACAAATTCTCCTTTTTGTATTTCCAAAGAAACGCCGTCCAAAGCCACTGTCGGCTCTCCGCCATCTTCATATTTTTTAACTATATTTTTTAATTCTATTAACGGCATACCGGGTCAGTAGAAATTCGATCAATTATATATATGCGACTTTTTAATACTACTTAATTATTTTTATTTCCGATCAGTAATTATTTACCAATTACGGTCGCCTAAAGCGACCCAATCGAATTTTCACTGCCTGGCATAAGCTATTCTAAAACCGGAGCAGAAATAACTTTATCCCCATCATTTAATCCTGAGACTATTTCAATATTGCCGTCCGAACCCTTAAGACCTGTATCAATTTTTTTATTCTCAATAACATTTTTACCAGTATTTAGTTGAACGAATTTTTCACCATCCTTAGTTAAAACTGCGCGTTGAGGCAATATTAAAACTCCTTCTTTTTTATTTGTAAGAATATCAATATTTGCAGTCATGCCGGACTTTATCATATCTTCTTTTTTATCAAACTGCAGAGTTGTTTTATATGTGGCTGCATTATCAACCATAGTCTCGGCCGGATCTATAGAAACAACATGCGCGTCAAAAAAAACATCGCTGCCATAAGCATCCAGAGTAACTTTTGCTGAATTTCCAATTTTAATTTTTGCTATATCGGCCTCCGGCACATCCACTTCAATATCATATTGCTGATCGCTCATAACCGAAACAATGATCACATTAGCAGAAACCATTTCTCCCAACTTTGTATCTTGCTTAGTAATGATGCCGCCGATCGGAGAACGCAAATATGTCCTATCTATTTGAGCCCTATACACATCGGCATCCGCCTTGGCTTTATCTACTAAAGCTTCTTGAGCGGAAATTTGCTCCGGGATAGTGCCGGCTTTTTCTAAGATCAGATCATTTTCTTCAACCGACAAATCGGAATTTGCTGTTGTTAAAGCTTGTTCGGCGTCGGTTATGCTGATTATAGACGCGCTGATATTAGTCCTAGCAAGAACAACCGCGGCCTTCCACGCATCTATACTTGTTTGAGAAACTTCCGAACTTGCCAGCAGGCCATTTACCGCGGAAGCTGCCTTATTCAAAAAAGAATCCACTTGATTCAAATTTCTTTTTCCCTCGCTGATACTTGAGGTAATATCGCTGGAAATTAAAAGTTTATCTAAAGAAGTCTTCCACTGCGAAAACATACTCCCAATAATAAGCCTTTCCCATTCCAAATCAGTTTTTAGCTGAGAACTAACCATGGAAAAGGATAGAGTTGGATTCTGGCTTTTTGGATTATCAAAAAATTGGTCAACCTTGTTATGAATAGCGTCATCTGATTTTATATAAGCATCGCGGAGATCGTCTATAGCGCTGTTTTTGGCATCACTCACAACGGTCTGCGCGTTGGAAACTTTTACTTCCTGGATTTTTATTTCCTCCGGACGAGTGCCTTTTTTAAGCTCGTCAAGTTTCGCCTGCTGTGATTTTAAATTGGCTTCGGCTCCTGCAAGCTGGGCAAGTAATTCAGAATTATCCAGGCGCATTAAAATTTGCCCCTTATAAGCTTTATCTCCCACCTTAATATTTATACTTGTAATTCTTCCGCCCTTTTCAAAGGCCAAGCTCACATCCTCCGAGGGTTTTACTCTGCCGGTCACGCTCACTTCCTGAATAACATCCCCTTTGCTTACTTGAACATAAGAATATGAAGAATTTTTAGATCCGCCGAAAAATAAATAACCCAATACAATTAATAAAACAACCGTGCCGATAATATAGATTTGTTTTTTTGTCATGCATATATTATATCATTTGTGCATAAAAACCCCCTCACTCTTGTAGAGTGAAGGGGCTACTTTTTAGTGGCAAAGCTGTTCCAAAACTTCAAATTGCCACCGGGCTTTCATTTTCTCTTCGCGCGTTCCGCATTTTTCTATTACAGCCATGGCCTTTTTTGCGCCGATAAGCATAAACTGCGGATTCCAGAATCCCCTGTCCATTCCTCTACTTATCCACCACCAATGGCAGGAATTTACCATTTTTAAACATGGATGTATCGCATCCTGCTTGTCCCAATATTTTAGAGCCATATAAATCAGGTCCCAAAGTATGAGCTGGTGGCCATTATATTTAGATTTCCATAAAGGAAAGGGGTCGTTGCGATATAAGTCGTCATAGCTGGTTGACCAGCTGCAATCCCTTATTTCACTGTTTTCCACATGCGGAAATATTTTCAAAAGCTCTTCAAATCTTGAAACAACTTTTCCGCCTCCCCAATTTTGTATCAGGGGGAACAGAAAAGATTCGGAAAGCCCAGGAACGTGATGTCCGAAAGTCTCAGCGTCCATGGCTATTACCAAATAGCTTGGCACACCGCCGGTCCAGCCGGAGAATTCTTTTCCTACTCTTCTGGAAAATTCTCCAAAACTCACATGCTCATCCCATATGTATTTGCTCCAATGGGAAGATCTTAAAAAAACGGAATAGCCGTGATAACTGAAAATATGATCGAAC
>JAUSKP010000035.1 GCA_030646555.1 bacterium
CGCCGCGATTTCGGCTCCTTTAATCAGTTGTGCCGTCATTTTATTACCCCCTTAATCAGGATTTTATTATTAAGAAACCCGTCCATCAAATCAGCTACTACCTGAACTGCCTTAGAGCTGTCGGGCAGACCTAAAAGCGGCTTAAGCTCAAGGTCACATTGATATATCTGCTCATCTTCAGGAATGATCGCCGCCGGTTCAATATTCAGTCTGGCTAATTCGGTAATAATCAGGGGGGCGAGCTTACCCGGGACACGATTGATTATCACAGCCTGCTTCTTAACCACTAACTTAAGCTCCGAGACCAGGTCTCTGATGCGAGCTACCGCGCGCACGCCTTTCACCGAATGGTCAGCGATTATTAACAGTAAATCAATGTTTTGTGTGGTTCGGCGGCTTAAGTGTTCCATCCCCGCTTCATTATCCATGACCACATAGGCATAATTATCGGCCAGAGTGTCGGCGAATTTACGAAGCAGCGAATTCGGGTAGCAGTAGCAGGCCGCTCCCTCACCCCGACCCATCGTCAGCAGGTCAAGCCCCGGACTCTCAACGATAGCCTCGCTTAACTTATACTCCAGGTAAGATTCCTTGGTCGTGCCTGGAGGAATAGCTATTTTCTCGTCATTGAAAGAAGCTATTATTGACCCGACTGTCTGCTTTATGTCAAGACCAAGACTGTCCCCAAGGTTAGCATTAGGGTCGGCATCGATTGCCAGAATCGGCTTCAGATTGTTATTTATCAGGTAGCGGATAATGAGGCTGGTCACCGATGTTTTGCCACTACCGCCCTTACCTGCCACAGCAATAGAGAAACTCAAACCTTTATCCTCCGCTCTGGTTGGTTGGCCGGGAGGTTGTCCATTCTGCCCGCCACTGAAGGAAATTCACTGAGATTAGTGTGAGGCAAGAACAGAGCGGCGATATAATTGTTCATGAAAGTAGCACTTTCGCTTAATTCAAAATTTGTCATTACCCGGGCAACCCTGCGGGCATCATCCAGTATATCGGTGGAAAAAGAGGTTAATCTGGCTCCCCAGAGAGAACCATTGCCCACGAAAACACACCTCTCAGGAGGCAGCTCAGGGAGCAGCCCGCTCGTGATAGCCTTGCCGATATCGATATGACTACCGAAAGCACCCGCGATAATTACCTGCTCTAAATCCTGTAAAGTAATGCCTACACTCTTGACTAATGTCTGGCAACCGGCATAGATGGCAGCCTTCGCCCGCACAAAGTTATCGATATCAGCCTCAGTGATGACAATATCCTTGCTTATCTGGGTCTCTGGTGCGCGGACGAGTACATACTCGTAACCATCGGAGCCTTCTCTGACTCGCTTGGTGTTGATGCCGGTGTTAAACTTACCCCTCCTGCTGATGATGCCAGCCTCGAGCAAGCC
>JAUSKP010000037.1 GCA_030646555.1 bacterium
GGCATACCCTCGGCCTATGTGCAGTTCTTGCGCAGCATGATGCCGCGCATGCCGCGCGCTGAAATCTACAACGCGCTGGGCCTGGCCAAGCAGGGCAAGACGCTGTTCTACCGCGACTTTCTGCACCATCTGCGCCATTCCTCCGACAATTTCCGCAATGCGCCCGGCATCAAGGGCATGGTGATGCTGGTGTTTGACCTGCCCTCGTTTCCGTATGTGTTCAAGGTCATCAAGGACTTTTACCCGCCGCCCAAGGACACCACGCGCGAGCAGATCAAGGCCAAGTATTTGCTGGTCAAGCAGCACGACCGGGTGGGGCGCATGGCCGACACGCTGGAGTACAGCGAGGTGGGTTTTTCGCGCGCGCGCTTTGACGATGAATTGATCGCCGAACTGGAGAAATTTGCGCCCAGCCAGCTGGAGATCAGCGACCGTGACGGCGACGGCCGCATTGAAGTCATCATCAAGCACGTCTATATTGAACGCCGCATGATTCCGCTCAATATTTACCTGCAGGAGGCCTTTGATGCCGGCGGCGCCAACCCGGACGACACCAGCCCGGCGGCTGCGCGCGCGCGTGAGCAGATCGAGCGCGGCGTCATCGAGTACGGCAACGCCCTGAAAGACCTGGTGGCGGCCAATATCTTCCCCGGCGACATGTTGTTCAAGAACTTTGGCATCACCCGCCACGGCAAGGTGGTGTTTTACGACTACGACGAGATCGAATACATCACCGACTGCAAGTTCCGCAAGGTACCCGAGGCGCGCAACGAGGAAGACGAAATGTCGGGCGAGGTCTGGTACAACGTCGGCCCCAAGGACGTGTTTCCCGAAACCTTTGGCCCCTTCCTGCTTGGCAACCCCTTTGTTCGCCAAGTGTTCATGAAGCACCACGCCGACTTGCTGGACGCGGCCTTCTGGCAAAGCCACAAGGAGCGCATCCAGGCCGGCCATGTGTACGACGTGTTTCCCTACGACCAGGACAAGCGCTTCCATCCGGAGATCGGCGACGCCAATGTGCCCAGCTCGATCTGAGGCTACCCATTCTTATAGCTGCCAACGCAACAACCCTTTGTTCCAAACCTGTTTTTTTAACTGAAAGGATTCCTCATGAATGACTCTATCGTTATCGTCAGCGCCGCCCGCACGCCGCTGGGCAGTTTTCAGGGCGACTTTGCTTCTCTCGCCGCGCATGACCTGGGCGGCGTCGCCATCAAGGCCGCGCTCGAGCGCGCCAGCCAGAACTCGAAACTCAGCGCCGACATGGTCGACGAGTTGATCTTCGGCAACTGCCTGATGGCCGGCCAGGGCCAGGCACCGGCGCGCCAGGCTGGATTCAAGGGCGGTCTGCCCAAGAGCACGGGCGCCGTCACGCTGTCCAAGATGTGCGGCTCGGCCATGCGCGCCACCATGTTTGCCCACGACATGCTGCTCGCCGAGTCCGCCACCGTGCTCATGGCCGGCGGCATGGAGAGCATGACCAACGCCCCGTATCTGCTGCAAAAGGCGCGCGGCGGCTACCGCATCGGCCACGACCGCATTTTTGACCACATGATGCTCGACGGCCTCGAAGATGCCTACGAAGCGGGCCGCTCCAGGGGTACGTTCGGCGAAGACTGCGCCGCCAAATACGGTTTCACGCGCGGGGAGCAAGACGCTTTTGCCACGACCAGCGTGCAGCGCGCACAAAACGCCACGGCCTCGGGGGCGTTTGCCGCGGAGATCGCGCCCGTGACGCTCAAGGGCCGCGCGGGTGACACCGTGATTGCCATCGACCAGGGCCCGGGCAAGGTCAAGCTCGACAAGATTTCGTCCTTGAAGCCGGCGTTCAAAAAAGACGGCACCATCACGGCGGCG
>JAUSKP010000038.1 GCA_030646555.1 bacterium
CACCGAGCGCACCGATGTTCAGGGTCAGGTCGTGATTCCGCTGCGCGAAGAGGAAGTGCGCGTCGCCACCCGCGAGCTGGTGGCGCGCGGCTCCAAAGCGATCGTGATCAGTCTGTTGCAATCGCACAAGAACGAGCAGAGCGAGCAGCGTGCCCGTGATATCTGCCGTGAGGAATTGATCAAAATCGGCGCGAACATCCCGGTCTTCGCCACCGTTGACTATTACCCGTCGCGCAAGGAAAGTCACCGTACCAACACGACGATTCTGGAAGCCTATGCCGCTGAACCTTCACGCGAAACGCTGAAGAAGGTCAGCGACCGTTTCAAGAAGCATGGCGCCAAATTCGATTTGCGCGTGATGGCCACGCACGGCGGCACCATTGGCTGGAAGGCCAAGGAGCTGGCCCGCACCATCGTCTCCGGCCCCATCGGCGGCGTGATCGGCTCCAAATTTCTGGGTGAAAAACTCGGTTACGAAAATATTGCCTGCAGCGATATTGGCGGCACCAGTTTCGACATGGCGATCATCACCAAGGGCAACTTCGCCATCCAGTCCGACCCCGACATGGCGCGCCTGTTGCTGTCCCTGCCTCTGGTGGCCATGGATTCGGTGGGCGCCGGCGCCGGCAGTTTTATCCGCATTGACCCCTACAGCAAAGCCATCAAACTCGGTCCCGACAGCGCCGGCTATCGCGTCGGCATGTGCTGGGCCGACAGCGGACTCGACACCGTATCCGTGTCCGATTGCCACGTCGTGCTGGGCTACCTCAACCCCGACAACTTCCTGGGCGGCGCCATCAAGCTTGACGTCAACCGGGCGCGCAAATACCTGAAAGAGCAAATTGCCGATCCACTCGGCCTGACCGTTGAAGACGCGGCGGCCGGTGTGATCGAGCTGCTCGATTTGAACCTGCGTGAATACATGCGCTCCGTCATCAGCGCCAAGGGCTACAACCCGGCTGACTTTGTTTGCTTCTCGTACGGCGGCGCCGGTCCGGTCCACACCTACGGCTATACCGAAGGCCTGGGCTTCAAGGATGTGGTCGTGCCCGCCTGGGCGGCCGGCTTCTCAGCCTTTGGTTGCGCCTGCGCCGAGTACGAATACCGCTATGACAAGAGCGTCGATATCGGCGTCGGTCCGAAAGCCAGCGATGCTGAGAAAGTGCAGGCCTGCAAAACCCTGACTGAAGCATGGGGTGAACTCAGTGAAAAGGTCATTGAGGAATTCGTCATCAACGGGTTCAAGCCGGAAGATGTGTTGCTGCGTCCGGGCTACCGCATGCAGTTCATGGGCCAGCTAAACGACCTTGAAATCAACTCCCCCATCACCCAGGCATCCACGCTGGCGGACTGGGACAAGATGGTGCACGCCTTTGACCAGACCTACGCCCGTGTTTACGCCAGTTCCGCCAGTTCACCCGAACTCGGTTTTGGTGTGACCGGCGCCATCATGCGCGGCAGTGTGATTTCTTCCAAGCCTGAACTGCCGGAAGAAGCCGATGCGGGTCCGATTCCGCCCAAGGAAGCGCATATCGGCAGCCGGCCGTTCTACCGCCACAAAAAGTGGCAGGACGCGCAAATCTGGTCGATGGAGGCGCTCAAGGCGGGCAACCGCGTGGTGGGGCCAGCCATTGTCGAATCCCCGTCCACCACCTTCATCGTGCCCTTGGGGTTCGAAACCTATTGCGACAAACACCGTTTGTTCCATCTTAAAGAAGTTAAACAAGGAGCTCAATCATGAACATGATGTCTAGAAAAGAATTTGGTTTGCCCGATTTGCTGGGCAACGGCAAGACCCTTAAAGAGCATCGCGACGAGGTGCTGGAGCGGACCAAAACCACCGGCTTTTACAACGGCCTGGAAAAGCTGGAGTTCAAGGAATCCGACCCGATTACCTATGAAAAGCTGTTCTCCAGAATTCGCGGCGGCCTGGTGCATGCCCGCGAGACGGCAAAGAAAATTGCGGCCTCCCCCATCGTTGAGCAGGAAGGCGAGTTGTGCTTCACGCTGTACAACGCGGCCGGTGACTGCATCCTGACCTCCACCGGCATCATCATCCACGTCGGCACCATGGGCGCAGCTATCAAATACATGA
>JAUSKP010000047.1 GCA_030646555.1 bacterium
GATAGCTATCATTATCAAAAAAATCATAATAACCAACCACCACTGCGCGATGAAATCTCCCAAAAATAAAAACATCTGGGTAAGAAACGGAAGTTCTACATTTGATTCCTTAAAAATAGGAGTAAGCTGCGGAAAAACAAATCCCACCATAATTCCGGCGACAACAAAGATCAAAACAAAAACTATAATAGGATAAGTGAGCGCTCCTTTTATCTTTGTCCCGAAAACATATTCCTTTTCCAGATAATCAGCCAAATAATTTACCACCTCATCTACGCGGCCGGTAATTTCAGCTGATCTGACCATGCTGGTGTAAAAATTGGAAAAGATGGCGCCGTGCCGTTCCAATGCTTGAGACAGAGAAAGGCCGGAATCAACATCGGAAGAGATCTCTCCAATAGTTTCTTTTAACGCAAGATTGGCTGTCTGTTTATAAACATTTTTAAGCGAATCTCCAAGAGAAATTTTAGCGCCCAAAAGAACGGCAAATTGACGCGTAAAAATCATAACGTCTTTCCTTTTTACTTTTTTCAAAAAACTAACCACCGGATCATACCAATGAGGAACATCTGATGATTCCAGACTCAACAAATATAAATTATTACCGATCAAAATATTGTAAGCCGCCTCCCGGTTTACGCCCTCTACAAACCCGGTCTGTAGTTCCCCTGTTTGAGTTCTGGCTGTGTATTTGAACTTCATGCGAGTGTTTAATTTATTAAACCGAGCACCCTGTTAAATAAGATTTGAGACGACCCCTTAAACACATTTTACCACGACAGATTTTAAAATATTTTTCCCTATGCATAACATTTTCCATGCCTCTCAAATCTTAATCCGTCAACTAACGGATTATTTAACAGGGTAAAGGTCTTGTAAGAACAATCCCTTTACATCCTTTCCAATAAAATCCTTAACTCTGACGGATTCAAAGAATACAGCTCCGCATTTTCAAGAGAGATCTGTTTATTTCTAACCAAGTTAACTAAAGATCTATTAAGCGTGCTCATCCCCTCTTGCATACTGGTTTCAATGACCAAATCAATCTGATAGGACTTTCTTTCTCTTATCAGATTTCTAACCGCGGAATTAACCAACATTATTTCATAAGCAGGAACTCTGCCGCCATCAATTCTAGGAATAAGCCTTTGGGAAACAATACCAACTAATGTGGCAGCTAATTGAGAAGTGACTTGGCCCTGCTGGCTTGGCGGAAAGCTATCTATGATCCTGTCTATCGTCTGGGAAGCGGAATTAGTATGAAGCGTGGAAAAAACCAAGTGGCCGGTTTCGGCCGCGGTCATAACCGTAGAAATAGATTCGGCATCGCGCATTTCGCCCACCATAATGACATCTGGATCTTGCCTTAACACTGTTCTTAACGCCGCATTAAAAGTTGGTGTGTCCAGCTTAACTTCTCTTTGAGAAATAATGCACCTGTCCTGAGTAAAAAGATATTCTATAGGATCTTCTACTGTAATAATGTGGTCTGTCCTTTGATGATTGATCTCGTCAAGAATAGCGGCTAAAGTGGTTGATTTTCCATGTCCGGCGGGGCCCACTACCAGCACAAAACCCTGGGAAAGTTTGGCAAAATCATGAAGAATAGAAGGAAGACCTAATTCTTCAATAGTTTTTACTTCTGCCGGAATAAGCCTTAAAGCCGCCGACATAAAACCTCTCTGAAAATAAACATTGCACCTGAACCTAGCTTTGTCTTCAAAAGAAAAAGCGAAGTCCAGCTGCTTTTCTTCAAAAAAAACTTTTTTCTGCTCTTCATTTAAAAGGCATGAAATTAAACCCCCAACGTCTTCCGGCGCTAAAATTGCTTCTTTTTGAATACCAATCAAAATCCCATCAATTCTCAAAGTTGGCCTGCGGCCGACCGAAAGATGAAGATCTGAAGCATTTTGTTTTGCCGTAGTGAGAAGCAAGTCGTTTAATCTTTGTTTGTAAGCCGCTGGATCAATAGCCATAATATTATTTCTTTAATTAATTTAATTATAACAATAATTGTTCCTTTGTCATTCCGCGCTTGATGCGAAATCCAGAAAAAGAACTGGATTGCCACGTCGCAGACTCCTCGCAATGACAGACAGATTTATTCGTATATTCGTACTAATTCGTTATTCGTTGATTACTTATTATTCGGAAGTTTCCCTGAGAATCTCATCAATTCCGACAATTCCTTCTAGGGCCTTCAAAATACCATCCTGCCGCAGAGTCACCATCCCCTGTCTTTTTGCTTCTTCTAAAATACTTGCTTCATTTGAACCGCTATTAATAATTCTTTCCAATTCCTTGGTCATCTTCAAAACTTCAAAAAGGCCGATTCTGCCGACGACTCCCTTGCCCTTGCATACCGGACAGCCAACCGGCCTATAGATCGTAAATGGTTCTTTTATTTTTAAAGACGCATTGATGGCATCCGGAAGCTTGGCTAATTCTTTTTTAATTATTTCCGCGACCGGGGCAGGAGCTTGTTCGGATTTCTTACACTTTTCACAAAGCTTAGAAACCAATCTCTGCGAAACGATCAGATTTAAAGCTGAGGGAATCAAAAATGAATCCACTTTCATATCTATAAGACGAGGTATAACGCCAGCGGCGTTGTTGGTATGGAGGGTGGAAAGCACTACGTGTCCGGTGAGCGCAGCATGAACTGCAAGCGACGCAGTTTCGCTATCGCGGATCTCACCAACCATAATAATATCCGGGTCTTGCCTTAAAATCTGCCTTAAACCGGCGGCAAAATCATATCCAATTTCTGGTTTTACCTGAGATTGATTGATCCCATCCATATAGTATTCAACTGGATCCTCCAAACTCACTATATTTACTTGGGTTTTATTTAATATCTGCAAAAGAGCGTACAGAGTCGTAGATTTACCAGAACCTGTCGGGCCAGTGACTAAAACCATGCCGTATGGCTTTGCGATAGCTTCTCTTACCACCGCAGAATTTTCACCCCTTAATCCCAGATCATCTAAACCTCTGAGCCCAACCGATGAATCCAAAACACGGATAGCCACCTTTTCTCCGGCCGGGGTCGGAAATGTAGCGACACGAAAATCTATATCTTTTCCAAAAACAGAACTCTTAAATCTTCCGTCCTGCGGAATGCGATTTTCATCTATCTTTAGATTAGCCATAACCTTAATTCTGGAAATAATAGGCTGGTGAAGCTCTATCGGCATCTGGCTCATTTCCTGCAGATCTCCGTCTATTCTAAAACGCACTCTCATAAATAATTTTTCCGGCTCAAAATGAATATCTGAAGCCCCTAAATTGACCGCCTCGCGAAGAGTGGAGGCGACTATTTTAATGATCGGAGCGTCTTCGGCTACTGAAACTTTTTCATCAAGCTGGACTGTTTTTTCTCTTGAAGTAGTTTTAATATTTTTTAAATTCAAAGATTTAATTGCCATATCCACCTCGTCTTTAAATGGAGAGAACTTCCTTAAAATGGAATCATAATCTCCGAATGTTATTAGAAATACGCCAAGATTTATTTGCAGTTGTTTGGCGATGAATTTTAAAGCATCTTGAGCTTTTTGATCGTCGGGATTAAGCATTCCCACCACCAGCATATCAGCCGTCTTAGAAAGCGGAACCACTTTATATGTCCTGGCGATATCTTCAGAAATGTATTGCAAAATATCTTTGCCGATATCTTCAGCTGTAAATTTTTTAAAAGGAACTTTCAATATCTGGCTTTTGAGTTTGGCCAGCTCAACGTCATCTATTACGCGCTTATTATAAATGATCTCTTCTACGCTTTTTTGAGTTAAAAAAGATTCCCTAAGAATCTTTTCGGAACCTTCTTGATCAATTAATTTTTTCTCTACTAACGCTTTTAATAAAACTTGTGCGTCCATGCCAATTTTGTTTAATTTTTTATGTTTTCTATTCTGTAGTTAAAAAAATTAACTACAAAATTGAGCACCCTGTTAAATAAGATTTGAGGCGACCTTGCTCCTCAAATCTTAATTTCAAATTTTCCGTATAACCAGTGTAAAATTTATTATCTTTTAGTGAATGTAATACGTAGGTGTAATAGAACATAGAGATTGAAATTTGAAATTATTTAACAGGGTAAAGGTTTTGTAAGACAAAGCCCTTTAAAATGGTAAAAGCGGATTGGTTCTTCCGGGATTTGCCGATGATCCGCCGGTAGAGATAGTAATCGTTTGCTTTGCTTTCGTCAGAAGTTCTTTTTTGGTGGAGCTCAGATCGGCTTTAAAATTGTCGCTGTTAACTTTAGAAATTTCGGAAACAATTTTTTGGTTGGACGGAACAATTTTTTCAATAAGCGGCGCTTCCGTAAAAAATAAAAGGTATGAACCAATTACGGCCACGAAAAGAAATATCCCAGCAATTAAAAACGGGAGCCAATTAAATTTTTTTCTTTCTTCGGAAATTATAATAGCCATTTTAGTTAACTTGATAATAAGTGTCTACGACTAATTCATAATTAAACACTCCCATTTCCAAATCATTTGCCTGATAGATCCTAAGAGTCTTAACATCCATAAGCCTGATATTATTTTCTAAAAATCTTAACAGCTCCTTAAAAGCATCATAAGTTCCTATAAGTTTTGCAGAAACGCGCAAAATGCCATAATTTTTTACTAAGGAGCTTGTTGATTTAAGCTGAACTGGCAAGTTATCTAAATTGATAGAATCAATAGCGATATTATTTAAAGCGCTTATGGCCTGGATCTGATAAACAACGCTGGCAACTTCTTGTTTGTCTGGAAGAGCCAAAGACAGATCATTTTGAATCTGGTTTATATCTGTCTGGTTTTTACCATATAAATTGTTGGCATAATCTATCGCTTCGGATTGAGCTGTATAAAGATCCTTGCTGGACCTGAGCTCCCCTCTTAATTCTTGGATGGCGGCGTATTCCGGTTTTAATAAAACAACATAGATAATTAAAGCGCCAAAAATAAGAGTGGCGGAACTCAGCAAAACTAATAATCTTTTTGTTGAAGCTTTCATGTTATTTTTGGAATAATTTTGGAGACAAAAGCAAAGTGACTCTGAAACTAACCTGATTTTCAACGATCCTTGATTGATTTAAAATATACGCTTCAATGGAAGCCTTTTCATCATCATATAGTTTTAACTGGCGGCTTAACGCATCAAAATTGGCGGCTATGCCAGACAAGATCAATCGTTTATCGTCTACGCTCAATTCCACGTTGTTGTAATAAACAGACGGGTAAGTAATTTTTTCTAATAGCGGAAATGTTTTTGTGCTGTAAATGTGGCCGGCTAAAAGATTTTTAAAATTAGAAAGCCTGGAATAAACATCAATAAATTTATTTTGCGAATCTGTAGAAATTTTTTGAGTTAGAGCCGCTGTTTCCGCTTCAGTATTTGAGATCTGAGTGCTCAAATAAGTTTCATAACCAAAACTCAAAGCCAGATAGCCAAGCAGAGACAATGAGAACAAAAAAATGGAAAAAGCCAAAAGACGCCAAGGCATACCTGCGCCCATGCCATCAGACTTCATAATTTGATCGGAAACATTTTGACTATATTGAGGCATAATATAAATTTCTAATTTCTAATTACTAATTTCTAATCAATGTCTAATTTAATAAATGTCTAAAATATTTTTTGGTCATTTTGTCATTGGTCATTAGGATTTGATTAGACATTAGGAATTAGTTATTAGGCATTTCATTACCTATACCTGTTTAACTCCTAGGCCCAATGCCACTGTCAGATAAGGGTTAAGTTCTTTAATGATCGGCTCCATTTCCGGAGGATAAGATATTTTAGAAAGAGAATTGGCTATTTTTACGGGCAAACTCATCTGGCCCTCAAAATACTTTTCTATTCCAAGTAAATTCGCTCCGCCGCCGCTCAAGATCACGCTTGTGATCTTTTCATTATAATTTTTTTCAAAATTATTCCTTACTCTTTCCACTTCATTAATTATAACATCTAATATAGGCATCATTAATGTGGATAACTCGTACTCTCCCCCAGTACCGGTAAGACCCCTCATTTTCTTCAGATCTTCGGCCCGCCTGATCCTTATGTTGAGCCCAGAGGAAATTGTCTGAGTAAGCGAACCGCCGGCAAAATCAGTCTGTCCGGAAAACTTTAAATTGCCATCTTGGGCTATATAGATGCTGGTGGACCTCGATCCTATATCAACGATCAATGTATCTTCTTTAATGCCGCTAGTTAAAATGCGCGCCACGCTCAAACCTTCTATTTCCAAAGCCAATAAATTAAGCCCGGCGGCTTTAAAGATATTCTTGTATTTAGAAATAATTTCATTAGGAACAGAAACTAATAAAATTTGCTGCACCTTATCTCCATTTTCATTTTTCTTTTCTCCAACCCTAAGCCAATCAATGGTGACCGAACTTATCGGAAGCGGAATATATTGTTTTGCCTGAAAACCCATTATCTTGGTCGTGTCTCCGTCCGGCATAAGCGGCATCTCTAAAAGCGTTGTAAAAGCGGAAAAGGACGGCAAGGAGGCAATGGCGTTTCTGGAACTGCTCTTTGTGTGCCTCACCATTAATTTTAAAAGTTCTACAGTCTCATTTTCAAGCATTTTTAAGGAACTGGTTTGAATGGCATTGTTTGGCCTCTCCAAGTGTCCGTAGCTTTCTAAAAAACCGTAATTTCTCAAAAATGGAAGCCCCTTGGTTTTAACAAGTTCAATGACTTTTATTGAAGTGGTGCCGATATCAACTCCTAGATACGAGTTGCTTCCAAAAATTTTTTCCAAAAAATTAAAGCTCATATTTAAAAATTTACAATTTACAAACAAAGAAAATACCAATCACTTTCTGTCATTGCGAGGTTCGCCAGCGGGCGAACCGCGGCAATCTCTCTTATTATTTATTTGATTACAATTTATATTACCTTTATTATATCAAAGATGAACATTTTAGAGAAACTCACAAAAATAAAAAACATATTACTAGACATCCTATTTCCTCCTATCTGTCTAAGCTGTAAAAGCTGTCTGCCTGAAACCGAAAGGAGCAGAAAGGTCTGCCAAAAATGCCTTGGATCTATACAGATCTATTCGTCTTTTTTTTGTCCAAAATGCAAATCTAGAGTTCCCGACACGGAAAAATCCTGTCACAAAGAAATAAAATTTTTATTAGCCCCAGCCACCGACTATCAAAACCTAACAGTTAAAAATTTGATCTGGTTTTTAAAATATCATAAATGGCGAGGCATAATAAAAATTATTAAACCCATGATAGATGAATATTTAAATATGTTAAATTATAATTTTAGAGGTTTTGTAATAATCCCCATCCCCCTTCACCCTGACCGCCTCAAAGAAAGAGGTTTTAATCAATCGGAACTAATTGCTGAAATATTTGCTCATAGTTCGGCAATACTCACCACAAGTTGCCACCTCATGACAAACAACTTAAAAAGGGTTAAAGCGACAAAAACTCAAGCCGAATTAAAAAACATAAACGAAAGGATTAAAAATATAGAAAATTGCTTTGCCTTGGATAATCCGAAAGAAATTGAAAATAAAAACATTGTCCTGGTGGATGATGTTTTTACTACCGGTTCAACCATGAGCGAGGCCGTGAAAATACTTAAACAAGCCGGGGCTAAAAAAATAATAGCCTTCGTTTTCGCGAAGGCTTAAATTTTACCCCGCACCTTTTAGAACAAATTAATATAATGATAATATTACACAATCATTGTATATAACTCACGCGCTAAAAGGTGCGGGGTTTATTATTTTATCTCGCTTGTTTCTATTTTAATTCCAAATTTTTTAAGTTCAGAAAATATCTTCGCTCTATCTTCAGTTTCTATGGCCTCCGGAGAATAAACTCCTTTTCTTTTTAAGTTCGGAATCTTCTCCGCAAAAACGGCAGCGCAAAGTCCGGCGGCATAAGACACATAATTGGCTCCCGGATATATTTTATTAATTTCTGATTGGCTTGGAAATAAAATATGGGCCCGGAGAGTCTTTTTTTTCTGACTGGTAGAAGTTTCTTTACTGATAAGATTTTCAATTTTTACAACCTCCGTTCCGGAAACCTCTACAGAGGCCCAGAAATGAGCGTCATAAACTTTCTGATCTTCAACTAACTTTTTCATTTCTTCAAGAGATGGCACATCCGGCCAAACTCTTACCATAAACTGATATGGAGAAATCATGGCATCGCCCACCTTGATTGGCCGAGTCTTCATAAGGCCAAGTTGGAACAAAGTTCTCATAAATTCAATTTCACTGCCCCCAATTTTCACGTCAGCATATTTAGTTTTGATAAAATGGGGCAGCATGCCTATATCCTCCTGAGCCATCAAATAGCACTTTTGATTAATAAAAGGTTCGGGGAAATCAAAAACTTCTTCTTCGCCAAAATTATCACGCGTGATAAATTTTCCATCTTCCAAAATATAAGGCGGAGATTTAACCTCATCAAAGGCGATCTCTTTTGACCAGGCGGTAAACGGAACGCGAGCGCTCACGTCCTCCAATAATCTTACTTTTATATATTCAATTTGCCTAAGACCGGAACATAATTCGCCGATTACTAAATTGCTCACTCCCGGCGAGGCAGAGGCGTTAACTAAAGCCACAAGTCCTTTTTCTTTAAATGCTTCGTCGTATTCAAATTGTTCTATTACGGCCTCGCTCCAAAGCGATGCCAAATCTTGATAATTGACTCCAGCCTCAAGAACTATTTTTATTAAATCTTTATTAAAATCCGGAGAGGCGGCATTAATAAGAAGAGCGCAGTCTTTTAAGGCGTCTTTCACGTCTTCTTTCTTAGTCGCGTCTAAAACCTTAAAAACTATTTTAGGATGAGAAACAAGGAATCTCTTTGCGTTTTTATCATTAATGTCGCCGATGTATACCCTTTCAATGGTCTCAAAATCAGCCAATGTTTTAGCTATTATAGAGCCTGTAGCCCCGCCCCCTAAAATAAGCACATTCATAAAATAAGCTTAGTCCAAGTTAAAATTAAAAACAACTATAGATAAAATTGACAGAAAAAATATAAAAAATGGTGGACCTAAGGAGAATCGAACTCCTCTCTCCCGGATGCAAACCGGGTGCTCTACCACTAAGCTATAGGCCCTTGCTCAAAAAGAATAAATTAAAAACCGCGAATCAGCAAATTTTTCAATCCGCCATAGCTATGAAGATTTTAAATTATGCAAAAGCGTTCAAAACGATTGAATTTAGATCTTCTTAGTTTTATTTCTGGATTATATTTTACCAATTTCAAATTTCCTTTATTCTTTTTAAAAACGGACTCCTGAACACGCATATTTTCAAACATAAAATATTTATAATGCTTATCAAATAAATCTTCAGTAAAATAAATTCCCGGCTTAAGCTTATCAACCAATAATGTGAATATTGCCGAAAATATTCCAACAACAACCTGCGTATAAGTGGAGTTGGTTCCGATTATGGCGGCATTTGGAATACTATTGAAGTAATAAACTCTTTTATCCGGGTAATCCAACAAAACCCCAACGCTATCCGCGCCGTCTAAAACTTCACGGACATTATCGCCCAAAACCAAGTCTTTTTTATCAATATCTCCTTTTTTCTTATAAATTTTAATAAGATTTTCCAAAGTTTTTGGAAAAATAGCATAAATAAATTTAGAGGGAATGTCATATTTATAAGACATAGAAATATTTTCTTCATGAAGAACCGTGAGGCCCTCAGGATATTTTTTTAGCTTCATAATGGGCTCCAAAATACTTTTCATATTTTCTCTATTTTCTAAAGCATTGGGAAAAAGGCGTTTTATTTTATGCCGACCCAATGCTATGCCGGACGGATCCCTTACCGCTTCAACGATAAACTCATGAATTGACCAAGTCGTCATTGAATGCCATTTTTTAGCCGTCATTGAAGTATCATATTCAAAATGAATGATCTGTTTCGGCACTCCAAATTTTTCTATTCCATATCGCGCCCACATATTAACATTCCCCGGATTCATACCCGTACAGAGTATATGCGGCGCGTTATTAAACTCGCTTTTTCGCGGATATATATCAAAAATCAATTCGTCTATCATCTTCTTGTCATCGTTCATTGCGGTATTAATATAAGAAACTCCGGCTTTGTTGGTCGCCTCTAAAATTCCTAGGGTATCCGCATCGGTAATGTCCAAAACAATGTCTATTTTATTATTTTTTAAAATATCTAAATATTCTTTTTTATTTTTTGGCAAATCAATTTTTTTACGCAAAAAATGGTAATTTAAAACTTTATGGTCGATAGAGCAATCTTTCAAAACTTTATCATTCTTATCAAGCAAAATCAGCTTGCCAAATAAATTATCGCGATAACCGCTCAAATAATGCAAAAAGGCATTGGCGACTCCACCAGACGCGCCCAAAACTAATAAATTGGGTTTCTTTTTCATTTTTTATCCTTGCTGAATTTGGCTATTCTTTTTACTGAAATAATAAATATACAAAATATCTAATAAGCCCATCGTATTTATCGCCAATAAAGCAACGAACCACTTTTTGCTGTCTGCTTTGGCAGCTGTCCAAAGCGCTATACCCTTCCAAGTTAAAGTCCAAGCTAAAACGGCGGTCAAAAGATAGGGATTTTGCGCGATGTAATCAAACATATTTTTGAATTGTTTTTTTTAATTTTCCGACTATTTTATTTTAACACAGGAAAAGAATCTATTTAAAGATACAGTTACATCATGAGCAGTTTTTTTGCCTCATTCCAAATTTCCGGATCATTCTGTTTTTCTTTAAGCCAATACCACCATTCCCCTCCCCAAAAATAAATTTCGTCAAAGCCGGTTTTTTTAGCGAATTCAATGTTTTTCTTGAAGAATTCAAAATTCATCGTCTTGCTTTGTTCTTCGGGTGAACAATCGCTAAGCTGGCTCTTACACCACGGTTCGGCCTGTAATTCTCCAGAAATGACTTTTTTACCGAACAGTTTTTCAATAAGCAATGCTCTGCGATAATAAAAAACTGCCGGATGCGGAAATGTCAGATAGAACTTATAAAAGCCAAGCTGCGGAACCCAGATCCTTCGGTAAAGAGTCGGCGAGACCACATCCGCGATACTTGCCGGAAGCCACCATAAAGAACCTTCTCCGCTGTCGGAAATTATCACGGGCCTATCATCAATAGATTTTATCAGCGCCACTTCTTTTTTTACGAAACTAACCGGAAGAACGAATGGGCATAAACCAAAAGGAAAAAACGGTTCATTTTCCGCCTGCCAGTATTTAATTGCCGGCGAATCTTTATATCGCGACACTACTTTCTCAGTTAGAACCAAGGCCTTTCCTTCTCTTTCTTCCCAGCTTAAACTTTCTGCCCATCCGGGAACATGGCATTCGGGCCAGCGGATGACTTTAAGTCCGGTCACCAGCAAAACCTCAACCTCTCTTTTTTCCGCTTCTTTAATCTGCCAATCCAAATCTTCAAAATCAAATTCCCCTTCTTTTGTTTCTATCAGATTCCATTGAGCGGCAATTTTGATCTGCTTGAATTTCAAATCATCAAGAAGCGCTAAATATGTTTCTTTCCAATCCAGCCCCAGGAGCTCGGCCTGCGATTTGGAAAAAGCCATCCCCCATGTTATTTTTTCCGGCAGCTTGGCCCGCCCGACGAAAAAATATCCCACAAACGCAATGATTAGGAGCGCAATCACCCAAAATAAAATTGTCATTGATTTATTTTTCATCAAAACCTATTTTAATTATTTTTATTTAATAGACTTTTTATTTTAAACGTCCCGAGTTTTTCTCCTTCTATAAAACCCTGCATAGCCGCTTCGGCAAACCACCCGCTGTTCAGCAAGTCAAAAAGCCACAAGTCTGTATATTTGGGATCTCCCTGTGGCATTCCCGAACCCAGCCTTAAAAGCCACTCTTTATTGCAATCTTCCTGCGAACCCACGGGCGGAGCCATAATGATGGGTAGTCCCAGGGCGGAATAAAAAGACAATTCACTGGGCTTGGTCCAAAGAATATCAGTGGTCCGCAACGCGCGGTTAAAAGCTTCAAAATAGCTGTCTGTATTTTCGGCAAAAATTATCTCTATGTTTTTGCCCAAACAATCATTCAATCCCAATTTTTTAATATGTTTTTCAAAATATTCTTTGCTTTTCTCCCTTGTTCCGGCAGACAGGATTATTTTGATCTCCTGATTTCTTATTTTTTTAGACAAACTTTTCAAAACTTTTACGCCAATATCCCTTTGAGCTCCTGCGCCGCCCACGGAAAATAACAAAGTCAGAAGATGGGCCGAATATTCGGGCAATTCCCCTAGGTATTTTTTGACCAGTGTTTCGTATTCTTTGAAATAAACCCCCTTGGGATCCAAATTCAAAAGACGGCAACCAAGATCATTTTTCAGAATTTCCATATTTTCCGAACCGATATTTTCTAAAGGCAACGGGTATCCGGTTAAATAAATATTTTCCTGTTTAACGCCATAAAGCTGGAGTCTTTCGGATGCCCTTAGCGTAGGAACGAGATATTTAATCTTGCTTGAATCCGGATCTATTGAAACCCAAGATCGGGCAATGTCCGCATCGCAAATAACCATAAAAATTTCAGCCGGACAACCGAAATATTCGGCCATAAAAACCGGCATAAAAAAAGTGCTGATGATTGGTCTTTCTCCCATTTTTTCTATCAAGCGCCTTCCCCATCCCATTTTCATCAAAAAAAACAGGAACTTTAACTCAAAATTTGGGCGCGACAGATCTCTTTTCGGATAAAAATTTGCAATTTTATGAAAGCTGTCAAAAAATGAAAAAGCCATTCCTCCCACGAACGGAATATTTTTAAAATTAGAAATAAATTCGTAAAATATTCTGATACTCCCCCAAATCCACCTGTCTTTATCGGAAATGCCCGGATAACAATTGGCATTAATAAGTTTTCCCTCCGGCGCCAAAAATTTTAACGGATAAGCGGTTCTTTGATGCCCGTAGCCCATATCTACCGCCACAACCCATGCCTGATCCCGATTTTCCTTTTTCATATAAATTTATTATACCAAAGATCAGCCGCCTCAATCAGATGTTTTAGTTTTTATTTATTTAATTTTAGTATAACTCTCCTTGTGCCACCGCTAAAGCTTTAGCGACACGCGGTCGCGACGATCTACCTGCGGACATCGTCCGCCGAAGGCGGATCAGCCTTTGGCTGAGAACCGCGAACAAATTTCTGAACAAAGCGGAGGGGGTGAGATTTGAACTCACGATACCCTTTCGGGTATACCACATTTCGAGTGTGGCGCTTTCAACCGCTCAGCCACCCCTCCGCTTTGTTTAGAATAAAAAAGACTTATCTCCCTGCGGGAGATGTCCCGAAGGGACATAACCAATATACCAAAAACGGCCTAAAATAAAAAATCCGGCTCCTCACAAGCCGAATTCTTTATTTTTGAAATTTCAAAACGATAAACTAGGAGAGATGCTTGGAAACCAACTTGGTCATTTCAAACATATCAACAACCTTCTTTCCACCAAATACTGCTTTTAAATTCTCATCAGCAATGATATTGCGCTTAGCCTTTGGATCCTGAAGATTTTTCCCCTTGATATATACCCAAAGTTTTTTTACCACTTCGCTGCGAGGCATTGGACCCTTTCCAACCACTGCAGCTAATTCAGCGCTCACTGTGAGCGGCTTCATAAATGCGGAATTAACTTTTGCCATAATATTTTTTATATTAAATAGGCGACCTTTTATAAATACCAAATAATTATATCATACTCCCAGAGGAGTCAACCCCGCACCTTTCAAGGATTGGTTAAAGGATATTGATCAAAATAAGTTCATATAATGTTTTTTTCAAATGGGCGGGGTAATATTTTCCTAACCATTGTTTTTTATTAGCTATCCTTGAAAGGTGCGGGGTCAACAGATAATAAATTTGGGGATAAAAAAATCCGGCTCCTCACAAGCCGGGCAGTGAAAATTCAATTGGTTCGTTCAGACGAACATATTCTATAAATAGCCGCTAACTAAGAATAAAAATGATTGCGTAATACTAAATAGTTTACAGAATATATTGATTGAATTTCTACTGACCCGGCAAGCCGAATTTTTTATTTGAAAAACAATTTTTACTTCTTAGAAGGCAAAATCTTGCACATCTTGCAACCGCACTTCACGCACTCGCCCTTCATCATTCTTCCCACTTTGCCGCCTTTCTTTTTCATCTCAACTTCATTTTCATTCTTCATTTCCATATTCATTTTACACCTCATGCATCGTGCTTCCATGTTTTTTTTAAAAATTAAGGTTGAGGCTAATCGCGACCATCGATTGCCTATTACTTATGCTTAACATAAGTATACCAAGCGGTAAAACTTTGAACAATCCATAGAAAACCATAAAACAAAAAATCGCGTTCACAAAAGGGCCGGCAAATCTTTTGACTCCGAATTCGGATAAGTCAAAAAAATTGTCCTGCTCCGCCTTTCAGCGAAAACTCGCCACAGAACATCGTCCTCACAACGACGTTTGGATGCGAACCCTTTTCTAAACGCGATAATAAATAGTATACAACATATTTTAAAAAGGTATAGTAAATATCTGTGGATAACCGAAATAGTATTTAGCCACTAGCCACTAGAAGTCAGTGTTTTTGAATTTTCATCGCTAGTCGCTAATTACTAGTCGCTAGTCCACTGCTATTTGTTTGCTAATTCCTTAAAATCTAATTATTATAAAACAGGCTAAACACAGAGACATAACTAAAATAAGACAATGCCCTCGTAGTTCAATGGATAGAACTGCTCACTCCTAACGAGCGGATAGAGGTCCGATTCCTCTCGAGGGCACATAATAAATCAAAATTTAAAAATCAAAAATCAAAATTGTTGAAAAAAATTTAAAAACCTTTATTATATATAAACAACCAATGGGCCTATAGTATAGAGGTAGAATGTCCCGATGAACATCGGGAAGGTGGATTGTTATGTATTACCTTTATATATTACAAAGTCAAAAAAATAAAAGATTCTATATAGGTAGTACAAATAACATCGAAAGAAGGATAATGGAGCATAACAGTGGAAAAACTAAGTCGTTAGTTTATCTTCGCCCTTTATCATTGGCTTTCAAAAAGGAATTCGGCACGTTAAAAGAAGCAAGGTCTGCGGAAATTAAATTGAAAAAATTCAAAAATAGAAATATCATAGAAAGAGTAATTGCCGACCAAGAATTAAAAATGTGTGTATAGTATGAGTACAGTAGGGCCTATAGTATAGCGGTAGAACGCCTCCATGGCATGGAGGAGGTGGGAGTTCGACTCTCCCTAGGTCCACACTTCGATAAATTCAGCACAAGCCAACATAAAAACCGCCAGAAAGGCGGTTTTTATAATATTTACTCAATGCAACAATCAACTGCTTTTCTAACCAGCTCCCCCAGCTTTCCCATAAAACCTTTCTTTTCCGTATCGTGCTTATTCATTGCTTCAGAATCTATTTTTTTAACGTCTCCGGTTGCGATCAATTTCATATTCAAGCCCCAGAACAAAGAATAGAGATTGTAAGCTTTTTCAAATAATTCATAGGCTTCTTTTTCTTTTCCGGATCCCAACTGCTTTGTGCCAACTTCCATGAGACGCATAGAAGCGGCAAGCAAGTGCTTGGAGATGCACCAAACCTCGCCCTCATATTCTTTAATAATCTTTTTAAGAAGCCCCTTGCGCATCTCGCGGACTTCTTTTATCAAATCAAAATATTCCGGCTTGTTTAGCTTGGCTCCGGTAAAAAAGAAGTGTTCTTCAATACTGATAAGGTTCATAATGGCAATGCTCAAGTCCTCATCGGCGGACAGATCCATCTTTTCCTGCTTCTTCATATTATCCACCTTCGCTATGAAATCATTAAGTTTTTTAATATCTTGTTCCATTGTGTTTTAAGTATAAATTAATTTTATTTTTCTGTCATTGCCGTTTCTTTCTTGTCATTCCGCACTTGCTTGCCCGTCCGAAGCTTCAGCGGCGGAGGGATGCGGAATCCAGAAAAAGAACTGGATTCCCGCCTTCGCGGGAATGACAGAGAAAAGTAAGAATGACAATGATTTATTTAGTAATGAAATAAAAAACAGCGGTAGCAATGATCAGGGCAACGACCGGAACAACTACGCGCTGAAACGGAAAATAAACTTTGTTGCCATTTTTCTCCTTCAAATAAAAATGATATCTTTCTCCCAAGAAAAATAGCGCGCTTCCAACCAGAACTCCCAATAAAAGCTTATCTATCCCCCACAACGTATTTAATTCTTTTCCAATAAGACCCTCGTAATAAAGCGGGACTAAAATTAGCAAATAATAAGATAAGAAAGTTATTGATCCGCAGCCTTTAAAACACCAATTCTTTTTGACCAGCCAATTTACCGTCCACCATGCCATGGCGATAATAAGGGCGCCAACCCATAAGCCAATAATTGTATCGCTCACGCCAAACTCTTCCGCTATACCTATTCCGGCGCCAACTACAACAACGCAAACCGGACAAACAGCTTGAGCGGACCTAACAAATATAAAACCGCCAATAATCAATAAGGGTAATAAATACATTGTTATTTTGTTTTTTCTTGAAAGAAATTAATTACATCCACATCCCCCATAAAGCATTTAGCATTTTCTCCGTCCCATAAAAATGGCACGCCAATCGAATCTGTTGGCAATCCGCAAATCTTAGCCTTAGACTGAAGATCCTTGGCGTTGAATTGATTATTATAAACTTCTTTTTGAGTAAAAGTTATTTTGCTATCAACCTGATTTTCTTTAATATATTTTTCTACATTCGCGCAATGAGGGCAGCCGGTTCCCGCATACAAAATAATTGAGTCATCTTTTTTTACGGCAAACCAATCCGGATTTCTAGAAACCGCAAAAATAACTATCATGACTGCCGCTAAAAAAGTGATTAAAATAAATAAATCTTTTCTTTTCATAAGTAATTTGTATTTTTAATAATATTAAGGAAAAATAACGAATTTATCAAGCAAGGCAATGATATAAATCCTTACCAATATACCTGGGGTATAGGTATATTGTAAATGATGCAAATAATAAATGCAATGTTGAATATTGCCCTTGATTTGGTATATTTAGGCTTAGTTAGGGAAGGTTGGCAGAGTGGTCGAATGCGCCGCACTTGAAATGCGGTAGAGGAGAAATCCTCTCGGAGGTTCGAATCCTCCACCTTCCGCCAAAATTGAGTGTTCTGCGCCTAAGGCGCACTCGTCCTTTGGCGAGGAATCTCACCCCCACCGCCAACGCTATCTATTTGAAGTCTCGGAGGCCTGCCCTGTTAAATAGCCCCTTGGGCTAAAATTTCAAAGAAATTTTATTTAACAGGGTGAAAATCCTCCACCTTCCACCCCGAACCAGAACGCAGTTCGGTTCGGGGCTGCCCCGCATCGTTCCGCTCTTGCGGATCTGGTGCGGGGCGCCCTGAATCGCAAAACACGACATTGAAACAAAAACTTTATAAAATTTTATCAGTTCTTCTCAAAAACCTCCTGATTTTTTTAATCGGCGGACTTTTAGCGATAGCCGCTACCCTGCTCTGCGCGGAGCCGCTTTTGAAGGCAGCCATCAAACAAGACGTAGGACTTGGAATCATCGCCGTAGCCCCGGTCCTTATTGTGATCTATGGGATCATATTCGGAATAGCCGGAGGAATTATCTCTGTGATAACTTATAATTTGATAAAATTCATAAAGCAAAGAAAAGCCCCGAAAAGTAATTAAGCCGCTGAAAACAAAAAGCCGTTCCGAGACATATCGGAACGGCTTTTTGATATTTTTTACAAACCAGGATTAGACTGAAAGATTATCGGGAAATATTTCAAAAAGAGTATTACCATTACCCAGAAAATAGAAGCAAAAACAACTCCAGCTATAAAACCGGACAAGCCAGAAGCTAAGATGTTTCCAATTCTAAATTTAAACTTGCGGTGCTCATCACAAATGAATTGCTTCGTAGAATTATATATTTTTTCCATATAAAAGATTATACCATGCCACAAAAGATGTGAAAAATTCTGATATACTGAATAAAAGCTATGATTGAGACAAATTCTTAAAAATGTCTATTTTACCATCCATAATTGAAAAATCTTTTTGGGCATTGCCTATTCACGAATGCCTGAATATTTTAGAAACTAGCCACGAGGGCCTTTCCGAAGAAGAGGCTAAAAAAAGACGCTATGTTTTCGGGCTCAATGCTATTCCCGAAAAATCAAAAGTAACTAAAACAAAAATATTTTTAAATCAATTAAAAAGCCCCCTTATCTTTATACTTTTAATTGCCGGCGCCATAATGCTATTTTTAAAAGATTATACTGACGCCGGTTTTATTATCGCAGCGGCCTTAATAAATTGTTTTTTGGGATTTTATCAGGAAAATAAGGCTGAAACAGCGCTCAGCCATTTAAAAACTTATATTGAAAAAAGGGCAAGAATTTTAAGGGATAGCCATGAATATGGAATAGACGCCGAAGAACTTGTCCCTGGCGATGTAATCCATATCTCTCAAGGAGAAAGAATTCCCTGCGATGCCCGCCTTATTTACACAAATAACTTTGTAGTTGACGAAGCGACTCTGACTGGGGAATCTCTGCCTGTGCAAAAAAATACCGAACCGGTAAATTTTCAAGCCGTGCTTGGCGATCAAAAATGCATGGTCTTTGCGGGCACATTAGCAGTCCAAGGATTTGCCAATGCCATTGTTTCCGCAACCGGAAAAAATACAGAAATCGGAAAAATCGCCTCAATGATCGGAGAGCAAGACAACAAGACCCCTCTTCAAAAAGACATAACAGATTTTAGCCTTAAAGCCACTATATTTTTAAGCGTGGCAACTTTAATAATTTTTCTGATCGGGATTTATTTTGGAAAATCAATTTTAGAAATGTTCTTGGTTTCCGTTGCCATACTTGTAGCCGCGATTCCGGAAGGACTGCCAATTGCCATGACTGTAATTCTGGCGATTGGAGTTCAGAGACTCGTTAAAAAGAAAGGCATAATAAGAAAAATGCTCGCCGCCGAAACTCTTGGCAACACGACGATAATATTAACCGATAAAACCGGAACTCTTACCGAGGCCAAGATGACTCTTTCTAAAATACAAAGCTTTTCTCCCTACGAAAGATCTGCCAAAGGCAGAGAAACAAATTTTGATGAAGACGAACTTCTTAAGCTCGCCCTTATCAATACCGACGTTGTTATAGAAAATCCAAAAGAATCTCAAGAAAAATGGCGTATACTGGGACGCCCTCTGGAAATAGCCGTCGTAAAAGCCGCCGCCGGCAATGGAATATATCTGAACAAGGTAAAAAAAGAAATAAAAGCAAGCGAC
>JAUSKP010000052.1 GCA_030646555.1 bacterium
ATATCAGACCCCATCAAGCCTTGAATTATATGACTCCAAATGAGTATTTGAACAAGTGGCAAACTAGTCGATTGCCTACAAAAGATATTATTACTTTACAAGCCTAGGGTGGCGGATATCTATATGAACCTGGACACCCCCTAAAACATTCGCTTGAAGGCTAATGTTCGGGCGAACAATCCGCTAGTTAACGGATTGTTTTATCCTAAAACCCGCCTTCGCTAAAGCTATGGCGGGCAAAGAAGGAAAAGCCCCCGACATATTGTCGGGGGCTCGCGCGAGAGCGCGTTTAGGACCTATCGAGGAAGGTATCTGTTAATTTACAATAATTTCTTATTGGGAAGGTTAACCCGATCGATGAGTCCGTACTCTTTCGCCTGCTCGGCAGACATGTAGTTATTGCGCTCCATATCCAGCCTCACCTTCTCATAAGGCTGGCCGCAGTGCTTGGCCAGAATTTCGGTAAGGATCTTTTTGTTGTACTGCATTTCATTGGACTCGATCTCAATGTCGGTTGCCTGGCCGGAAATGCCGCCGCCCATTATCAAGGGCTGATGGATCATGATGCGGGAGTTGGGCAAAGCAAAGCGCTTTCCCTTTGTTCCCGCCGCAAGAATCACGGCGCCGAATGACATAGCCATTCCCATACACATGGTAGAAATGGGGCTCTTTATGTATTGCATGGCGTCATAAACAGCCAGTCCCGCCGTCACCATGCCGCCTGGAGAATTGATGTAAAGCTGGATATCTTTATCATCCGCTTCTCCGTCAAGATACATCATTTGAGCGATCAGCAGATTAGCCGAGTCCGTAGTGAATTCGCCGTCGTAGCCGCCCACAAAGATGATGCGGTCAACCAAGAGACGGGAGTAGATATCAAAGGCTCTTTCTATCCCGCTGACTTTACCGATGACCGTCGGAACAAGGCCCGTGTTCCTGATAATGCCTTTTTCATTATTTTTCATAACACTCCCTCCTTTTTCTTTTTCTAATTTCAAGCTTCTAATTTAAAATTAGGTTAAAAACAGGAGTCGGTCAATACCCCCTAAATCAAATTTGCTATACGAAAAAATATCTTAACCTAAAACCCCCTCACTCATACAGAGTGAAGGGGTAAGTTTATTTCTTTGTCTTTATTATTTCATCCACCAATCCATATTCTTTTGCCTCTGCGGGAGTAAGCCAATAATCTCTGTCTGTGTCTTTCTGTATTTTGGATAATGTCTGGCCGGTATGCTTTGCTAAAATTTGGTTTAGTCTCTCTCTCATTCTCAGAATATGTTTAGCGCTGATCTCAATTTCAGTTGCCTGGCCGCCAATTCCCTCGCTCATCACCTGGTGTATCAAAACTTCAGAATTTGGAAGAATAAATCTCTTTCCCTTGGTTCCCGCGGCTAAAAGAACCGCGCCCATTGAAGCTGAAATGCCAACACCGATAGTGGAAACATCGCATTTCACGTGCTGTATAGTGTCATAAATAGCCAAGCCGGCGCTCACCGCACCGCCCGGGGAATTAATATAGAGCTTAATGTCTTTTTTAGGATCTTCGTGCTCTAAAAATAAAAACTGGGCAATAATGGTATTTGCCATTCCATCACTCACTGGTCCGCCCAAAAAAATTATTCTCTCCTTTAAAAGACGGGAATAGATATCATAGGCCCTCTCGCCCGCAGAACTCTTTTCTATAACTGTCGGTATTAAATATTCGTTTTTTTCGTTCATAATTACTATTATATACCTATTTATAGTTTATTTGATCCCCTCCAAAAACTCAAAAACTTTTTTGTTCTTCACAATATCGTAGCTATAATTATGGACTCTTTCCGGATCTATCTTAGCGGCCATATCGGGACGCAGTGTGGCTAAAAATTTATTGGATTCAGCCTCAATTTCTTCCGCATTTGGCTCAACTTTCTCATCCTTAGCTATCCTGTATAAAACCAAATTAGAAGCAATGTTCTTTTCCGCCTCGGGACGGAGCTTTTCTTTCACTTCTTCCTCTTTAAAATCTTTCTTTACCCCGTTAAATTGCGACTTCGTCGCACCAGCTTCGCTGGATTTAACAGGGTGAAAATACGCTTTATATTCCTCCAACATTCCTGCAAGAGTTTTTTCTATCATAACTTGCGGGATATCCAGCTTGGAATCTTTCACTATTTTTTCCAGTAAAATTATTCTTTTTTTCTCATTTTCTTTTATTTCTTTTTCTTTTTGGATGCCCTCTTTAATGCTAGCTTTCATCTCATCCACGCTCTTGAATTTACCAAGTTCCGCCGCCAACGCATCGTTCATTTCTGGCAATTGCCTTTCCATAATAGAAACCAATTTTATGCCATCAAATTCATCGCCTTCCTTTCGTCCAACGATCTTTTTGTCTATCCAATTTGACTCATCGTGTTTATGTTCTTTGGATCCATTGCCTTCCGCTGCGCAATGCTCGCATTCTTCAATTTGCGAAGACCCCAAAACAAATTGGTCCGGCTTGCCTTTATATTCAATATCCACCACATCTCCCATTTTGGCAGGGTTTATAGATCTGACGAGTTTGGCTCTGGAATTTAAGATCCAATCAATAGCTTCTTTCACTTCCTCGTCGGTTCCTATCACTTCAGTCTTTTCAGAAAAAACCTGTTTTGCCAGTTTTTTATAATTTCCCAGTTTTATTTCCGGAAAAACAACTAGATCAATCTTAAAAATAAAACCATCGGCTTTTTCTTCAATGTTTATTTTGGGCTGATCCACTATTTCCCATCCCTTTTCCTGAGTTATTTCTTTTAAAGTTTCGCGGATGGCCCTGGTAGCGGCCTCGCTAAAAACCTTTTCTTTATCCAGCGCGGCGCTGGCCATTTCCTTCGGCGCAGTTCCTTTTCTAAATCCTTTTATTTCAACTTCCTTCACTGCCTCGGAGTGAACTGTTTCCCAATATTTTGAAAACTCAACTTGGCTAAGGTCAACTTCTAAATGTTTAACTGATCCCGGCAGGTCTTTGTGTGTATATTTCATCCCCCACATAACAAAGACTGGAAAGCAAAGCTTTCTCTGACTTTGTTATTTTTATGTTTATAATTTTTTATTGATTATGCGACGCCCCCAAATGAAAACAAAGAGAAAATTGGTCTTTGTTATGTGGGGGATTCATAAGTTATAGTATTTTAAAACAAAAACGCCCCGTTGTCTATTGGGGCATTTTTGAAATTATATTTATTGAACTCCCAACTTAGTAAGCATGGCTTTTATGCCATTGTAAGAAGTTGAAATAACCAATAAATTATTACTAGTCCAGCCATAATTCAGGGAGGCTCCTGTTTGGGTAAAACTCATATATCGGGTAGCTAAGTTGTTGGCCTTTCCATCTTTAAAGTTAGCCCCGACTTTTGCCGCTGGATTCTGGATATATAAATTAGAAAAATCAACGGACGTTTCTAATTTGGCCGTCAAAGCTTTGGCGGCAACAATGTCGGCGCCTTCTTTGAGTTTGGCAATCATGCCAAACCATGCGCCATTGCTGTCGTAAGAAATAACGCTTGTAAAGTCTTCTTCAAATAATGGAGCTAATTCAACCGATGTGAGCGCGGGCAAGAACATTGGCAGGGTATCGGCAAAAACTAGTTGTCCGCCCTGATCAGATAATGCAATTTCTTTTAATGCCGTTGCTGCTGCCGGTTTATTGGCGGCTTCGGCTATTAAAAGTTCTTTGATGGAGGTCAGGGAAGTGGTAGTGGATAGTGTAAGCGGAACCGAAAGATCAGCGGGAGAAACCAATAAAGAAATGTGCTGTTTTAAGACTATCGGTTCTGGAGTTGGAATCACTTCTGGAACCACGACAGGAGCTAGTTCCTCAACAGGAGGCAATACTTCTGGCAATACTTCTGGTTCAGGTATTGCAACGGGAATTTCGGGAACTACAGGAACTATCGCCGGCTTGAACATTGGGTAAATATACATATAACCAGCGAAAACCGATCCGGCAATAACCAAAATTAAAACGGCAATTAAAATAAAAATTTTAAGCTTCTTTTTTGGCGGTTCTGAAGGAGGCACAACGCCTTCGCCATTTCCCGGTTTTATCATGCCCTCTTCTCTTGATAGATCTTCTAATTCCATATTGTTTTGTTTTTTAATTTCCGGCGGAGTAAATGGTTTCGGTATTGGATTCTCGCCGCCGCTTTGTTTTATAGATTCCATATCCGACTGCATAGTGCGCAAAGTTATTTCCGGTGGCGGAGGCGGAGGCGGCATCGGTCTTCCGCTGTTATTTGCTCCCCCTAAACCTTGTTGATTAAAATTTTCGTCCATAATTATATTTACCCCGCACCTTTTAAGGATTGGGTTTTATTTTTTAATTAATTATTAATTTAATTACTTAAACTCCATTTTCACTTTTAATATAGCTAAAACAGCTTACAGACTTGCTATCCTTAAAAGGTGCGGGGTTTATTATTACTTAACTTAATTATATACCACTTCATAAATTAAAAAACGCCATCCTTTGTGGATAGCGTTTTTTATTAAATAATTCCTCCTATTTATGCTTGGCCGGCCGGTGTATTCATCGCCTTCAAAGACAAGCTGATCTTGCCATTTTCAGCTCTAATAATCTTTGCTTTCACGAAGTCGCCTAGTTTTACAACGTCTTCAACGTTTTTAACAAAACCTTCTTTCAATTCAGAAACGTGAATCATTCCATCTCTACCTGGACCGAATTCAACGATGGCTCCGAAATCTAAAATTTTTACAATTTCTCCCTCAACAATCTGCCCGACTTCAACATCTTCAACGATAGATTTGACTTGCTTCAAAACAGCCTCTGCAATTTCTTTGCTCGGACCGGATACATAAACCTTTCCGCTCTGATCAATATCAATACC
>JAUSKP010000029.1 GCA_030646555.1 bacterium
TCGAAGCGACCACGCCGTCAGCGGCGATCGTGCACGACGTTCTCAGGCCGGCCGGAATGTTCCCCGATCTCAAGCATCTGGAAGGCCGCAGGAACACCAACCTGCACCTCGAGTTCAAGTTGCGGCGCGGCGACGTGGACGCCGCGTTTGCCGCGGCCGACCACGTGTTTGAACACACTTTTCATACGCGCCAGGTGATGCATACGCCGCTCGAGCCGCTCGTCTCGCTCGCGGAATCGACGCCCTCGTCGGTGACCATCCACACGGCTTCCCAGATGCCTTCGGTCGCGCGCGTCTTCGTGGCGGCGCTGCTTGGCTGGCCGGAAAACCGGGTGCGGATCCGGACTGCGTTCCTCGGCGGCGGCTTCGGCGCCAAGACCTATGTCAAGCTCGAAGCGCTGGTCGCCATCGCTTCGTTGCTGGTGCGCCGGCCGGTAAAAATAGCGCTCACCATGGAAGAGCAGTTCTTCGTCATCACCAAGCACGCGAACACGCTGCGGCTGAAAAGCGCCGTGACCCGCGACGGGCGCATCACCGCGCGGCGCTGCGAGGTGTGGTGGAACGGCGGCGCGTACGCCGACATCGGGCCGCGGCTTACGCAGAAATCCGGTTTTACCGCGGCCGGGCCGTACGACATCGAAAACGTGCATATCGATTCTTACGCCGTCTACACCAACCTGCCGCCTGCCGCCGGGTTGCGCGGGTTCGGCATCCCCACGCTGACCTTTGCTTATGAGAGTCACACCGACCTCATCGCGCGCGCGCTTAAACTCGATCCGCTCGAGTTCCGCCGCAGGAATATTCTGCGCGGCGGACGGCCCCAGGCGACCGGAACCCCCATGAAGGACGCGGCGACGGAAGCGGTGCTCGAGCGGCTGGCCAAGCGCATGAACTGGGACGCGCCGTTCGACCGCGGGCAGGGCACGCGGCGGCGCGGCCGCGGCATCGCGATCGGATTCAAGGCCTCGATCTCGCATACGACATCCGTTGCCATGGTCAACCTTTACGCCGACGGCAGCTGCAGCGTTTATTGCAATACGGTCGATATGGGGCAGGGTTCGGATACCGCGATGGCGCAGATTGCCGCGGAGGCGCTGAACATTGCGGCCGAATCGGTCAAGGTGGTGCATGCCGATACCGACGTGACGCCGTTCGACATGGGCACGCTCGGCTCGCGCTCGACGTTTCACATGGGCAACGCGGTGCGGCTCGCGGCGGAGGACGCGCGCGACAAGCAGCTCGCGCTCGCGGCCGAACTCGGCTTGCCGCCCGAGACCACTCCGGCCGCCGAACTGTTCCGCAAGAAATACGGCATGCAGGCGGGCAACATCGTCGGTATAGGCACCTTCAACCCGCATTCGGCGCCGCCCGATCTCGCGACGGGGCAGTCGCCCGACATTACGCCGTTCTGGATGGTGGGCGGGACCGGCGCGGAGGTTGAAGTCGACACCGAAACCGGCCACGTTCGTATCATCAGGCTCGTCAATATCGCCGACCTCGGGAAACCCATCAATCCGAAGATCGTGGAAACGCAGCTCTCCGGCGCCGCAGTCATGCAATTGGGCTGCACGATGTCCGAACGCATGGAATACGTCGCCGGGCAACTGACCAACGGCTCGCTCGCCGACTACAAGATTCCCGGTATGCGCGATATGCCTGCGCACATGGAGAACGACTACGTCGATTCCCGGCAGCACAGCGGTCCTCATGGGGCGAAGGGGGTCGGTGAGACTGCGACGTTCGGCGTCTCGCCCGCGATCGCCAACGCCATACACGATGCGGTCGGCGTGCGGATCACGGATTTGCCGGTGACATCCGAGGCCGTTTACCGCGCGCTGCGCGCCAAGCACAACGACCCGCTCAAGGACGCATGAGATGAGTTCCGACACAGCGCAGCGCACCATCCGCTTCACGCTCAACGGCAGGCCGGTTTCGGCGCGGATCGCGCCACACCATAATCTGGTGGAACTGCTGCAGGACAGCTTCGGGCTCTTCGGCGCGCGTGAAAGCTGCGGCCAGGGACTCTGCGGTTGCTGCACCGTGCTGGTGAACGGCGTAGCGGTTTCCGGATGCCTGTATCTGGCGGCGTTCGTCGACGGCGCCGAGGTCGTCACTGTCGAACATCTCGCGTCCGGCGACCAGTTGAGTCCGGTGCAGGAGGCGTTTATCGAGACCGGCGCGTTTCAATGCGGATTCTGCACGCCGGGATTCGTGTTGATGGTTCACCAGTTGCTCGACCAGAACCCCGAGCCGAGCGAGGACGATATTCGCCATTATCTGTCCGGCAATCTTTGCCGCTGCGGCACCTATCCCGAGATCATCAAGGCAGTGCAACTCGCCGCCCAAAAGCGCAAGAGTGGCGCGACGGTCTGAGTCCGGTCAGATTTACGTGAGAGTTAAGGCGACCTCTAGTAATCCCAATTTCGTCATTCCGGCGTACGCCGGAATCCAGAAGCATCAACAACCTGGACACCGGCTTGCGCCGGTGTGACGGATTATTAGAGATGCCCTCAACACGATGACTGCGCCGGTTCCCGGCGGCAGTGCCGGTGCGCTGGCCAAACTGCACGAGA
>JAUSKP010000062.1 GCA_030646555.1 bacterium
TTTGCCGCTCTTATCGGCGCAATTTTTTGGAATATCATTACTTGGTATTTTGGTATTCCGTCTTCTTCTTCGCATTCTTTGATCGGAGGTTTGGTTGGGGCGTTTTTATTCGGTTGGGGACCTGAATTAATAAATTGGACCAAGGTTGAGCTAATTATAATTATAATGATAGCTTCGCCGATAATCGGTTTTATTGTTACCTATATATTTACTCAATTAACTTTGGTTTTTACCCAATGGTCTTCGCCTAAAATAAACAATGTTTTCCAAAAATTACAGATTGTTTCTTTGATCACCCAGGCCTTGTCCCATGGCACGAATGACGGCCAAAAAACAATGGGCGTGATCACTTTTTCATTGGTTATTCTCGGCCTTTATTCTCCGTCTTTGTCCGGAAATATGGAAATACCGGGTTGGGTAATTGCGGCTTGCGCTCTAGCTATAGCCTTGGGAACTCTTGTGGGCGGAAAAAGAATTATTAAAAAATTGGGTTCCGGACTTTACAAAATAAGACCGATACACGGTTTTGCTTCGCAGGTGGCTTCTACCGGAGTTATTTTTGCGGCTTCTATGCTGGGTTTTCCGGTTTCTACAACGCAGATAATTTCTTCTTCGGTGATGGGCGCTGGCGCGGCTTTCAGGCCAAAAATGATCAGGTGGCAGATCGCTCAAAATATTGTGGTGGTTTGGTTTATTACTATTCCGGTGAGCGGTTTGGTCGCGGGGCTTTCATATCTAGTGTTAAATAGGATTATAAATAATTGAAAGTTAAAAAATCAAAATGGAAAATGACAATGTAAAATTTAAAAATGAATTCAAAAAAAGATTATATAGTTGGGTCATAAGACTAATTAAATTTATCGACTTACTCCCCAAAGATTCGGTGGGTAATGTTATGGGAAAACAGCTTTTAAGAAGCGGGACGAGTATCTTAGCCAATTATGTTGAAGCTAACTCGGCTAGTTCTAAGAAAGATTTTATCAACTTTTTTACCTATTCTTTAAAATCAGCCAACGAATCAAAAGTTTGGTTAACATTGCTAAGAGATGTTAATAAGGGAGATAAACAAGAAATTGAATGGCTTTTGAAAGAATTAATAGAAATTGCTAATATTTTAGCGTCTAGTATACTGACATTGAAAGGCAAGAAATGATTTTGACACTTTAAATTGTCATTTTGATTTTTGATATTTACATTTTAAACTTAAAACATGGACTTCAATTTTTTCAAAAAAATAGATTTTTATAAATTGCTTTCAGATCAGGCGAATAAAACCCAGGAAGGTTTGGGCGCCTTGCTTGAATTTATAAATAATCCTAATCAAGACAACGGCAACAGAGTGAGCCAATTAGAGGAGGAGGCGGATGAAATTAGAAGAATTTTAATTGATGATTTAAACAGAACCTTTGTTACTCCTATAGACAGGGAAGATATTTTTTCTTTATCTCGCTCCGTGGACGATGTGATTGATTATGCCGAAACCACCGTGGAAGAAATGCTGGTTTTGGATATCAAGCCGGACGCGCATATCAAACAAACAGTTGAAATTCTTTTTGAGGCTTCCAAGAGCATAGCCAATGCCGTAAAAAATATTAAGGAACATCCCGGTGTTTGTATCGAGCATATTATTAAAGCTAAAAAATCTGAACATAAAATTGAGCGTCTTTATCGTCAGGCCTTAGCAGAACTTTTTAGCACTAATGATGTTATAAAAATTTTAAAAACCAGGGAGGTATATAGGCATTTGTCTAATGCGGCTGATAGGGTAGCGTCCGCGGCGGATGTGATCAGCGATATTCTGGTTAAAAATGCCTAAGTCTTTTTTTTCGGAAAAGGTTTGTACTGAGCTGGATTTGCATATGCTTACCAGAGCTCAGGCGGAGGAGGAGCTTTACGATTTTCTGGACAAGTCTTACTCTTTAGGCTTTCACAAGGTCAGGATAATTACCGGAAAGGGGTTGAATTCCGAAAACAAGCAAAGCGTTTTAAAGCCGTTCGTGCAGGAAATTTTAAAGAAGGAAAAATTAAGATTTAAGGACGCTAAAATAAACGAAGGCGGAGCGGGAGCGATAGATGTCTGGCTCTTGCTGAAAAAATAATATGAAAAAAAGGATCATTTTTTTAATATTGGCAGTTGCGGCTCTATTGGCATTCGTTTGGATGTTGAATTATCGGGTCATTTCTAATAAAAACGGAGAAAAGTTGAGCGTTGTCGCCACGCTTTTTCCTTATTATGATTTTGCCAAGATTGTTGGCGGAGATAAAGCGGAAGTTTCTTTGCTTTTGCCGCCGGGAATAGAAGCGCATTCTTTTGAGCCGAAGCCAAGCGATATTTTTAAAATAAACAGCGCGGATATTTTTGTGTATACGGGAGATTTTATGGAGCCATGGGCAAAAGATATTTTGATCGGCATTAATAATAAAAAATTATCCGTAGTTAAGGCCGGCGACGTTGTTAGTTTATTAAATGGCAGCGATGAGGGTTTGGGTTCGGGCGCAGATCCGCATATTTGGCTGGATCTTTTAAATTCGGAAAATATTGTTGACGGTATTTTAACAGCCTTTGTCAAAAAAGATCCGCAAAACAGCGATTTCTATATTCAAAATGCCCACAATCTTAAAAATGAATTAAAAGACCTGGATAACAGTTTTAAAGCCGGTTTATCAAATTGCCAAACAAAAACTTTGATATATGGCGGGCATTATGCTTTTGGTTATTTAGTTAAAAGATACGGTTTGAATTATTTAGCCGCCCAGGGTTTTGCCCCTGACAGCGAGCCGACAGCGCGGGACTTGGCGAACCTTATAAACGAATTGAAAAAGAATAACGTCGGGTATGTTTTTTACGAAGAGCTTTCCTCGCCAAAAATTGCCGAAACTATTTCTGAAGAAACCGGAGCGAAATTGCTTCTTTTGAATACCGCGGAGAAGATAACCAAAGAAGATTTAAATAATAATGTTTCTTTTATTGATATAATAAAAGAGGACTTGGTAAATTTAAAAACTGGATTAGGATGCCAATAATTTCTGTAAAAAATTTAACTGTAAAATATGGAAACCGGGAAGTTTTTTCCGGAGTTTCTTTTGATGTTGAAAAAGGCGATTATGTCGGTATTGCCGGACAAAATGGTTCCGGGAAAACCACGCTGATCAAGGTTTTGTTGGGCTTAGTGAAGCCGGAAAAAGGCGAGATATCTATTGATGGAATTTCTTTAAATAATTTTAATACTTGGGGAAAAATTGGATATCTGCCTCAAAGTTTGGCATTGTCCAATCCGCTATTTCCGGCAAGCGTCAAGGAAGTAGTGGCGCTGGGACTTCTTAGTGAAAAAATATTTCCAAAGAGAATTGGCCCGAAAGATGAGGAAAGGATAATCGCGGCGCTGGAACTTTTGGGAATTTCCGATATAAAAGACAAACTTATCGGTGAGCTTTCCGGCGGACAACAGCAAAGAGTTTTTTTGGCGCACGCCCTGGTATGCAATCCGGAAATTTTGATCTTGGATGAGCCGACAACCGCGCTTGATCCGGAAATCAGAGGAATTTTTTTTGGGATTTTAAATAAACTAAATAAGGAAAAAGGAGTGACGATATTATTAATAAGCCACGATGTCGGTTATATAGGAAATTTTGCAAAAAAGCTTTTGTATATTGATAAAAAGGCTGTGTTTTTTGGGCCATTCAAGAATTTTTGTGATTCTAAAGAAATGGAAAATTATTTCGGTGAAAATCTTCAGCACTCTATTTGTCATCAGCACTAGAAATTAACTAATATCTAATTAATACGAATTTACGAATAATCCGTCATTCCCGCGAAAGCGGGAATCCAGAGAAAAAGACTGGATTCCGCATCAAGTGCGGAATGACAGAAAAAAAAGATTACCACGGGCTAAAGCCCTCGCAATGACAGAAAAAAATAAATATGAAATACATTAAATATTTTAGTTATCTTCTAATCCATAAGTATTATGTTATGGTGGAATGTTTTAAAGAGGGATTGTATTGGCGGGGATTGGCGCATGACATGAGTAAATTTTTGCCGTCTGAATTATTTCCGTATGCAGACCATTTTATTTGCAACATTAAAGAATGTAATTGTGAAACCGGATATTATAAGTCGGTTGATTCCGGAGATAAGAAATTTGATTTTGCCTGGATATTGCATCAAAAAAGGAACAAACATCATTGGCAATGGTGGGTTTTGCCGGATGATGGGGGCGGTTTAAGGGCTATGGAAATGGAGGAGCCGTATTTAATAGAAATGGTCTGTGATTGGGTTGGCGCCGGAAAAGCGCAGGGCAAGGTATCGCCAAAAGATGATAAGTATTTTGAAACTAGAAATTGGTATGCAAATCATAAAAATAAAATGAAATTAAATGAAAAAACTCGGGCTAAAATAGAAGAAAAAATAAAATGGATATCTTAGAAATAATACAATTTGCGTTCGTGCAAAAAGCTTTCATAGCCGGAAGCTTTGTGGCCTTGCTGTGCTCGGTTCTGGGACTTTTTTTGGTGTTGCAAAGACTTTCTTTGATTGGCGACGGCCTGGCTCATGTGAGTTTTGGCGCCATAGCGATGGGCTTGTTTTTCGGGCTTTATCCGATTTATTTCGCTATTCCAGTTGTCATTTTGGCATCAGTTTTTATTTTAAAATTGGTTAAAAAAGGGAGATTCTCCGGCGATGCGGCTATAGGCATTGTTTCTTCCGCGGGAATCGCTGGCGGTGTTATTTTGGCCAGTCTTAGCAATGGATTCAATGTTGATTTGTTCAGCTACTTATTCGGCAACATTTTAGCTATTAGTTCCGCGGAAATGTATTTTTCAATTTTCTTATCAGTTGTAGTTTTGGCGGTTATTTATTTGTTCTATTACGATCTGTTTTCAATTACTTTTAATGAAGATTATGCCAAGACAACCGGCATTAAAACAGAACGCATTAATTCCTTGTTAGTTGTTCTTACGGCTATTACTGTTGTCTTAGCGGTTAAAGTTGTCGGAGTTATGCTCGTTTCCTCGCTTTTGATCTTGCCGGCTGTGACTGCTTTGCAATTAAAGCGATCCTTTAAGGCTACGATATTTATTTCGGCTGTCTTTGCGGTCTTTTCTGTAATAATTGGAATTATTTTATCTATCATTCTGAATATTCCCGCGGGAGCATCAATCGTTATGTGTAACTTCTTTGTTTTTATCCTAGCGTTTTTGTTAAGGAATAGGTCATAAGGCATTTTGTGAGGATTGAAATAAATGGAAAATAATAAATATCAAAAGATATTTCTGAATTCTTGGCACCCATTTTTCTGGATAGCCTTGACCGTTTTTTTAGTTTATTCTGCGACCTTATCTTTTAACATTGTTTATTTAGATGACAACGTTTTGGTGGTAAATGATTATTTCTATAATAAAAATTTATCCAATTTGCCATCGGCTTTTCAAGAAGATATTTTCCGCACTCCGTACCAGGGGGGATCTTATTACCGTCCTATTCTTAGAACAACTTTTATGCTGGACGCGCAGTTTGGCGAGGGCGCGATAATATTTATGTCCCATCTGACCAATTTGCTTTTGCATTTTTTTGCCGTCTGCCTGTTGTTCGTTCTTTTGATGAAATTTGGCATCAAAAAAGAAACGGCGCTGTGGCTGTCCGTGATTTTTGGCGTTCATCCGCTTGCCGCCCAGACTGTATCTTTTATACCTGGCAGAAATGATTCACTGCTCGCCATTTTTGTGTTTCCGGCAATTTGGTTCTTTCTGGATCTTTTGCAGACAGGCAAAATGAGATCTTTATTTTGGCATTTGTTCTTTTTGGCCTTGGCTTTGCTGACCAAAGAAACCGCGGTGATAGTGCCCGCGCTTTGTTTTATTTACGCAATTACTTTTGAGGGCGGAAAGAAAATAATTTCCAATCTTACTAACTATTTATATCTTTTTATCGGTTGGCTAAGCCTATATTCGGGCTGGTTCCTGATACGCAAGGCGGTACTTAACAATATAGTTGGAAACGCTGATTATCAGATCGTTCCGTCCATTTTGCAGAATTTGCCGTCTTTGGCGCCCGCGATAGGGAAAATATTCTTGCCGTTCAATTTGTCGGTCTTTCCGGTTTTGCGGGATATGACGATGGTCTATGGGACAATTTCTTTGGCATTGCTGTTGCTTTGGTTTATTTTTTCGCGCAATAAAAATTATCGGCTGATATTTTTCGGCGCAGCGTGGTTCAGTCTGTTTATTTTGCCAACGCTTATAAAACCGATGGATGATACGTCGGATTTTAATGAGAACAGAATATATATTCCGATGCTGGGATTTATTTTCATTCTCTTGGGAATGGG
>JAUSKP010000008.1 GCA_030646555.1 bacterium
GGGCTGCTACAAAGGGTCTTGGTACCTCCTTTGGCCGGACTTCCACCGGCAAGTCATCGTGGACTTTCAGGACACGCTGTGCGCCAAGTTTCCGGGAAGGATGAAGAGAGAAGTGGGGGACAGGAACCTCGTTGAGGGTAGGCTGAGCTAGCCCGACTTCCGCAGTTCCAGGGTTCAAGATCTCTTTCCTGAGTTTTCCGGGCCGTTGGTGGGCCTTGAGTGGCTGCCGGACGGGTCGTTTGGGGTGAGTTTCGGCCTGTTTCGCGGCTCTTTGAGGGCTTTTGGGCGCCTCCTCGGGCCATGAGGCAGAGTCTGCCGGCAAAAACCCGATGTAGTGTAGAAAACCCTCCCCTGCCGGCGTCCCTATAATGCCGCCACGTACCTGCGCAAGTCCCGCAAGACCGTGGCTGGAACCGAATACGTCTACTGGCAACTGGTCGAGTCCCGCCGGACCGAGCGGGGGCCCCGCCAGCGGGTCGTCGCCTACCTGGGCGACATGGACGGACCGCGTCGCCTGGGCATCACCGAGGCCGCTCGGGGAAAGGATGGCTCCTACCAGGAAAGCCTGCTCTCCGACCAGGTCCAGCCCGAGTGGGTGGAGGTCGACTCTTCCCGCCTCCGGGTCGAGCGGGTGCTGGACTTCGGCGCCCACTGGCTGGGCCTCCAACTGATGGAGAAGCTCGGCCTGCTCGGTTTCTTGGACAGTGTCCTCGACAAAGGCCGCGAGGAGATCCCCTGGTCCGTCATGGCGATGGTGCTGGTGCTGATGCGGCTGGTGGACCCTTCCAGCGAGCTACGGATAGCCGAGCAGCTGTTCGAGCGCAGCGCCCTGGGGGATCTGCTGGGCATTCCCCTGGAGAAGGTGAACGACGACCGCCTGTATCGCGCACTGGACGAGATCCGGCCGCACAAGGAGGCGCTGGAGAAGCATCCGAAGGAACGGCTGGGCCGGATGTTCCACCTGGAGTACGACCTCCTCCTGTACGACATCACCTCGACCTACTTCGAGGGGGAGTGTCCCGGGAACGGCCAGGCCCGGTTCGGCTACTCCCGGGACAAGAGGGGCGACTGCAAGCAGGTGTGTATCGGGTTGGTGGTGAGCCGGGATGGGCTGCCGCTGGGGCTCGAGTTCTTGCAGTCCGATGGCCGGCGCTACATCGTCGGTACGCCGAGGGGGCAACTCCGGCAGTTCCAGGGGGAGTTGGCGCGGGAAGAAGGCTGGGAGCCGATCATGGAGGGGCTGTCGGCGAAGCTGATCGAGCCCGAAGGGGGGAAGGAGCGGTTCATTCTGTGCCGGAGCCTGGCCCGAGGGGCCAAGGAGAAGGCGATGCTGGCGCGGTTCGCGGGGCGGATCGAAGAGGGTCTGAAGCAGTTGGCCGAGGCTTGTGGCGGCGAGAAGAAGCTGCGCCAGTCGGTGGTGGAGCGTCGGGTCGGGGCGCTGTTGACTCGAAACAGCCGGGCGAGGGGGCTGTTCAAGGTGAAGGCGGGCAGCCGGCAGGAGGGTGGCGCCAGTATCGAGTGGGAGAAGCTGGAGAAACCGTCCCAGTGGGCCGAGTTGGTTGAAGGAAGGCTGCTACCTGCTGCGAACCAACGTCCAAGGTGGCAACGTGGGGGAGCTATGGCGGACCTACATCCAGCTCACCGAGGTGGAAGCGGCCTTCCGGATCCAGAAGAGCGACCTGGGGATACGCCCCCTCTGGCGCCAGAAGGAAGAGCGGGTTGCGTCGCACATCCTGGTGTGCTTCCTGGCCCACGTGCTGTGGAAGACCCTGGGTCAGATGTGCAAGGGGGCTGGGCTGGGGAATGAGCCGAGGAAGGTGATCGACGAACTGGCTGGGATCAAGATGGTGGACGTGGTGATGCCGACCAGAGGCGGGGTGGAGTTGCGCCGACGGTGCATCTCTCAGCCGACGAAGGCGCAGGCGATCCTGCTGGAGAGGCTGAAGCTACGACCACCCACAGCGCCGGCGATGCGGAAAGTGTAGTGTAGAAAGGGTGAGCGATGGCCGGCCGATTCGGCCCGGAACAGCCCCAAAACGGCCACGGAACGGCCATCCAGATATGTCGATCTGTGGCTGCTCGCGGCCAGAAACCGATCAGCGCCGACCAAACTGCGGAAGTTGGGCGAGAAACGCAGGTTGAACAGGCGGAGGGTCTCCCTCAAATCCGGATCATCGGGAAGGATCACCTCTGAGGGGCCCACCGGCCGGAGGACAGCCCCCTCGAAGATCGCCAGCAGTCCAGGCCGTCATCGAAGCGGCTCGTGTAAGCGACCCCGTTGTAGCCATGCTCGTAGGCCCACCGGGCCATCGCGTGGGTGAGATCGCGGTTCAGGCTTCGGACGCTGCTCACGTCCAGGTCGGTCAGACCGAGCCGGAGAATGGTATCGGCCAGTTCCACACGCAGCGCCTCGCGTGTTCCGAGCGTGCGCAGATCGAGCCATTTCTGGTCAGGGTCCAAGTAGAACCGCCCGACACGGCGTCTCACCCACCAGTCGCCGGGTACTACGGGAACGAGAGATGGATCAGGAGCGCCGGTCACATTGCGGAGTTCCACCAGGGCCCGAGGGCTTGGTCGGTACCGCGCCAGAGACTCGACGAAGCACCCCAGGCGCTGCTCTGCGGCGTACAGCGTGCAGAACCGGCGCACCGGGTCGTCAAACCGACCCGAGCCGACGTATTGCAGCGGGGGCCAGGCAAGGGGATCGGGGAGGTAGCCTATTCGGTACAGCGGCTGCGACGGAGGGACAGCCTCCGAGACGCCGATCAAGGGTTGGCCAGGAAGAAGCGGGCGGC
>JAUSKP010000011.1 GCA_030646555.1 bacterium
AATGAGAAATTTTCCGGATTAACATTTCTGGGAATTATTTCTTTCAAGGATCCGATAAGGGCCGGCGTGAAAGAAACCATACACAACATTGAACAGGTCGGTATAAGAACCATCATCGTCACGGGCGATCATTTGGGCACAGCTGAAGCTACCGCAAAAGAACTTGGATTTTCAATTAAAAAAGAAAATGTGATAAACGGTTCAGAACTTGACTCAATTTCAGATTCAGAACTTAAAAGAAGGCTTCCGGAACTTAAAATAGTCTCGCGGGTAAGTCCCGAAGGAAAATCAAGGATAGTCAAAGCCTTTCAGGATATAGGAGAAATAGTGGCAATGACCGGAGACGGAATCAATGACGCGCCCAGCCTTAAACAGGCTGATATTGGAATCGCTATGGGCTCTGGAAGCGATGTGGCTAAAGATGTCTCAGAGCTGATCCTTTTAGACAATAATTTTGAAACAATAGTCTCCGCTATTGAAGAAGGCCGGAGAATAATAGAAAACATAAGAAAGGCTATAATCTATGTTTTTCTGAACTTATTAGACGAGCTTATATTAATAGGCGGATCATTAATACTCGGACTCGCCCTCCCGTTAAACGCGCTGCAAATTCTTTGGGTCAACTTCTTTGCGGATAGCTTTCCCGCTATAGCGTTCGCCTTTGAAAATCACTTTAAATACGCTCTTCAAAAACCTTTAAAAAATGAAAAAATAATCAACAAGGAAATGGGCTTTTTAATTATTACGGTTGGTTTAACTACGAGTACTTTTTTGATAGCGGCTTATTACTTCCTAACAAAAAATGGTTTTGATCCGGATCTGACAAAAACATTTACCTTTGCCGCATTCGGAACCTATTCTCTCTTCTCCGTATTTTCTATCCGGAATATGAGGGAAGGAATAATTAAATATAATCCTTTTTCCAATCTATATTTAGACAGCGGGATACTTATCGGCCTTTCGCTTATGGCCATAGCTATTTATTTGCCATTTATGCAAAACCTATTAAAAACGACCGCTCTTCCTTTAAATTGGCTTCTCGCAATTTTTGGAATAGGTATAATGAATATAGTCCTCTTAGAGATTGGGAAATATATTAACAATAGGAGGGCATCTTAAACAATAATATGGAACAAATAACAAAAATAATAAAAAAATCGTTGCCGGCCGTAGTTTCTATCATCGCGACCAAAAGCTTAAGAGAGCTTGAAAAGGAATTGCCGGCCGAAATATTCCCGCTGCTTCCCTTTGGCATGCCCGATCTTAAAATACCGGAAGACAAAATCAACGCGCGCGGAATAATTGAAATAGGCAACGGATCCGGATTTATAGTTGACTCAACCGGAATAATTTTAACCAATAAACATGTCATTGCCGACCCCGAAGCCGAATATGAGGTTCTAACATCCGGCGGAAAAAAATATAAGGCATTAGTTTTAGCCAGAGATCCAATTTGCGATGTGGCCATCTTAAAGATCCCGGCCATAAATCTCCCGACCCTTAAACTTGGCAACTCCGATAAAATTGAGCTTGGAGAAACTGTTTTGGCGATCGGTAATGCGCTCGGCATTTTCCAAAACACTGTTTCAAGAGGAATAATTTCCGGACTCTCAAGAAACATTTCCCCAAATGAAGAAAACAAAGAAGCCGACGTCCAACAACTAAGAGGCCTTATGCAAACCGATGCCGCCATCAATCCCGGCAATTCCGGCGGACCGCTTATAAATTTGAAAGGCGAGGTGGTAGGAATAAACGCGGCTATAATTTCCGGCGCTCAAAATATCGGCTTTGCCATCCCTATAAATAGCGCCAAGAAAGATCTTGGGGATGTGGCGTCTTTCGGCGAAGTCCGCCGTCCCCTTCTGGGCATAAGATACGTGAATATAGATAAAAATCTTAAAGAAAAAATGGGTCTCCCGGTTGATTACGGAGCGATAATCGTCGGCAAAAAAGGAACGTATGAAGCCGTATTAAAAAATACGCCGGCATATAGGGCCGGGATAAAAGAGGGCGACATCGTTATTGAGTGCAACGGACAAAAAATAACAAATGCTGAAAATATTCAGGATGTTTTAGAAAAAATGAGCGTTGGGGAAACTATGAAAATGAAGCTGATCAGAAAAGGAAAAACGTTGGAATTATCTATAAAGCTTTCTAAAAGAAAATAGGCGCCCATTTTAAAACCCCGCTTATAGGCGGGGTTTTAATTTATCTAAAATTAAGGAGTGGTGATTGCCTCGGTTGTGGTCGCCTCATTTGCGCTCGGATTGAACGCCGGCACTTTGAAATATTCAACAACTTTTTCAGAAACGGGAACAGTAATATCATTGAGCTTATTCAGATTCATAAATATATAAAAAATAATCACTATCACGCCCGCCATTAAAATTGTGCCTATAAATTTATCCATATATGAGACATATTATAGCTAATTTTGCCATAAAATACCACCTTTTAAATTCTATTTTACCCCACTTGACGGATTAGTTGAATTGTGATATACTATACAAATTAAAGAGTTAATATGTGGTGCGAGAAAATTAATAATTAATAAATCCGCCTTCGCTAAAGCTATGGCGGACAAAGTAAAAACTATGACAAATATACTCAAAAATAAATTTTTCATAAGCCTTTTGGCCTCTACCCTTGTTTCAATGGCTCTTTTAAGCACGGCTTATGCCGCGGAAATAACCGTCACCACTTATAATGCCGATGGTGATACTATCTCTTCAAATAGCGCTGTTTTAAAGGGCGTTGCTGATGTGACAGAACATATGGCAGACGTTTGGTTTGAATACGGAACAAGCGCATTTTTAGGACAATCTACCCCAAAAAATGTTATAGGCTTAAATTTTACACTGACTACTTTTGATGCCGTCATTAACGGATTAACCGCCAATACCACTTATTATTTTCAAGCCGTTGGAAGAAATATAGATACCAATCTTGAAGTTCGCGGCAGTATATTGCCTTTTACTACAAACGCTACCGCTACAACCCAGGGCAATAATTCCGGCCAAAATTCTAATTCAAACTATACCAGCGGCGCGCCGGAAGTAACTACCAATTATATTATCGTCGATTCCCTTGATTCCAACTCCGTTATATTAGACGCGTATGTTAAATCAAATGGTTCTAATACCGTGGCGTGGTTTACGTATTGGTCCTGTGAAACAAACGATATTTCAAATCAAAAAACTGAAAAGTGGCGCGTAAGCGTTACCGATTATCAGACCGATTTTCGACAAAAAATCACTGGCTTGATGCCGGATACTTGTTATTACTTCAGAGGCGAAGCCGAAAATGACAACGGCGCAGCTTCCGGAAATGATCGCGTTTTCAGAACCAAGGCGACTTCAAACGGATTAAGTTTCAGCCAACCAGTGGTGCTTACATCTCCGGCAATGTTTGTCCGCGAAAATTCAGCCCTGCTCAACGGAAGCGTTGTTCCCGGCAATACCGAAACATCTGTTTGGTTTGAGTGGAGCGAAAATCCGGAAATGACCGTCGGACTCAATAGAAGCGCCGGACAAAGCGCCGGATCAGGAGATGGCGAAGTTTATGCGGCCTACTCTTTAGCTTATTTAATATTAAATAAGACTTATTATTTCCGAGTTGTCGCTCAAAATGCTTACGGCACTACAAGAGGAACAGTAAAACCATTTACTACTGTTAAAACTGCCGTTACCACTTCAGTCATACCAACTGCTAATGCCGCTACGCCATCTGTTTCCCAAAAATCAGTTATGGCCTTGGCTATGGAAGTTGAGTTTGATAATACTAATCCTAGGGCCGGAAGCAAGGCAATTTACGGTCTGAATTACAAAAATATTTCCGGTTCAGTTCTGAAGGATGCTGTCTTGAAAATTACTCTTCCTAATGAAGTCGGCTATATGAACTCAAGTTTCGCTAATGTCATACAAGACGGAAATATCTTAACCATGAAACTCGGCGATATTGCTCCGGACGCATCAGGAATGGTCAGCATTAAAATGAAAATGACTGACCTCGCAAGAGCTCAAAACTTAAAATTCAACGCGGAGATCTCTTATTCCATTAATGGAAAAACCGGGAGTCAAAACCTTGCAAGCAGCTTGCAGATCAGCGAATACTCTCTGGCTGCTTCCGTTCTGGAAACACTTGGCTCAATTTTCACTAACCTATTTGTAGATTTTATTCTTGGGTTAATGATTGGCGCCGGCGCTTATCATTATTATGTAATTAACAAAAAAGGCAAAGATGACGCAGAAGATCCGTTAAAATAATTACTGATATAAAAATATCCCCGCAATGCGGGGATATTTTTATTAAAGCCTAAATAACAATATTTATAAGCTTGTCCTGAACAAATATGATCTTTTTATGCTTACTGGTTCCAATGTATTCCCTTACTCTTTCTCTAGTCAAAACCAGCTTCTCCGCTTCGCTTTGAGAAACGCCCCTATGGACCATAACTTTGTCCCTAAGCTTGCCATTCACTTGAATTAAAAACTCAATCTCCTCATCTTCAATCAAATGCTTATTATATTCCGGCCAAAACTCCAGATGAACAGATTTTTTATTGCCAATTTTTTCCCAAAGTTCTTCGGCGAGATGCGGAGCGAATGGAACAATGATCCTGAGAAAATTATCCGCCATGCTCTTATTGAGCGCGTCTTTCTTTTTCTCCATTTCATTTAAGAGGATCATCAGTGAAGAAATAGCCGTATTGAATTTAAAATCCACAATATCCTCGCCCACTTTCTTTATCGTTTTATGGACCATCCTGTTAAGATCTTTGTGGTCTTTGTTAAGAATATTTTCGGTTTTGGCTTTCTTGCCGAAATCCAAATTTTCAAACAGATCAAAAACCCTGTTCAAAAATCTGTAAGCGCCCAAAATACCGGTCGGATCCCAAGTTCCGCCCTGGCTATATTCAGCCATAAAGCAAAGATAGACTCTCATTGAATCTGCTCCGAATTTTTCAACCAGCGCGTCCGGATCTACAACATTGCCTCTGGACTTAGACATCTTTTGCCCATCCGGTCCTAGGATCATACCCTGGTGACGCAAAGACAAAAACGGCTCTTT
>JAUSKP010000015.1 GCA_030646555.1 bacterium
CGCCCACGCCTGAGACCTGAGCCTGTCGCGCTGTTCTATCAGGGCCTCCGCACGGCCCGGTACCCTATTCCCCAATCGCCCACCCACCAGCCCTTTCCATTATAGACTTTGGCCCAATGATGGTCTATAATCCTGAATCTGGGAGGGGTGTCCGAGCGGTTTAAGGTGACGGTCTTGAAAACCGTTCTCGGTGCAAGCCGAGCGTGGGTTCGAATCCCACCCCCTCCGCCATCGGAAGACCCGAAGAATCCAGCCACATGAACTGCTAGCCAAACAGCTTCATCGCGGAGAATGAATAGGATGAAGATCCACGAATATCAGGCCAAAGCGATCATGGCGGAATCCGGCATACCGGTGCCCAAAGGCGAAGTAGCGGAAACGCCTGAGCAGGCCAGAGAGATAGCCGCCCGGCTGGGCGGAATGGTGGCGGTCAAGGCCCAGGTGCATGCCGGAGGCAGGGGCAAAGCCGGCGGCATCAAGCTTGCCTCGTCTCCCCAAGAGGTGGTGAAAGCGGCCGCTGAGTTGCTGGGCAAGCGCCTGGTAACCCACCAGACCTCTCCCGAAGGACTCCCCATAACACGGGTACTCATTGAAGAGGTTGTCCCCGTCTACCGGGAGCTCTACCTCAGCCTGCTCACCGATCCCGGGGCGCGCATGCCTATGATGATGGCCAGCGGGGCCGGCGGCATGGACATCGAGGAGGTCGCAGCAAAGACCCCCGAGAAGATACTCAAAGTCCACATCGATCTCGTGGCCGGCTTCCGCCCGTACCAGGCACGAAACCTCGCCTACGGGCTGAAGCTCGAGGGCGAGCAGGCCAAGGCCGCAGGCTCTCTCATGGCCGGCCTCTATCGGGTTTTCCAGAGCAAAGACTGCTCGCTCGCCGAGATCAATCCTCTGGTAGTGGCCCAGGACGGCAGGCTGCTGGCGCTCGATGCCAAGCTGAACTTCGATGACAACGCCCTGTTCCGCCATGCTGATATCACGGCCCTCAGAGACCTGAGCCAGGAAGACCCGCTGGAGGTCGCTGCCTCCAAGGGACGCTGCACCTACATCAAGCTCAATGGTACCGTCGGCTGCATGGTGAACGGCGCCGGGCTGGCTATGGCCACCATGGACATGATCCAGCAGATGGGCGCACAACCGGCCAACTTCCTGGACGTCGGCGGAGGGGCCAGCGCCGACCAGGTGAGCAACGCCTTCCGCATCCTGGTTTCCGACCCCAAGGTCAAGGCAGTCCTGATCAACCTCTTCGGCGGCATACTCAGGTGCGACATCGCTGCGACCGGGTTGATTGACGCCTACAAGCAGGTGAAGGTCAAGGTGCCCGTGGTGGTGCGCATGCGCGGAACGAACCTGCAGGAGGGACTAAGACTTCTCTCCGAATCAGGCCTGGACATCATTATGGTCCAAGACCTGCGCCAGGCCGCTCTGCGGGCGGTAGCGGCGGCCAAAGCAGCCGCGTGAGTTCCGGAGTGTTCCGTCTTGGCGCGCAATCGGCACCCGGAAGGATGAAAATGGCAGGCTGGCCGTACGCCTTTTGTGACCTCCCCCCTTCTGTGCAACCATGGACATGGGTAACAAGTTAACTAAACACATAGGTAACACTTCTCCTCTGGGGTATGGGTGGTGTGGCTGGGGGGAGGGGGGCCAGCGAAGGTCTATGAGGATACAACAGACCCAAGGGGATGGCGCCAAAGGAAACGAACCAGGAGTCCACGTGTTCAGTAATGCC
>JAUSKP010000020.1 GCA_030646555.1 bacterium
TAATTTTTTTCAGAAAAATAATTATATTTTTTGCCTAAAAATTCCCTATATTCTTCCTGTTCCTCAAAAACAGGATGAACGAAACTGTGGGCATATTTTGATCTTATATTAGCCAGTATCTCTTCCGCCACTTCTCTGATCTCGGCAAGCGGATGATGCTTTAAAAGATCAAGTTTGTCATGGGCCTGCCTCAAATTTGTATGCCAACTAAGCTGAGTTGTAATTCCCGCCGGCAAAAATCCGCGCATAATATCAAACACCCGCGCCTTAATCGCTTTATTATAAATTTTCTCGTCCTCCCCAAACTTCATTTTAAATTTTTCCTTAAGATGCGCCTCAACCGCAGGCTGGCTTTCCGTATAAAACTTCATCCACCTGTCCAATATTTTTCTGGAATCTTTCGTGTTTATCGGATCTTTGATCTCTCTTTTGGACAGATCTATATATCTTGAACTTGTTTCCTGACCTGAATATAAAGACCAATCCTGGACGGCTTTAGCCACAAGCATACTCACGTCCTCAATAAAAATAGTCGTGCTCCCGCAATCGGCAATGCTCGCGTGCCCGTAGCCGACATAGAACGTTTCCATAAATTTTCCCGATCCGCTCGCCTTCACTTTCTTCACGTGCTCTTCAACGCTTAAAGCGCTCCTTGAATAAAGCGCCTGCATCATCGCCGTGTCTTCTGGGCCGAATTCGTCGTAAACAAAAACTTTCATTGTTTTTACCCCGCACCTTTTAAGGATTGGGTTTTATTTTTTAATTAATTATTAATTTAATTACTTAAACTCCATTCTCACTTTTAACATAGCTAAAACAGTCTACAGACTTGCTATCCTTAAAAGGTGCGGGGTTTATTTTGCATTTTCCGAAATCATTTTTTGGACTTCCTCCAAAGCTCTTTCCAACTGCGGATCTTTTTTCGCTTCAATATCTTTTTCTGTTATTTTCACTTCAATATCGGGCTTCAAACCGTTTTGTTCAATGATATATCCGCTTGGCATTACCCACTTGGCAATGGTCATTTTTATCTGCGAACCATCCTTTAAAGCTTCCATATCTTGCACTGTGCCCTTGCCGTAAGTTGTTTCTCCGATCAATTTTATATTTCTATTATCACGCAAAGCGCCGGCTAAAATCTCCGAAGCGGAAGCCGATCCTTTATTCACCAAAACCACTATGGGCATATCTTTAAAAGCCCCCGTGCCGTTGCTGGTATATTTAATTTCTTCTCCGCTTCTAAACTTTTCACTGACAATCAGCGCGCCTTTTTCAAAAAACCATCCGCCAAGATTTACGGCCACTTCCAAATAGCCGCCCGGATTATTACGCAGATCCAAAACCATGCCCTTCATATCGCCAAGCATTATGGCTAAAGCTGTTTTATAAAAAAGATACGGGGCTTTTTCATTAAAACTGAAAAGCTGGACATACGCGATATTATCATTTTTTATTTCCCATTTTAAAGTTGGTATTGAAATTGTTCCTCTGACAAGAGAGATGTCGTGAGGCGCTTTGTCGCCATTGCTCAAAATAGTTAAAACAACCGTGGTACCTATTTCTCCTCTGATTTTTTTAACCGCCGCATTAACATCGGCTTTCAGAAGCGGTTTGCCGTCAACTTCCAGAATTTTATCGCCCGCTTTAATTCCGCCACGCGAAGCCGGAGTATCTTCAAGCGGAGCTATGACAACTATAAAATCGTCTTTAATTCCCAACTCTGCGCCAATACCGCCAAACTCGCCCTGAATATCTTCTACGAATTTTTGAGAATCATCAGGTTTAAAAAATACTGTATGCGGATCATCGACGGAATTAATCAGGCCCTCAACCGCTCCATAAATCATATCCTGGTCTTTGAGGTCGGCTCCTTTAATATGATTGGATTTGAGCATATCCCAGGCCTGCCAAAAAATATTGAAATCGGCGTCTTTTTTTACTCCGGCTTCCATATTTGAAACACCGCTGATCACTATATTTTTAGGAGTATTGGATCCATATTTATTTCCGGAATAAAAACCGGCGCCAACCAAAACCAATGTCGCCAGAACTATTCCGGAAACGACCATCGCCTTGTTCAAAAAATTTCTCACAGATCCCCAATTCATTCCGGCGCGTAATCTTTTAATATGGTGCGCTGGATTTACCCCCGCACCCAACCGTTGGGTGAGGGGGTTTATTTTTTCTAATAAATTTTTAAAATGTTTCATATGTCTATATCAAATTATAACACTATAAAACTTACTTCTTAATAAAAAGTTTTTACTTCCTTAATTCTAATGACCAATAAATGCCCCGGGATTCATCCTCGTCGTTATCGCTAGTTTCAATAATTTTTATTTTTATATCTTTATTAATTTTATGAATTTTTCCAAGTTCTTCCAAAACTATCGAACCCATTCGTAAATAATCTTTTTTAAATTGCTGTAAGGCTTTTTGTCGGGGAACTAATGCGATTGGATGAATTTTTATCACACCGCCATTTTTAGCTATACGAAACATTTCCTTTATAATTTTTGAAATGGCTTCGTATTCCTGAGAAGTCGCCTGCATAATGGGCGTTGAACAATGAGCTAGCACAACATCAAAACTCTCATCTTTAAAAGGAAGTGATTCGGCATTACCAACGACGTCAGTATTTTTAAAACGGCCATCATTAAATCTATCGAAATTCAAGATTGAGGTATTGACTGAATTAGCCGAAGCTATTTTCTCCAAAGCATTTTTAAACTCTCCAAAACCAGAACCAATATCAACAATATCTTTACCAAAAAGATCGCGCGGGTTTAAATCAAAGTTATAGGTATAGTAATAAAGAGTTTTGGCTTCGCTCCTAGAAAGTTTATATTTACGCTCCAAATCAGATATATCTGATTCTTTTTGGTTTTTTTCGGGCTCTTTTCTTTGACTAAAATCAATAAAATCAGGTAAAGATTTTAATGGGCCGGTTTCAAAATCCCCCTCCCCTAATTTGTTTTTTTGATTTTCTGCAAAAGAAGATTCTAAATTTTTCATATATTAAATAAAATTATGGCATTAATTTCCACCAAAATCTATACGCTGTAAAACCTCATACTCCGCCCCTTTACCGGACAGACGCGATTCCATCAAGTCCAAGCTCTCAGCTTCAAAAAACCAATTAAGACCTTTGAATTCTCCGCCTAGATCCGGCAAACCGCTCCTCTGATCTTCTGAAAATTTAGCCAGGGTTATGTGCGTCCGAAACTCCCTGTTCTCTAATTTAAACCTAACTCCATTTTTGATCAATTCATCTTCAAGTTGAGTTTTTAATACAGAAAGCGTTTTTGAAGTATTTTCATCGCCGTTCAGCCAGACCATTCGCGGAGCTCCTTTTACCGGACCATAAGAAATATCAGAAAAATTAATTCCAGGACATGTAAAACCCGGAATCAGATCCTTCATGGACTTAATGATGGGTAAAATAGCCTCGTCGCTCTGTTCTCCTAAAAAAACCAACGTAAGATGCCAATTTTCCTCTCCTACAAATCTGATACTGGGAATTAAAGACTCCAATAGATCTCTTTTCTTAGAGATCTTTTCTTTAATATCTTTCGGAATATTTATAGCTATAAAAAGTCGCCTCATAGTATAATGATTTTATCATATGGAAGACATAAAAAACATTTCCCGGGAATATATCAAAACTCTAAACAGTAGAGCTAAACAATCCAAGGTTTACAAAGAATTTCAATCCACCGGCTTAATGCTCGCCGAAATTTTAGATGACTCGGAACATAAAGCTATTTACATAAGACTATGTAAAATATATGATAACCAGGAATTAATCAGAAGGGCCCGCGACGTGGCGGAAAGACAGAATGTAAAAAACAGGGGCGCTTACTTTATGAAAATACTGAAAGATGTCAGAAAACTTGAAAGAGAAAAGTTTACTTACAAAACTAAAAAGAAAAAAACGGTTAAATTAAAACTAGATATATAATATTATTCAGTTAACCCGTTAACTCGTTAATCCGTTAACTCATTAATTCTAAAAAATGATCTACACCATAAACAACAAAGAACAAGAAAAATTCCTAAGACGTAAAGCGTCCAATTTTGATTTTTCTAAACACGACAAAAAGGAAATCCGGGAAATAATAAAAAATATGCGGCTGGAAATGACAAAGGCAATCGGCCTTGGTTTAAGTGCTAACCAGGTCGGCCTGGATATGAAACTTTTTATCGCCAAAGCCGACGGCAAACAATATTCCGTTTTCAATCCGATTATTACCAAATTTTCCAAAGAAACTATATTGATGGAGGAGGGCTGCTTGAGTGTCCCTGAAATCTTCGGCACTGTGGAAAGACCGGACAAAATCACACTGGAGGGCATTGATACAAACGGCAAAAAGATAAAAATAAAGGCATGGGGACTTTTAGCAAGGATTTTCCAGCACGAAACCGATCACCTGAATGGAATCTTATTCATAGACAGAACAAAGTGCCTGCATAAATACGAAGTACATAAACAAGATAAAAGTTTATAAAAAATAACAAATTACAAATATCAAATTTCAAATCAGATCCCAATCCCCCTCTTTCCCCCTTTAAAAAGGGGGATGAAGGGGGATTTGCTCGGGTTTTAGATTTTAGTCATTGATTAAAAATTTAAAATTTGTAATTTAAAATTCATGAAGTATATTTTCTTCGGCACTCCGCGCTTCGCGGCTATTATTTTAGAAAAACTCATTAAAGCCGGGCTTGCACCCGTAGCCTTAGTTTGCAATCCAGACGAACCCGTCGGCAGAAAAAAGATCTTGACCGCTCCCCCAACGAAAATTATCGCCCAAGCGAACAATATTCCCGTTTTTCAACCCAAAAAACTTTCTGAAATAAAGAACGAACTGAAAAATATCAATGCTGACATTTTTATAGTGGCCGCATACAATAAAATAATTTCTGAAGAAATTATAAATATTCCGGAATTCAAAACAATCGGAGTGCATCCTTCGCTGCTTCCCAAATATCGCGGGCCTTCGCCTATTCAGACCGCAATTTTAAATGGCGATAAAGAAACTGGAGTGGATTTGTTTTTAATAGATAAAGAAATTGACCATGGCCCGGTTTTAGCAAGTTCTGAATGTGAAATATCCGAAAAAGATAACTACGAAACAATGGAAGTGAAACTCGCCGAACTTGGCGCTAAATTGCTGATAGAAAATTTCTCAAAATACTTATCAGGAAAATTGAAAGCCAAAGAACAAGATCACTCGCAAGCTACTTTAACTAAAAAGTTTTCAACCGAAGACGGACGTGTAAATTTACCTGATTATCTCCTCTGTCATTCCGCACTTGATGCGGAATCCAGTCTTAATTCTCTGAATTCCCGCCGCAGTTTACCCTCGAGCCACATCGGGGGCGAGAATGACAATGCAGAAGAAAATTCCGCCAAACTAATCTTCAACAAAATCCGCGCGCTCAATCCTGATCCTGGAGTTTTTACGTTTATTAAAATCCCGACCAGGAGTCGAGTCCCGACTACGTCGAGAATCCTCGATTTCATCGGGAGATCCTCGATTCCAGAAGGAATCGGGACAAAAACAGGAGAAAAAAGATTAAAACTTTTGGAAGCCGAAATTAGAGACGGAAAATTAGAACTTCTCAAAGTCCAGCCCGAAGGAAAAAAACCAATGAGTTATAAAGATTTTTTGAATGGACTGAAAAATAATTAAGCCGATTACCTCAAATTTAATTTCTATAAATATCTTTACGATGAGCAATTTCAATTAAGGAAATAGTTTCAGGATTTAGAAAAACAAAAATTGTTCGCCAATCGCGAGTAATACGAAACGAGTAAAACCCTTTTAATTTGCCAACTAATGGTTTTGTATGAAGTTTGGGGTGAAAAGGATTTTTTGAAAAAATTTCAAGTAAACTAGCCAATTTTCTCTGAATCGATTCTGGCGCGCCTTTAGCTAATTTTAAAAAATCGCTTGAATAAACTATCTTCATTTAAGAAGAAATTTGTTTAAGAAAAGTGTTTTTATCGGTAAAAATAAATTGAAATTTTGATTTGGATTTCATTAAAACTCGCTTCACAAATGGATCTCTGTATTCGCCTTCGGAATCTTTAAGGACAAGAAAAAACAACTCCCTTAAGTTTCGAGTTTCTTCTTTTAGCATTTTTATTTCCTTATAGATTTTTTCCGCGGTTTGAGTAGACATAAAATTATTTTATTTAATATTCTAACTTTATCACGGCTTTTAAAATAAAGTCAAACTTTTCGCGACTCCATTTTTATATCAGAAACGTAAAAATGGTGGCTGCTGCCGCGATAAAATCGGACGCTGCCTAAAGCAAGCCTCGCTAGGAGCGAGGGCCTCGCCAAAGGCGGAATCCCATTTATCCAGCCCGAAGGCAAAAAACCGATGCCTTTCAAAGATTTTCAAAATGGAAATATTTAAAAATAAACCCTAACTCAATTAGTTAAATAGCGGATAATAACAATGCCTGAACCGCCTGTAGCGGAATAAGAAATGAGACAATCAGCATAACCACCACCACCTGAACCTGTGTGTGGGGCCCCTGAAGTAGGTGGTTTCGCAGAATTTCCACCAACACCAGAACCTCCGATACCACCAGCCGCACCACCACAGGATATACCACCACCTCCGCCACCAGCATACCAGGTCGCCGAGCCTGAAATGGAGTATTGCAGACCAACACCACCCACTCCGCCCTGATTAGCATTCAATGCATCTCCGCCTAACCCTCCAGCACCACCTCCGCCGCCAGCAGGATAAGGAGATCCAAAACCAGCACGGTATCCTCCTGCATATCCTTGATTAGTCGTGCCAGAACCTCCAGCGCCACCATTTGCACCACCACCACCACCACCACTTCCTCCAGCTACTCCAGCCGCACCATCGGCGCCACCGGCACCACCACCGATAGCTGTAAGTGAAGAAAAAACTGAATTCTGTCCGCTAACTGCTTGACCGCCTCCATTACCAATAGTTATCGTATATGCCTGCGCTGTCACGGGAAACGCAGCGTTATATATTAATCCTCCGGCACCACCGCCGCCATTCCATGTACCACCACCGCCACCGCCAGCGACTACAAGAACCTCAACATTTCCAGCAGTATTAGGAGTAAAAGTTTTATCAGTGGTTGTAGTTTTATAAGTATGAATGGTATAGCCCCCGCTATATGTGATATCTCCGCCGGTTGCAGAAAATGCTATAGCCGCTACCGTCACCGTAAACGTCCTGACTCCTGTTGTTTTACCTGATTCGGTTGTTGTTACAACAATTGAAAGAGAAGTGGTAGAGGGAATTGCGTAATCAGCTCCGCTCGTGTAGGCGCCTCCGCCGATGGTAATTGTGGAAACTGCAGAGCCACCGTCTGTGACTGTGAATTTAATCTTGTCGGCTGTTGATGTCACCCAGCCTGTGACTGCGCCAGTTGTGTCTGTGGCTCCTGCGGCTGGAATGGCTACATTGGTAACTCCTCCGACTGGAGCGGTGCTGCCTACTGCCAATACAATATTGGTTGGAGCTGTGGCTGCTGCTAAATCACTTCCCAAATATTGACCTAAAGCTATCTCATTGCCCACTTCAAATCTGGTGGATACCTGTCCTCCGTCTACGGCGGCATTGATGGCAAGATATTTGTCTGATTCCATAGTAGCCGAAAGAGCCCAGGAGCCAGGAATATAAGTATAGTAATAACCGTTGGCTACGGTGTTGACTGGATCTATGGGAAGGCTGGCAAAGAGAGTTCCTGCCGAAGATTGGACGGAAGTGAGATCTACGGGCACCCAGCCTGTGCCGTCTATTTTTCTGTAGTTTGTAGAGTTAGAACAAACATATGTATAGCCTCCGCCCAGAGCCGGAAGACCCAGATCTGAACAATCTGCATTAGAACTGGGGAGGGAGACATAGACTTTGGTGTGAGTGCCCATACCGCTGCCTCCGAAGGACTGGAAGATGAGAAGAGATTTGTTTATTTGGTTTATTTCTGCCAACCTATTGCCGTCTCTGGACTGCCTGATCATTTGAGCTGGATTGATGACTAAAAGAACTACTGTGGCTAAGATAGATAAGATGCCTATGACTATGAGGAGTTCTATCAAAGTGAAAGCTCTGTCATTCCGGCCAAGGAGCCGGAATCCAGTCCTTTTTCTAGATTCCGCATCAAGTGCGGAATGACAGATGGGAGTATGAAAACCTACCCTCTTACGAGAGAGAGAGAGAGAGAGAGAGTCCTTCGACCCCGCTCAGGATAAAAGAGTTTAACAATTTTTTTATAAAACATTGCATTTTATGGAATAAACTTTATTTGTCTATTTATTATAGCAAAAAATCTTCGTCGTTAGTCGTCAGTTGTTGGTCGTTAGTTGGACGCGCGGCGCTCCTTCGGCGTCACCCAAAAACCAAGTTTGAATTTTCCGCCTAGAGCCAAACGAGTTTGCGCCTCCAAGCCAGGAATAGCGCCAAAAATAATAAGAGTGAACGGCATCAGAATCCACTGGAAAAAATAAAGAATGTATTGCCAAATTTTGAGCCCTTCGGGTTTTTTAGGCAAAAGGATTACGCCCAAAATAGCAGAACTGGCAACGCCTATCATAGACAAAGACAAAATCCAGCGAGTGATCTGCGGAAGATTATAAGCAAGAACGGTTCTATCAAAGGCAGCGCCGCCGATCAAAACCGGAAGCCAACCCAAAGCGAAAATGAAAATAGCGTTCGTTGCCCAAGAATGAAAACCTTCTATCACATTGAATGCCCAATAAAATTTAGTTTTAAAAGAAATATTTTTATTTTTCCTAAAACCATTCAGCATATAGGGCACGTTTTCCGCGCCATAGCCCCAGCGTCTTTGCTGTTTATAAATATTAACCGCGGTCTGCCAAAAATTATGAGCAACATTGGCGTCCATAGAAACCGGATAAAACATCGGCTCCACCCTCCAATCGCCGTCGTAATGCAAAAATAATTGCCAAAAGATCCTGGAATCTTCCGAAACCACATTTTTTTGCCAATAACCAATTTCAACCAGGGCCTTGAACGGCATTGAGTGTGAAGAAAAGGTGGTCATTCTTTCCGGTCTGGCCTGTTGCATCATATGCCAAAAAGTCGCGGAAAAAGAAACCACTCTGGCCAGCGCCGGAGCTTCATAAATATTATTGATAAAAAGCGGGATCGGCTGGAAGCTGGTTCTTTGCGGTTTTTCACAGGTTAAAAATTTATAAGTCAGAAGCGCAAAATACTCCCTGCCTATCTGGGTATCAACATCAAAAACCGAAACCAAAATATTTTCGTACGGAATCTTTAATGGATCAATGATTTTCTTTTTCGTTTCTTCGGCGGAATAACTTTCATTGGATCCCTTGCCCGGAATTTCATCGGGAAGATCCATCGGATGCGTGGTCGCCAAAAATTTATAAAACCTATTTCCAAATTCCGATTCAATTTTTTTGGCTATTTCTTGGAACTTTTCCCCTGCCCGCTCTTCGGTAGCCAAAACAACTATCATTTTTTCCTTCGGATAATTTATTTTAGTTAAACTTTCAAAAGAATCCCTCACCACCTCGTAGGGCTCATTGTACATAGGTAAAATAACCAAGTGGTATACATCCTGCCAATTCCCAATGTCGTGAGTCGTAGGTTGTTTGTCGTTAGTCAACGAACGAAGTTCGTTTAACCAATTTATTTTTTCATTTTCCCTCATTTTATTAAAAGCATGCCTCAAATGCAGAGATAAATATAAAGTTTTTAAAAGCCAATAGGTATCAAAAAGAATAATAAAAATAGCCGCCCAAAAAGCGGCTTTCCAAGAAACCAGAAACATCAGTATAAGGGTCAGCCAAGACAGCATGGCCGGCAAGACTTCAAAAAACTTGATCATATTTTAATATTAACCCGAAATAATAAACCCCGCACCTTTTAAGGATAATGGCTGAGGGACAGGTGCGGTATTTAGGTTCTTGTTAAGTATATGTATTTTTATGGTACTTATAAATTGCAAGTTGAAATAAAAACGATCCTTAAAAAGTGCGGGGTAAATACGTTTCGCTAAAAAGTAGTCCCAACGGGAATCGGACCCGTATTTTGTCCGTGAAAGGGACATGTCCTAGCCATTAGACGATGGGACCATAGATTTTACGCAACCTTGAGTTATTTAAGCATTTTTTATTAAAAAAATCTAGGGTTTGCCGCGATCGTTTTATATTTACCCCGTTAGAGAATGCCCCGCGCAAGTTCTCTAGCGAGGTTTACATATGGGCGGTTGGCATTGATTTTTTAATCGGCATATATTAGCCTTCAAGACAGAAGCTTTAAAACTCTATCGGCGAGGAGAAAATATGATTGGAAAAGCAATAAGGAATTTCATCTTTGGGGTTCTGGCGGCAATGCTGGGAGTAGTCATAATTGTTGCCATGTTTATTTTATTCCGACTTGGAAATACGACCTTTCTTTATCCGGGCATAGCTATGTCCCTGATAGCAATCGGCTTCATACTTATGGGATCATTTTTTATGATCGTGAACGAACACCTGGAACTGGTATCAAGAGTTTTTTTGAAACACATGCCGTCGCGGCGCGAAAGACTAGACGCCATTTCTTATGCCATCAAATTTTGCCTGGAAAACAGATACAAAAGCTGGTGGATATCCCAAAAGGAACAGGGGCTGAATAGCGCGCATGTGAGTTTAGGAATTTTTATTTCCATCGTCGGAGGAATTCCGGATAAAGACGATACAGAAAAATATTCCGAACATGCCAGCCAATGTCCAACGTGCCAACATTACGTGGAACAATGGAATATCGAGCTTATGCAAAAAAGCATAGCCGATAAAATGGAGCGGTCGCCCTAGGCGACCGCTTTTTTATTTTTTGGGTTTGCACGACTTGTTATAGATTGTTAATATAACTTATATAATATCTTATAAAAAAGTATGAAATACGAATCAAAATTTGAACAGACAGGCAATCTTTTTGAATGGCAATTCATCGGCGAAGTGGACATAAACAGCCGTGAATATCAAAAAGAATTACACAAACTTCAGGAAGAAGCCGCCCAAAAAGGGGCCTCAAATGGCCACATTCCTTATGAGGAGGCAATGGAACTTGCCAGAAAATTCCAACCGTTTGACCCAACCCACCCCAACAAGCCCTTTGCCCGCGACGTCAGGATCAGCTTGCTTGACCTGATGATAAACAAGAAATTGATCACGGACAGCGAAGAAGACCAAGATTGCATAAAATTTTATACAGCCGTCAAAACCCCCCTAGATACTTTCCATAGTGTTGACGCTTTTATAGAATTCAAAGATTTAAAAGGCAAAAAATATCTGACAACATTTGATTTGACGCTTAATCCCCGCAAAAAGGAACACCGAAGCGATATTATCGTAACGAAATTGCCTGATCCCAATTTAGACGAAGACAAGCTCCGCTATCTCGCCACCATTGAAGATTACGCGCAAAAAGCTTTGGGGGTTCTTGAAATGAGAATGGCCCACGAAGAAAATAAAGATGAATAATTATTTTTGCTGGAAAAATCATGCAAAGAACATATATAAAAGATTTAAAAAATAAAGTCGGCGAGGAAGTGAGCGTGTCCGGCTGGGTTGATGTCCGCCGCGACCACGGAAAATTAATTTTCGTGGATTTACGTGATATGTCCGGCAAAGTCCAAGCTGTCGCGCTTCCCAACCACAAAGAAGCCGTTGCCATTGCCAGTACTATCCGATCGGAATGGGTCATTGAGGTCTTGGGCAAAGTAAATCCCCGCCCTGAAAAGTTGGTAAATAAGAACGAAGAAAATGGCGCAATTGAAATGGAAATTACTTCCATTGTTGTTTTGAACGAAGCTATCACTCCGGCTCTAGACGTAAACGGAGACGGAAAAGAAATAGACGAAGAAGTTCGCCTAAAATACCGATATTTGGATCTGCGCAGGCCAAGGATGCAAAAAAATATCCGCAACAGGCATAAAGTGATGTTGCTTGCCAGAAACCTGCTGGAAAAAGAAGGATTTTGCGAAATAGAAACTCCGAACCTTACAATCGCCACCGCTGAAGGTTCAAAAAATTTTATCGTGCCATCAAGGCTTGAGCCGGGAAAGTTTTACGCTCTTCCGCAGGCTCCCCAGCAATACAAACAGCTTTTAATGGCCGCCGGATTTGAAAAATATTTCCAATTTGCCAGATGTTTCAGGGATGAAGACACCAGGGGCGACAGGCAGCCGGAATTCACGCAGATGGACTTGGAAATGAGTTTTGCCACCGAAGAAGATGTTATGAGAATAAATGAAAAAACTCTTATTGAGACAATCCAAACTATTTATCCCCATAAAAAAATCCAGCAAATTCCTTTTCCCGTAATTACCTATAAAGAAGCAATAGAAAAATACGGTTCGGACAAGCCGGATATAAGAACAGATAAAAATGATCCTGATCTTTTGGCTTTCGCTTGGATAGTAGACTTCCCGATGTTTGAAAAAGGAGATGACGGAAAATGGACATTTACACACAATCCATTTTCAGGAACAAAACCCGAGTCATACAATGACCTGATGAATAAAGAAAATATTGAAAATATTATGGCTGCACAATATGACATTACTTTGAACGGAAGCGAAATTGGCGGAGGAAGCATCAGGAACCACAGGCCGGAAGCTTTGAGAAAAGTTTTGGAAATAATGGGTTTCAGCGATGAAAAGATCGAAAAAGAATATGGGCATATGCTCAAAGCCTTTGAAACAGGGACTCCACCGCACGGCGGAATAGCTTGGGGCTTAGACAGACTCATTATGATACTTGAAAACGAACCAAATATTCGCGAGGTAATTGCTTTTGCTAAAACTGGCGAAGGAAAAGACCTTATGATGAACGCGCCTTCGGAAGTTTCTCCGGAACAACTCAGAGAATTACGCCTTAAGATTGATAAGCCTGAGAAGAAAAATAATTAGTAACTTTTTAAATCTGTCATCCCGGCCTACGAGCCGGGATCCAGTTCTTATCTTGTTTCTGGATTCCCGCTTTCCCGGGAATGACAGAAAAATATAGAGCTATAGACATATAGCCCTATTTATTGTATAAAGAATAAAGCACCTTAGAAAAGGGTGGCTTAAAAAGGAGGATTATTATGGACCATAATAATTCGGATGGAAAGAAGTGTTTGTGCGGCACAAGCGCAAAAAACTGCGCGTCGTTCCAGGAATGCATGTGCGGAAGAGCTAAGAAAACGGATAAAAAATACTGCATGTGCGAGCATGGTATGTGCAAGGATCATAATCCGGAATGGAAAAACATGGCTGAGGCGTTTCTTAGCCCAAATCCGGGCATCTTCGGCGCCAAGACCTATTGGTCGAATCGCTGCTGCGGAAAAGGGATGGTTCGCTGTCAAAAAGTGCAAATGCAACTATGTACGAAGTGCGGCAGGACTCAAATAAAAGTCTTGGTTGAAGAAGTCGCGCTTTGCAAATGCTGCGGGTATCACTATGAAATAGAAGATATCTGCGCACCCATGTAATCAGACACTCGAGGGCCTTGGAGTAATATCCATAGGCCCTCTTTTTTTAAAAATTTGCTGTTATATATAAAAAACTGTAAAATAGCCTTGAACTAATAAACACAATACAACAATTCTCGTCATTGCGAGTGCCGCCGACTTGTCCGCCATAGCCTTGGCGAAGGAGGAAGCAATCTATCTTTTCCGTCATCCCGGGCTTGACCTGGGATCCAGGTTTTCTGGATTCCAAATCAAGTTTGGAATGACAGAGGAGGCAGTGATTGCCACGCTTCGCCCGTCCGACTTGTCCGTCCGAAGTCTTACGAAGGAGGAAGCTTTACGCGAAGGAGGGTCGCAGACTCCTCGCAATGACAGAAAAAATAAAATGACAAAGAACAACTCCAAAATAATACTTTCCATTGAAACCAGCTGTGACCCCGCACTAAAAAGTGCATTGCTCGCAACGGCCTCCGCCTGCGAGAAAATAATTAATGCTCTTTTAGTGACGGGGCAGGTGAAACCGCATAATTAATTATGAATATATTATCAATAGAAACATCATGTGATGAAACAGCAATTGCCATATTAAAGTGCTCGGGCGGGCTCCGCAAACCAAGTTTTGAAATCTTGGCAAATGAAGTTTCTTCACAAATAAAGATCCATCGCCCATTCGGCGGCGTGGTTCCTAATCTTGCCAAACGAGAACATATTAAAAATCTTCCGAAGATCTATCAGAAAATAAAAAAAGAAGTCATCGGATTAGAAAAAAAAATAGATCTGATCGCCGTCACGGTTGGCCCCGGATTAGAACCGGCACTTTGGACTGGAATTAATTTTGCAGAAAATCTAGCAAAGGAACTTAAGAAACCTCTTATTGGAGTAAATCATATGGAGGGACATCTCTACGGTTTTTTGCTTTCGCAAAAAACCGAAAACCCAAATGACAAATTACAAATTACAAAAAAGATGTTTCCGGTAATTGGTTTAGTTGTTAGCGGAGGACATACTATTATTTTGAAAATGCAGAGTCTGACCAAATGGGAAAAGCTCGGCGAAACAGTGGATGATGCTGCCGGCGAAGCTTTTGATAAAGTCGCCAGAATTTTAAGCCTGCAATATCCAGGTGGTCCCGAAATTGAAAAACTTGCGAAACAAGGAAATCCCAAAGCTATCACCTTCCCCCGCCCGATGCTAAACCAGCATAATTACGACTTCAGTTTTTCCGGATTAAAAACTTCCGTGCTCTACTATGTTCGTGATCATTTGCCAACCAACGCACCAAAGTGGAAAGCGGACTTGTCCACCGTAGCCTTGGCGAAGGCGGACATTGCCGCTTCGTTCCAGCAAGCCGCCATAGATGTCTTAACCAAAAAAACGATGCGCGCCGCTGAAGAATTTTCCGCCAGATCCGTAATTTTATGCGGAGGCGTAGCCTGCAATAAAACCCTTCGTGAAACGATTAAAAAAGAATCTGAAAGACGGGGTTTAGACTTTTTCGCTCCGGAAATGAAATTCAATACCGACAACGCAGCTATGATCGGCGCCGCCGCATATATTCATTCTTTAGCCAAAAAGAGAGTTTATAAAATAGAAGCTGACTCAAATTTAAACTTGTAATTTAAAAAACTTGCAAAGAAACTTGTTTGCCATTAATATCGTTGTACTAATATCGCACATTAAAAAGGAGGAAGTAATATGAGGTATCGTCTAATAGGGTGGGACTCCGCACAACACGGAACCAGCAGAATTGATCGCAGCTTTAATGCAAGGGACAAAAAAGATGCCGTCAAAAAAGCGAAGAAATTCATCGAATTGGTCTGCGATTATCCCTCGCACCGCAGTTCTTCATTCGAACTTTGTGAACGGATCTGCAAGATAAAAGAACCTAAGGTATTGAAGCGTAAGGAACTCGGCCTTCAACCTTCCACTGCTCGGGTCATGAAAATTATCAAACTAAACAATAATGCTTAGTTAATACATATCAAAACAAACCCGCGCTAATTAAAAAATGCGCGGGTTTTTTATCCCCCACATAAGTACTTATGTGGGGGATTTATTTCTCATAACAAGTTTCTTTTTCCTTTAAAAATCTTTATAATAACCTAATGGCTAAAGAACTCTCTTCACAATACGATTCCAAGCAAATTGAGGATAATATTTACAAGCTCTGGGAGGATTCGGGATATTTTAATCCGGACAACCTGCCCGCCAGACACAAAAAGCCATTCACCATCATAATGCCTCCGCCGAATGCCAACGGCTCGCTTCACATCGGCCACGCCCTCTTTGTGACCCTTGAAGATATAATGATCCGCTACCAAAGGATGCAGGGC